>CAIOHZ010000250.1 GCA_903858165.1 uncultured Pseudomonadota bacterium
GCGAGCGGGCTTGGCCGCTGACTGGATTGCCGGACGTTTGGCCGACTTTTTCGCTGCCTTTCTCTTCGCCATGGTGCTTCCCCCTCAAACTGCTGGCTTGTAGCGGGAGCGTAGGCCCGCCGACCGGAGTTGGAAACTAACACGCGCGTGACGGTAAAAAACAGTCAGGCTTGTTTTTTTGCAGGGCTTCAAGCCTAATTCGCCTTCGCCCGGTGGTCTTCGACCACTGGGCCACCCACGGGGGATGCATGAGCGTTACGAGTTTGAAACCGGCCAACCCGGCGGCACCTGCCGCCCGCGCCGTACTGGAGCCACCCAAGGACTGGGGCATGAGCGACGAAGAACTCGCCTCGGCCCCCCTTGCCTATCGCGCCGACCTGCTGGCGAACCAAGTGTGGCTGGTGTCCGGCGGCGGCAGCGGCATGGGCCGCGCCATGGCCTTCGTGCTCACGCGTCTGGGCGCGCAGGTGGTTATCTGTGGCCGCAGCCTCGAGAAGTTGCAGAAGGTAGCAGCCGCGGTGGAACACACCTGCGGCCGCGCCGTGGGCACGCACTCCATGAACATCCGTGACCCCCAGCAGGTGGAGACGATGTTCGACGCCGTGCTGCAGCAGTATGGTCGGCTGGATTGCCTCGTGAACAGCGCCGGCGGGCAGTTCCCGCAGGACGCACTCGATTATTCGGTGAAGGGCTGGAACGCCGTCATCGACACGAACCTGAACGGCACCTGGTACATGATGCAGGCCGCCGCACGCCGCTGGGCCGCCGCAGCGCCCATGGCGACCACGCCGCCCGTGCCGCATCGCGGCAGTATTGTGAACATCGTCGCCGTGGTTAGCCGCGGCAACCCGCAAGTGGCGCACACCAGTGCCGCCCGCGCGGGCGTTATCGCTCTCACCAAGAGCGTGTCCACCGAATGGGCACAGTTGGGCATTCGTGCGAACTGCCTGGCGCCAGGCTCCATCGCCACGGAAGGGCTGAACGTCTATCCGCGCGCCGCAGCCGAAGCCTTCAGCGACTCGAACCCCATGCGCCACCTAGGCGATGTCATCGACATTGCGCAGGGCGCGGTTTACTTGGGCGCGCAGAATACGGGCAAGTTCGTCACCGGCGAACTGCTGGTGGTAGACGGTGGCCGCCAGCAGTGGGGCGACGACTGGCCGGGAGGCATTCCGCCGTGGTTCAAGGTGGAAAGCCGTTGAGCGAAGCGCACCGGCCCGCGCTGACGCCGGCCATGACTTTGGCCCAGCTGCAGGACTACTGCAGCCGTATCCCTTTCAATACCGCTCTGGGCATTGCGGTGACCGCCATCGAGGCGGACGGTGCTTGTCTGGTGCTGCCTTGGCAGGACATGCTGGGCGGCTCCCGCAGCCGCGACCACATGCACGGCGGTGTTATCGCCACGCTCATCGACGCCACCTGCGGCTTGACGCTGGTGGCCTTCACCGGCCGCGGCGCGCCTACGGTCGACATGCGCGTGGACTTCCATCGCGGTGTTACGCCCGGTGAACTGCGCTCGCGCGGCAAACTACTGCGCCTGGGCCGCACGCTCGCCGTGCTGGATAGCGAAGTACATGACTCCGCGAATAAGCTGGTAGCCAGTGGCCGCGCGGTGTTCAGCGTGGGGCATCAGGACCCGACGGTGGTGTAAGAGCAGGTTTTTTGGTGAGGGCGAGCTTGGTTGCACCCCATACCGTAAGTATCGCCGCTGCAGTACCCTCGCAGCATGACCGTCCCGCTCTTCTCATTGGACGACGACAGCGCGCTGTCGCTGCAGCAGCAGATTCGACAGCAGCTGCTCGATGCCATGCTGGTGGGCACGCTCCCCCCTGGTGCCCGCCTACCGTCCTCCAGACAACTCGCCGTTCAGCTAGGCGTCGCGCGCAATACGGTCTTCCTCGCCTACCAACAATTGATCGCCGATGGCCGGGTGGAAAGCCGCGAGCGTAGCGGCCTTTACGTCAGCTTCGACGCGAACTCGACCCGGGTAGGCCTAGACCGTCTGCACGAGCATGAGGAGCACACTGGCGATTTCGACTGGGCGCCACGCCTGAAACGCCTTGTGCGCGAAGATGAAGCCGGGCGCGCCACACCACACTGGCGGCAGTATCCCTTCCCGTTACTCGACGGCCGCTTCGATGAATCCTTATTCCCGGCTGCCGATTGGCGGGAGGCTAGCCGTCTGGCGCTCGGCACTAACCAAATACAGCAGTGGTCGACCGACAGCGGAAACACCGACGACTCCTTGCTGATGGAAGAGCTGCGCCTGCGGGTCCTGCCTGGGCGCGGCATAGTCGCGCGACCAGAGGAGTTACTGTTGACGATAGGAGCGCAACAGGCGCTAGACCTCGTCACGCAGTTGCTCGTCGACCGTGGTACCCGTGTGGCCATCGAGGATCCGGGAAGTTACGAGTGGCGCCGCCTAGTCTCATGGCGCGGCGGCCAGACGGTGCCCCAACCAGTAGATAGCGGAGGGCTGATTGTCAACCCTGCGCTGGATGCCTGTGAGCTCGCGATTACCAGCCCGGACTGCCAGAATCCCACCGGCGCTGTCTTGTCATTGGAGCGGCGGCGCGCCCTGCTGAAGCAGGCAGCAGCGGCGGACTTCGTGGTGGTCGAGGATGCCACCACCACCGATGCTCTGCATCCAACAACCCTACCCGCAGCGTTGTGGAGCATCGACCGCACCGGGCGCGTCATCCACATCACCACGCTATCGCGGGTGCTCGAGCCTGGCCTCCAACTGGGACTCATCGTCGCGCCACCCGCGGTAATCCGCGAGCTCCGCAAACTCCGCCGAATTGCCCTGCACCATCCGCCGCGGAATATTCAGCGGGCGGCCGCTTATTTTCTCTCTCTCGGCCACCATGACACGCTACAAACAAAATTGGCGAAGGTCTTCAGCGAGCGCCAGCTCGCGCTGCGCGATGCACTAAACCATTATCTGCATGCTTGGGTCCAGATCCGTCCAGCCCCAGGCGGGACGGCGTTCTGGATTCAAGGCCCAGACGATTTGGATGTCGCCACACTGACGAGAGTTGCCGAGCGGCGTGGCGTCCTCATCGATCCCATTCAGCAGTGCTACGCCGCTGGCGATGGCCCGCGAAACGCCTTCCGGTTGGGCTTCACCAGCCTGCCGGCCACTCGCATACGCGCAGGGATAGCCGCGCTGGCGGGTGCGATACGTGATACCGCGGAAGGTGGGCTGGAGAAGCTCCCCATGAACAAACGTGGCGTGCTGAGCGGCGAACGACTTCGCGCGGCACTGCGCGGCCTGACTTTGCTCTACAAGACTGTCTACGGCGACCCGTGCACGATCGAACTGCTTCCCGACGGCCGGATGGCGGGTCGCGCCGGCTACGCCAACGAAGACTGCGACGCAGGTCGATGGTGGACAGAAGGCGACCGCTGGTATCGGCAATGGGATCGTTGGGCCTACGGTGAGCCTGCCGGGTACCACACAGTCATCGAGGCCGATCGCGTGAAGTGGTTCAACACCGATGGCGTGCTGGTGGATTCGGCCGTCATCAGCCGGCAGGACTGAACCGCACGCTTCGGTCCAGTTGCCGATACCGTCGGCAAAACTGGCCCAATCAATAGCATTGAACTGGCCCTATGGGTGCCGGTCCGCCACTGCCATAGTCCCGCCATCACCAGCATGCGGGAGAGCCGAGTGACCATATTCGGGATAGGAACGTTGCAGCTCGAGCTCGCGACGGGCGATAACCTAGACCAGATCGAGTCCGAGGTTCGGTTGGCCAAGACGCGGTTACCGTGGCTGGACATGGTGCTCATCCCAGAGCTGGCGGCCTTCGGCCCGCTGATTGACAAAGCGCAGCCGCTGCCGGGTCCTGCCGAGCAGCGCTTTCAGGACATCGCTCGCTCGACTGGCCTCTGGCTGGTGGCCGGCTCGCTCTACGAGCGCACGATCGAGGGTGTCTACAACACCACACCGGTGATAAACCCAGCCGGCGAGGTCGTTGCTAGACACCGCAAGATTTATCCGTTCCTGCCCTATGAACGGGGGGTACTGAATGGCAACATCTGCACAGTTTTCGATGTTCCCGGCGTGGCGCGATTCGGGATATCAAACTGCTATGACATGTGGTTCCCCGAGACCACGCGCACACTGGCCAGCCTAGGTGCAGAGGTCATCCTGCACCCGAGCCTGACCAACACCATCGATCGCGATGTGGAGATTGCCATCGCGCGGGCCAGCGCTGCCATCAACCAGACCTACTTCATCGACGCGAACTGCGCCGGGCGCCTCGGCTTCGGCCGGTCATGCGCCTTTGGGCCCGGCGGTGAGCTGTTGCACCAGGCAGGTACCGCGCGCGAAATCATCGCGCTCGAACTCGACCTCGATCTGGTTCGGCGCGTTCGCGAACGCGGCTGGAACGGTTTGGGGCAGACACTAAAGAGCTTCCGCGACACCCCCATGAGCTTCCCGCCGTATGCCGGCGCTCAAGACCTGCCTGGACTGGCCGCGCTCGGGCCGCTGTCCATGCCACGCAGCAGGCGCGCCCATGAATAAACCCACGTACCAATCTAAAGTCCTGAAGAGGAGCCACACCATGTCTCATCTCACTTGTATGCAACGCAACGCGCTGCGACTAGCAGTCGCGCAGGTGCTTTTCTGCGCCGGCGCACTCGCAGCGCCGGCCCAAGCGGCAGACGTTCCGGCAGCCGCTATGGCCGACGAAGTCATCGTCACCGCTTCACGCCGTGCCGAAAATATCCTCGACGTCCCCTACAACATCACTGCCGTCTCTGGCTCGCAAATCGATGACGCCAACGTTCTCGATACCCCGGAGTTGATGCGGTCCATCCCCGGCGTCGGCATCGTCGATCGTGGTGCACGCAATGCGGCTGTCGTCAACGGCATCCGCATCCGCGGCCTAAATGTCGACAGTTCGGCGCTCGGCGATTACGCCATTTCCGCCGTCTCGACCTACGTTGGCGATACGCCGATTTTTGCCAACTTTCTGCTCAAGGATATTGATCGGGTGGAAGTGCTGCGCGGACCGCAAGGCACCCTGTATGGCTCGGGCGCGCTGGGCGGCACGGTACGTTACGTACTTACAGAGCCGCAGCTCCGCGAGACAAGCGGCAAGGTCACGCTTGCGGGAAGCAAGGTGGACGGTGCTAGCGCGCTTGGCGCCGCAGGCGATCTGACGCTCAACCTGCCGCTCGGCGAGACGCTCGCCTTCCGCTTCAACTTCTCGCGTGCCGACTATCCCGGCATCACGGACTATGTGAACCTCTACGCGCTAGACGCCAGCGGCGTTCCCGTCGCCCCGAACGGTACGCTGAACCCGGCTGCTAGCTATACCCGTAAGGACAATGCCGACACGGTAGAAATTTGGTATGGACGCGTTGCCGCCAAATGGCAGCCGTCGGAGGCCTTCGACGCCACGCTTTCCTATTTCTACCAGGAGGACAAGGTGGGCGGCCGTCGCCAGCCAACGCGCGGCCTCGATGGCTTCGGCAACGCCTACGGTAAGTACGAGAACGGCTCGATTCAACTGGAGCCGTCATCGCGTGACGTCAACCTGGCCTCGCTCGAGGCCAACCTTGACCTAGGCTTTGCAACTTTGACGTCTAGTACGTCTTACTACGAGCATCAGGGCGACAGCGTCAGCGAAAACACCGGGTTCTATGCGAAAGCCGGTTTCCTCAGCTTTTACTACAACTATCCGCGACCGATGGCCTCTGCGCTACGCAGTTATGAGGACTCGAGTTTCACGGAAGAGCTGCGACTGGTTTCCAAGGAGGGGCAAAACTTCGACTGGGTGGTGGGGCTGTATTATCAGGATCAGAAGATCGGGTCGACGCAAGACAGCTTTCTGCGCGGCTTCAAGCGCTGGTGGGACGCTGCTTTGCCCTTCGCAACGGGCGCAGTCTCCGGCGACCAGGACTTCATCTACCGCCGCAACGACAACTTCAAGGAGAAGGCGATCTACGGCGAGCTGACCTGGCATGCCACGGACCGCCTGTCCTTCACAGCCGGGCTGCGCTACTTCGACAACGACGCGACCAACCAGACGCTCATCGATATTCCGCTCTATACGGCGCTATCGCAGCCCACCGATGCGCAATTCAAGTCTTCCGAGAGCGACACGCTGTTCAAGGCCAACGCCGCCTATTCGCTCGGCGACGACGACTTGCTCTACGCCACCTTCTCGCAAGGCTTCCGCCGCGGCGGCTCCAATGCCGTGCCGCTGGCAGGCTTCTTCGCCGAGAGCACACTGTGGCAGGTCTACAAGGCCGATACGGTCGACAGCTTCGAACTGGGCGTGAAAGGCACTCTGGCCGGCGTGCGCTACGATGTCAGCCTGTTCATGCTGGACTGGAAGGATCCGCAGCTGTCCACGGCCACGCCAAATTGGGGCTTCTATGTCACCTCCAACGGTGAGAAGGCCAAGACGCAGGGCCTCGAGCTGTCGCTGTCGGGTAAGCTGGCAGAACAGGTCGGCTTCGGGCTCGGCTATACCTACGTGGATGCCACGCTGGCGGCAGATTTCCGTTCACCACTCGGCACGCTAATTGAGGTAGATGGTGCGGCCCTGCCAGGCGCACCGAAGCAAATCGTCAATGCTTCGGTGGACTTCACCCAGAAGTTAGGATCCAAGTTCGGTGTAGTGACACGGCTAGGTGGCTACTACCAATCCAAGTCCGAGAATGCCCTGAGCCGTTCCACAGTCTTTGACCAGACTCTCGATGGCTTCGTCATCTTCGATGCTTCCGTCACTCTGCTCGCCGACCAATGGAGCCTGGCGCTTTGGATGAAGAACCTCGGTAATGAAGAGGGCGTCACCGGCGTCTATAAAGAGCAGTACATGGGTACTGCGCCGGCCCAGGGTTACTATGGCAACGGCTCCAAAGATCTCATCTCGCTACCGAGGACCCTGGGGCTGACCTTCACGTATCGGTTCTGAAGACCATGCAGGCCGGAGCCGGCTCGTCAACCCTCGCCCCCGCGGACCTACCAGCGTCAGCGGTGGGCGAGGTTGACGACCTGCTAAGCAGGCGTCTTGCGGCAGCTGCCGCAGCCAAGGCCGAAGTACTCACCCGTAGTCATCCGGGCGCGGCGGTGGCTTGGCTGCTACTGGCGCGGGCCAGACAACAGCTGGCAGATTTTTCGGGCATGCAAGACGCGGCAGAGGCGGCGGCGCAGTTGGCGCCTGACAATCCCGTGGCAGGCTTCATGGTCATTGAGGCGCTGTTGCATGTCGGCGAGATTGCGGCAGGGCGCGCCGCGATTGCCATGCTGGAGACCTTACCCCATGTGGATTTCGCGCATTGGCGCCAACTGACGGAGTTCCACGTGCACCTCGGGCAGCAACTCGATGCGGAACGCTGTGCGCGCAAGGCCTTGGAGTTACGCCCGACCGATACCGGCGCGCGATACGCGCTGGCCAGCACGCTCGTGGCGACTGGCGCAACAGAAGAGGCCGAGTTGCTGTTTGACAGCCTGATCGCCACGGCATCGCCGGACGGTGATGCCGCCTATAACCGTTCGACCCTCCGCACGCAGACGGCGTCACACCACCACCTACCCGAACTGCGGCGGCATCTCGCCACCGCGCCACCTAGTGCTGTGATTGGCCTGCATTACGCGCTAGCTAAGGAACTGGAAGATCTCGGGGATGATGCCAACGCTTTCAAGCATCTGCAGGCGGGTGCAGCTGCGCGGCGAGTGCGTCTGTCCTACCGTGTCGAGGCGGACGAAGCGGTAATGGCACAGATCGCTCAGACTTTCACTGCCGACTGGCTTGGTTCAGTACAGCGTGGCTCTCCGGAGACTGGCCCACTGTTCATTGTCGGTTTACCGCGCAGCGGCACAACGCTTATCGAGCGAATCCTTGGCCGACACAGCGCAATCGGTAGCGTCGGCGAAGTGAATGAACTGCCACTGGCCGTGACCCGTGCCGCCAACGCCCTGCCGACTGCTAGTGCCGATCTCTTGGCGGCGCGACAAGGGCTGGTACAGCGTGCAGCGCAGGCCGACATGACTGCGCTGGGGCGTTCCTACTGTAAAGCGCTGCGTGGCTATGGGGTACCTGGAACCTACGTTATTGACAAAAGCCCACTCAATTTTCTCTATCTCGGCCTGATGGCGGCCGCACTGCCTGGGGCGAAAGTCATCCATGTACGACGGCATCCGCTCGCCAGCGGCTATGCAATGTTCAAGACCTTGTTCCGCATGGGCTATCCGTTCTCGTACGACCAGCAGGACTTGGGGCGGTACCAACTGGCCTACCTCAAGTTAATGAACCACTGGCGTGAGGTACTGCCCGGTGACTTTCTGGAAGTTGACTACGAGGCCGTGATAAACGACCAACCCGGGCAGACCAAAAGGCTACTCGACTACTGTCAACTACCATGGGAGGACGCATGCCTGTCATTCCACGAAGATAAACGCCCTACGGCGACCGCCAGCGCAGCGCAGGTAAGAAGACCCATCTACCGGGAGTCACTGAACCAATGGCGCCGACATGCGGCCGACCTCGCCCCGTTGGCACGCGTGCTGTCGGCGGGCGGCGTGAACGTGGCATGAACGGACGATACCCTGCGCTAATGCTTGCTGCGCTGGTGGCCGCCGGCATCACCGGCGGCGCCAACGCCGGCCCCGTGTTCCTCGCGGAGGATTTCCAGGACGGCAATGCAGATGGCTGGGGCGCGACTGGTGATGGCGATGTCGCCGTATCCACTTACGCCGGTAACCATTCGTTACGCGTCACGCGGCAAGCCCGCGCGCTACTTGCTGTTGCTGCGCAGCCTGGCACTACGTTAGAAGTCAGCGGCGTGGCAGCCGCGAAGTCGCTTGGTGCACCCGACGCCTGCCTCGTGGAGGCCACGGGCGACGGCCAGTCGTGGGTAGAGGTGCTTCGCGTCAGCGATGGCGCGGATGATGGCCTGACGCTGCACCGCGCCGCGGCACGCGTGACGCTAGCAGCGGGTGTGCAGCGCGTTGTCGTGCGGGTGCGCGCCAGTACCCGCAATGGTACCTGCTGGTTCGACGACATCAGCGTCACCGACACCCGTCCGATGCCGCCAATGCTGGCAAGTCGCGCACCAGCGACCGCGGCATTCAACGGTAGGCTGGTATTCAATGTCCGCCCCGCGGACGCCGGATTCACCCTGCTGCGTGACGCCTTGCAACTGGCGCGTGGCAAGGACACGAGTTTCCGCGTACCGCCGCAATTCGATTTCACATTTGCGCAGGTCGACGACCGGCTGGTGCCCACGCGACGCGGTGCCGTGCCCTCCGACCATGGTTGGTGGGAGTGGGTTGTCGAGCCGGGAAGAGCCTGGGCGGAGGCGGGTGAGGGTGGATGGAACCGCGCGGAAGTGCCGTTTGCCTGGGCAGAGCGCAACGCTAACTGCCTGCACAACGGAGTCCTGACCTTCCGCTTCAATGCCAACGGTGAGGTCCAGCAACTGGCTTACAGGATCGCGCAGGAAACCTGCGCCTACTTCAAGTTCGATGCTTGGGGAACCGCCAAAGCGACGTTCACGCCAGGCACTGCCGCAGAGGCGACGACCGTGGCCGCAGCGTATCGGCGCGAGTTGGCCTTACGGCTGCCGGTCAAGTCCATCAGCGCGCTAGCGGATGACATTCCAGGCATCGACCCCTTGGCATTCGGCTCGGCGGCTGAGGTCCGGCCCAGCGACATGACGGCCTTCGGCGTGGTGTGGAAGGGCGTGCACTATGTGGGCGGCTGCGCTACCCGGCAGAGTTCCTATCCCCTCTGCGACGAATTGGTCCTGCCCTCTTATTCCGTCGCCAAGTCCGTGGTAGCCGGCCTCGGGCTAATGCGGCTCGAACTGCTTTCGCCGGGTGCCAAGCAGGCACTGGTCGCGGACTATGTACCCGAATGCCGCGCTGCCGGCGGCTGGGAGGGCATCACCTTCGACCATCTGGCAGACATGGCTACCGGGCGCTACCAGTCCACCGTACGCGAGGCGGACGAGGACGCAACGGTGTCTTCGCCATTCTTCCGGGTTGACGCGCACGCAGACAAAGTCAGGATCGCCTGCACCCGATATCCGCGCCGTGAGCCACCGGGCATCCGCTGGGTGTACCACACCACGGATACTTACTTGCTGGGCACCGCCATGCAGGCCTACTGGCGCCGTCGGCAGGGCACAGCGGCAGACTTCTTCCGTGACGTGCTCGTCAACGGTCTCTATACGCCGCTAGGCTTGTCGCCGGTGGTTGCGGCTACCCGCCGCACCTATGACGCCACAGCGCAGCCATTTGCCGGCTGGGGTTTACTGCTGTTGCGCGACGATATCGCCAAGCTGGCCGCATTCATGGTCCACGGTACCGGGGAATTGGACGGCCAGCCCGTGACCAATGGGCCGGAGTTGTCCGCCGCGTTACAGCGTAGCGAGAGCGATACTGGTTTGGCAGCCCCCAGCCCTGATTTCCGCTACAACAATGGTGTCTGGGCATGGAACGCGGCAGCCTCGCTAGGTTGCAAGGCGCCGCTTTGGATACCTTTCATGTCGGGCTTTGGCGGTATTTCGGTAGTGCTCATACCGAACGGCGCGGTTTACTACTACTTCAGCGACAACAACGATTTCCGTTGGGCACGCGCTCTGCGCGAAGCGGACAAACTGTCGCCGCTCTGCGAACGGTGAGGCATGTCCGAAACCCAACCCACTATGAACGCCGCTTATCCCACTCGCCGCTGGCCAGTAGCTGCACCGGATGGACTTGTCGCAGCGTTCCTGCTTGCCTTCCTGGCAACCGCAGGGCTGTTTTACGTCAATATCATGGCAGCGCTGGTCTCCGGTCTCGTCGAAGGCTTGGGACTCACGGCACGCGAAGCAGGCTTCGTTGGGTCCGCCAATACTTATGGTGCGGCAGTTGGAGCGTTGGTCGTCGTTTTCATGGTCAAGCGCGTGGCTTGGCGGCCAGTAGCACTCGCCGCACTGACACTCCTGATCGTCATCGACCTGTTCTCACCCAGCATCTCCCACGCTCCGCTGCTCATCGCCGTGCGCTTCATCCACGGCTGCATTGGCGGATTACTGGTCGGCTTGTCTTTTGCCTTGATTGCCCGGACCGCCTCGCCAGACCGTACCTTCGGCATGCTGCTTATCGTGCAATTTGGGCTGGGCGGATTGGCGACAATGACGCTGCCCAAACTGGTACCCGCGTTTGGGCACCAGATTCTATTCTGGTCGCTGGCTGCATTCAGCTTCGTGACGCTACTGATGGTGCCGTTCCTACATGACTACCCAGTGGGTCGGTTACAGCGCCCAATCGCCAAGGGACCGGTCCGCTGGCGGCTCCTCCTCCCCACGCTTGCCGCGCTCTTCCTCTTTCAGGCCGCCAACATGGGGCTCTTCGCGTTCATTCTCGACTTGGCCAAGCACGCGGGTATCGGGCTCGATGACGCCAGTACTGCAGTGGGACTTTCAACGTGGGTCGGCATCTCCGGCTCGCTACTGGTGGTCATGTTCGGCACCGCCCTGGGACGTTGCTGGCCGTTGTTTGCCGGCATGTTGCTGACACTGGTGGGAACTGTAGCCTTCCACTGGAGCGGCTTGGGTAACGTCTACCTGCTCGCCAACTGCGTCACTAGCATCACCTGGGCCTTCGTGGTGTCGTATCTACTGGGGCTGTGCGCAGCGTTCGACACTACAGGCCGCACCGCTGCCATAGGCGGTTTCGTCTCCAAAATGGGGCTCGCCTCTGGCCCATTGATGGGTGCACTGTTCCTCGACCAGAACAACTATGCGCCATTGATCAACATGGCAGTTGTGGCATTTGCAATCTGCACCCCACTGATGCTCTACCCCGCGCGGATGCTAGACGCAGAACACTAGGCGGCTTAGAGCCACTGCGCCTCGCCAGTGGCCGCGCGGTGTTCAGCGTGGGGCATCAGGACCCGACGCCCGCAGGGTAGTCGCGAGACCACGTACCGTCACATGCACCGCATGTAACACCTCGCCGTCGATCGGGCGAACCAAAGCTATCTCGTGTACCCCGGCGGCTAGTGGCCAGCGAACCGTTTGCTCCCCCACGGCCGCGAGGCGCTTGCCATCGACACGCCACTCGAGTGCTGGCCCGCCGGGCATCGCAGTGGACGCCAACTGCACCTGCTGTCGCGATGCCGGAATCTCCGGATCCAAGGCGAACACCTCGCCATCGAGCGGCAGGGTGATGACGGGACGCTCCAAGTCGGGCGACGCCACGGAGATCTTCGTACTTTCCGTTCCCTTGATGAACCATTCCATCCGCGGCGGTTCACCGTCACGCTCGAACCGAACAGCCCGCGCGACGATATCGGATGGTGGTGGCGGTCCTGCAGTGGCCCGGGTTGATGCGGAACCGAGTGCATCAATCATGGCGGCCCACGCGGGTGCCGCACCGGAGACGCCTGAGACATCGCGCATGGCATCTCCCTCGGCGTTACCGAGCCATACGCCCACCACATGCGTTGTGGACCAGCCCAAGCACCAGTTGTCGCGCAAGTCCGTGCTGGTGCCGGTCTTTACAGCAGTCCACTGCTTGGTGGCCAGTGGACCCTCGAAGCCGAAAGTGGCGGCGCGCGCCGTGCGGTCGCTGAGAATGGAACCGACCAGCCAAGCCGCGCGGGGGTCTAACTTCGCTGTATCGGTGGTTCGTGGGTCGCTTCCCGCTGTGAGCCGATACAGCAGCGGGCCACCGCGACCGGCGTTGCCGAGTACGCGGTAAGCAGCCACTTGCTCTTCCAACGTCACTTCGGCACTGCCGAGCGCCAGCGACAATCCGTAAACCTCGGGGTCGTCCGCCAGCGAGGCGTAGCCGAGTTCGCGCAACCGCCCATGCAACCGCGCCGGACCCAGCAGTTGCAAGGTGCGCACGGCCGGCACGTTCAGGCTGCTGGCCAGAGCCGTGCGCAGCGAAACAAGACCGCGGAACTGCCGATCGTAGTTCTGGGGCGTATACATGCCCGCGCTGGTCTGTACTAGTAATGGGCGGTCATCGAGCAGCGACGCCGGCGTTAGCAGGCGCTGCGACAGCGCCTCGGCATAGAGGAATGGCTTCAGCGTTGAACCGGCCGGGCGGCGTCCGCGCGCAGCGTCGAAAGCGGGCGCACCCGAGTCGGGACCGGCGCTGCCCACATAGGCCAGCACCTCGCCGGTGCGTCGGTCAGCGACGATCATCGCCGCATCGCGGGCGCGCCGATTCGCAAGCGACAGCAGTTGCCCTCGCAGCACGTCCACAGCAACACGCTGCGTCCGTGCGTCGAGCGTCGAGACCAGTCGCTCGCCCGGATGCCGCAGCAAGCGCACGGCGAGGTGCGGCGCGAGGCCCGGCTCGATGGCACCGTAGTGCGGCGTCCGTAGGCTCTGCTCCGCCAGTACCGTGAGCGTGGTACAGCGTGCTGCGACGGCGTGGGATAGGCGGCAGGCGCGTGCCGCGATGGCAGCCGGTGCGGCATTCGGCGAGCGCAACAAAGCCGCCAGCAGAACCGCCTCATCCTCGCGCAACTGCGCCGGTGCCTTGCCGAGCCACACCTCTGTTGCCGCCGCAAGACCGACGCTTTCGCCACGCCAGGTAACGGTGTTCAGATAGGCCTCGAGCACCTCCTCGCGCGACCAGCGCAAGCCGAGCCCCAGCGCTAACCAAGCCTGCCGCACCTTGGCACGCAACGGTGCGCGCCCCTTGGCAGCGCGCCCCTGCAACTGCGTGGCGAGTTGCATGGTGAGCGTGCTGGCTCCACGCCAGCCGCGACCGGACAGACCGTCGCGCAGCGCGGCGCCAACGGCGAGCGGGTCCACGCCTGGATGCTGGCCGAACCGCTGGTCTTCCGCGGCCACTACGGCAGTGACCAGCGCAGATGAAACGGCGTCAAGCCTCACCCATGGCAAGCGACGGACCTGATGGTCGAGACGCACGGCAGAGAGAGGGATGCCATGACGGTCCAGCAACCACGCTTCCGAAGGCACGTGGGCCGCACGAACGCTCGCGAAGGACGGCACGCGCCACAGCGAGATGGCCACCACCCCCAACAGGAGCAGTGCAGCACCACCCAGCCAGCGCCGCCAGTACAGGCGCGGGGATGCGCTCACGGCGCGCCCACCTCCAGCGCCCGGTTAGGCGTGGCACCGAACACGTCAGGAGCATACATGGCCTCCACTCGCGTGGCTGGCAACTGGAAGCGCCCGGCGCTGTTCAAACGCACGCGATACTCCAGCGTGTGCTTGCCCGCCGGCAGCCAGTTGAAGTAGCCGCGCCACCAGCCCTGGCCGCGTTCCACCCAAGTGGGAGCGTTGTCTGCGGCCGAAGTGCTGCCCAGCGGAGCGGCCGAACGGGCCGTGCCACCCAACACCAAACCACCAGTCGGTACCGGGTCACTGATGGCCACCCACGCCATGTCCTGTGCAGCCTCGATACGTAAGGTAATACGCAGGATATCGCCACGCGTCAGCTTGCCAGGCCTCGCCGCCTGCTCCACCGTCACTTCACGGCTAACCCGATAACCCGCCACCAACGGCTTGGCCAAGGGGATGGCAGCGACGGATTGGACTGTGGCCCATGGGGCACCGTTGCCGACGTGAGTGATCTCCAGCGTCCCCGTGCCTTTACTGTAAGCGGCTTTGGCTACCCCGTCCGGCCAAGGCAGTTCGATCAGCGCGCGGGCCGTGGAATCGGTACGCGTGAGACCCGCGAATGTAGCCGTAGTCATGCCAGACACGGGCACAGCCTCGAAGCGCGCGGCGAAGTCGCGTACCGCCACGGCACCCCAGGCATTGGCCACGGTGGTATCCCAGTGACCGCGCTGCTGACGACCGATCAATCCGATAGCAAGCTTCGGGAGGTCGGTCGCCCAGCCCGGCTCCTGCGCTAGCAGCAGCAAGGCGCGCGCCATGGTTTCGTCCGGCGAGTCCATCAGCCACCAAGCCATGTTCTCGCTAGCCGCGCCGAAGGAAGCACGAGTACCGTTGTAGATGAGGCGGTTGCGAAGCATCGCACCGAGTCGCGTGCGCCAAGGCGCGGCGTCCGGTGCAGCCACACGTTGCACGATCGACAAGGCATCAAGCAGTGCACTGGTCGGCCAAGCCTCAGGGTTACGCAGCAAGTCCGCGACCATCGCCGGCGTTGCCCGACCGTGACGCGCCAAAGCCTCCACCACCTGCAAGCGCAGCAGCAGATTGTCGCCGGCGTAGCGCGTACCCGGCAGCGCGCGGCGCCCTTCAGCGATTTCCACCAGCGCCTCCAGCATGCGCGTGCGCGGGCCCTCCGGAATGGCGAACTGCGAGGCCGCGCTGATCGACAGCAACTGCGCCGTCAATGCCACACTACCTTCTGCGGGGTAAGCCCAGTACCGTGCAAGGCCGCTGTCATCCAGCAGCACCGGCAAGAGGCGCATCGCCGCCTCCCAACGCGCGGTATCGCCAAGGCCAACGGCGCGCGAAGTCTTCTGCTCAAGGCACTCAAACGGATAGTCGCGAAGGTAGTCCCGCACACCCTCGAGGCCGCCGGCGAGACTCGGCGACAACTGCACCCGGATACCACCTACCCCCGGAAGGGCGTCCTTCGGCGCCGCCACCGGAATCGCGAGAGAGCGGTCGACACGCACGAGTTGCGCCTGCAGGACGCTCGCCGCCGCCGGCCACGGCAGCACCGCACCCTGTGTCTTCACGCTATCGCCCGGCACGCCGGGCGAACTGGCGGACCACTCCCACTCGAGTCGACGCAGGCCACGCGGTACATCGACCGCGACCACCACCTCACGTGCCTCGCCGGCGACCAGCTTCACAGCGGCCAGCGATGGCACCACGAGGGCGGTGCGCTTACCCGTGGCATCCACGCCCACCACGCGTGCCGTCGGTGTCACCAACAGCGTGCGGTTCGCGGCGTTGCGTAGCGTGGCGGTAGATTCCACGCGATCACCCTCGCGCACAGCCTCCGGCGCCCCGGAGAAGAGCATGAGATCCCGGTGGGTCTTGATCTGCGTTTTGCCGAGACCGAAGCGGTCGATACCCTGATGGGCGATGGCCGCGACCGTAAACGAGGAAAGCGAATCGTTCAGCGGCACCTCGAGATGCGCTTGGCCCGCCGCATCCAACGGAACCTTTGCTCGCCATAGCAGCAGCGTGTCGAACAACTCACGTGTCGGTAGACGCCCACCACCTCCACCTGCCGCCATGGCCTTGCGGCCATAGTGGCGCTTTCCCTGCACTTGCAAAGCTGCCGTGGCGGTATGGACGCGCAGCGCGCGTTCACCCGTAAGAACCGCAGCAACATCCCAAGTGTCGTTGGGAGCCAGTTCCAGCAGAGCATCGTCGACGGCCACCATTGCCAATTCCGCACCGGCGGCGGGAGTGCCATCGGCACGCTTTGCAGTTACCACCACCCGCGCCTTGCCACGCGTCGGGTAGATAGCTGCATCACTCTTCACGTCGACAGCCAGGCGGTTGGCATCGGTGCCAATCTCCAGCATCGTGTAGCCAAGCCGGAAGGTGGGCTTGCCAAGATCGACGAAGGCTGTTGGCGCCGGGGCCGACACGCGTCCGCGCACTGCCAGCACGGAGATGAACGCGTTCGGACCGTAATGGGCGCGCATCGGCACCTCGAAGGCCGGACGTTCGGCAGACAACGGCATCACCCAAGCATCAATGACACCCTCGCGTTCCACGGTGACGAGCGCAGTGCTGCTCTGGAACGGTAGATGCGCCTCAAGCCGCGCACGGGTACCCGGCGCATAGCGACGTTGGGCCGGCACTACATCCATGCGTTCGCTGTCGTGACCACCCCACCAAGCGTCACTTCCCGCCAACCAGCGCATCTCGGTGGCACGCACCGTACGGCCCGCCGTGTCCTTCGTGCGTGCCTCGAGGATGACGCTGTCGCGGATATCGAGTTTGGACGTACACCGCAGCCGACCGGCAACATCGGTACGTGCCGTGCAGACGATTCCGGCGCGCTTCACCTCCTGCTGATTTTCGTAGCCATAAAAGCCACCGAACAGCCGCTTGCGCCAACTGTAGACCGTGCGCGCATAAGCCGTGATAGTCACTTCAGCACCCGCAACAGGCCGTCCCTGCAGGTCTAGCACCACCGCCGAGACCGGGAACGCCTCACCTTGCCGCGGGCTGCGAGCCGTCCGCAGTCCGATGACGCGGTCCGCCGGCCACAAGCGCTCGCGCGCAGACACCGTCAGGCGTTGGCCGTTCGCATCCGGGTAATCCATCTCGGCAACCAGCCACTGCGGCTTTTCCGTTGCCCTCGTCAATTCGAGCGTGGTGCGCAGCGAGCCGTTCACATCGAGTGCCAGCGGGCGAGTGCTCACTGCCACCTCGGCATCCTCCGTGGTGCTGCCGTCCTCACCACAGTCCTCACAGTCAGCGGACAGACTGCGCACACCTTCGGCAATCTCCGAAGCTGAGAAATTGAACTCCTCGTAGCCGGGCATGCTGACGGACGCAGGCTCGGCGCGCCAACGCACCGTGACCGGGGCACCGCTCGCTCCACCACCGGCCAAATAGGTGACCATCGCGTCGGCCTGCACGGACTTGACCGCAATCAGCGGTGTGGACGGCAACTGCAGCCGGGCACGCATCGCCGGCAGCCGGAACTCGCTGACCTCGAACGATCCAGCTTCTTCAGTCGCCTCCGACTTGCCAACCTTGTAGCCCACCTCGAGGCGGTAATCACCGAGCGGCGCATCACCCGGCACAGCGAAATCGGCGGCCGCGTTGCCATCGGTGAAGGCCAGGGGCTGCGTCCATTCACGGCCGGAGCCGAGATGCTGGACGCGCAGAAACGTAGCGGGCTGCTGCGGCAGCGCGAATCCCTGCTGCGTTGGCTGGCGACGAAACAGCTTCAGGTGCACGGTCTCACCAGCGCGCACCAGCTTGCGGTCTAGCACCGCGTGCGTGGCGACGCGAGCCGGTTCGGTGTCGGCGTAAGGCAGACCGAAATCCCAGGGCGAGATGCCGTCATCCCAGGTACTGCGCACAAACGCAATATCGCCACCGAGACGCGCAAAGACGAATAACCCCCAAAGACCATTGCAATTGCCCGGGGCCTCCGGCAGCCGATCCTTGACGCGCGCGAGGCCGCTGCCATCGGTCCGACCCTTCCACATGACGCCACCGAGACAGTTGCGGATGGTGACCTCCGCACCGCCCACCGGCTTTGCGGTATCGAGCGCCGTCACCCAGACGAGCGAGGAGTCGGCGCCCTGCTTGAAATGGACTGCCAGATTGGTGACCAGTGCCGCGGCACGAACATGCCAAATCTTGCCGCGACGGTCATTCAACTGCTCGCCGAGGCGCGGGCTGGGAACTTCGACGATGTGGAGGCCCGCATGTGGCAATGGCACCCCGACCACCTCAGTGAGGCGCGCATCACCGCGCGGAATGCTTAGCGCCACCCGCGGGTCACGAGCGGTGAGCAGCGGCACCCCGGTGTCATAGGCTTCTTCGTAGCGTCGCAGCCAAGCCATGATGCCCAGTTCGTCGGTGGCGGCCACGCGCCATGCGGCCAATGGCGGGGTCGTCGCTGCCAAGACAGCCGGCTCCACCAAGCCGCGCAGCGTCAGTGGCAGTGCCGGCGCCGCCTTCAACTCCAGTACGCCGAAGCGAGCACCGAACTTCGCCAGCGGGGGCAGATCGTCGAGCGGCACCATGAGCGGGAATTTCGCGGCATTCGCAAGGGGCCGCCCGGCATCGTCCACTAGGCCCGGGGGTAACTCCACGCGCATCCGGGCCTTGGCCGGAAAGGGCCCCGGGAACACGAGCATCTCGCGGGTGGCCTGTGCGGGCGCGCCCTCGAACTGGGCCGGATAGACGAGACCCGTGTTGGCATCCACGAGTCGCGCCTTAGCAAGATGCCGCTCCGCTACCGGCGCACTGAAACGTAGCCGCAAGCCACCGAGTGGCAAGCAATCGGCGCGCGGGTTGATGCGGTCGCAGGTGAGCGTGGCGTTGAAGTCCTCGCGTACGCGGTAGCGCAGGCGCTGCTCTGACTGATAGACAACGCCATCCATAGACCGGATGCCGCGACCCCAGACCAGGCTCATGGATTTTCCTGCGGGCAGCGGCCGCGCGCAGGAGAGAGCCAAAATGTCCTTGACGCGGTCCTCTCGCGGGCCGTCCCAAGGTGCGGCCGGATTGGTGAGGCGTGCCAAGTAACCGCCCTCCTGACCCAAGGCTGCGATGGCACGGTTGCGCTCCACCGGCGACATGACGTTGACTGCAACGCCCTCAACGACCCCCTCGACAGCGCACTGCGCGTGTTCACGCACGCTGGCCGGGTCTACGGTGCCATCCGGCAGTACCAGGAACACCTGCGAGCCGTCGATCAACTCCCCGTCATCACCCGGCACAGCGCCAATCAGCACTGGGCCACCGGACTCGAACACAAAATCCTGTGGCGCCACCATGACGGCATCGTCGAGCGCCTTCAGGTCCTTGCGTGTCGAAGCGCTACAGCGCAGACCAGAGGGCAACGCCGCCTTGAACTCATAAACCCACGTGCGCTCGTCAATCCAGCGTCCATCACCGGCCACCTTGCAGGCCACATCCAGCGGCGCCGGTGCGCGCGGGTCGCCGAACTGCACCATCGGTCGGTCGAAGCGCACCTGCGCTTGCGTGGCATTACGTGCATCCGCCCCAGCCCGCGTGTCGGGCGTGAACTGCACAATCGACAGGGGAGTACGGTCGGCGAGTCCCGCCAACGAGATGGTGGCGAGAAACAAGGCCCCCGTGCCCAGCAGGGCGAGAGGACGACGGGGACGTGCGCAGGGCGCCGTAGTGGTGGGACCATCCATGGTCCCAATTGTGCTCCGCGCGTGCGCTAGCCGGAAGTCTCTTTACGCCCCAGCGAACGTTACCAGCAAGTCTTTGGCGTCCACGGCGTGGCCGGTGCGGACCAGCACCTCGTCGATGGTGCCGTCGCGGTCGGCACGCACGGCGGTTTCCATCTTCATGGCCTCCAGCGTCACCAGCACTTCGCCCTTGGTCACCACCTGGCCCGACTTCACCGGCACGGTCACCACGGTACCCGGCATGGGCGCGCCCACGTGCGTGGCGTTCGTCACTTCGGCCTTGCGGCGCGCCGGCTTCGCCGCCACTTGGCTGCGGTCCGCCACTCGCACTGAGCGCGGTTGGCCATTCAACTCGAAATACACCGTGCGCATGCCGTCTTCGTGCACATCACTGATAGCCGCCAAGCGAACGATGAGCGTCTTGCCGCGCTCGAGGTCCATGCTCACTTCGTCGCCGGTTTCCATGCCGTAGAAGAACGCCGGCGTGGGCAGTGCGCTCACGTTGCCGAACTTCGTGCGGTCCGCGGCGTACTCCAGAAACACCTTGGGGTACATGAGATAGCTGGCGAACTCGCCATCATTCAGCGCACGGCCGCACTTCTTCTCGGCAGTGGCGCGTTCCTCATCAAGGTCCAGCGGCGGCAGGCTTTCGCCCGGGCGCGCTGTCAACGGCGCACGGCCCTTCAGCACCTTGGCCTGCAGCGCGGGCGGGAAGCCGCCCAGCGGCTGGCCCAAGTCGCCATGCATCAGCTCCACCACGCTTTCGGGGAAGGCCACTTCGGTGTCGGCGTCTTCCACCTGTGCCCGCGTCAGGCCGCTGGTCACCATCATGATGGCCAAGTCGCCCACCACTTTAGAGGTCGGCGTCACCTTCACGATGTCACCGAACATGTCGTTCACTTCGGCATAGGCATTGGCCACTTCGGGCCAGCGCACCTCGTCGATACCCAGCGAACGCGCCTGCTCGCGCAGGTTCGTGAACTGGCCGCCCGGCATGCCGTGCAGGTACACCTCACTGGCACCGCTACGCAGGTCGCTTTCGAAAGCCCCGTAGGTGTGGCGCACCTGTTCCCAGTAACCGGAGATGGTGCGGATGTTCGCGCCGTCCAGCCCGGTGGCACGGTCGGTGTGGCGCAGGGCTTCCACGATGGAGCCCAAGTTCGGCTGCGAGGTCAGGCCGCTCATGGCGTCCATGGCGGCGTCCACCGCATCCACGCCCGCTTCCACAGCGGCCAGCACGGTGGCACTGGCAATGCCGCTGGTGTCGTGCGTGTGGAAGTGCACGGGCAGGGACGTTTCTTCGCGCAGCGCCTTGACCAGCAAGCGAATGGCCGCTGGCTGCGCCAGGCCTGCCATGTCCTTGATGCCGATGACGTTCGCACCGGCCTTCTCCAACTGCTTCGCCAAGTCGACGTAGTAGCGCAGCGTGTACTTGGTCTCGCGCGGGTCTGCGAGGTTGCCGGTGTAGCAAACTGCGGCCTCGCACAAGCGGCCCGTGTCGCGCACGGCGTCGATGGCCACGCGCATGTTGTCCACCCAGTTCAGACAGTCGAACACGCGGAACAGGTCCACGCCGCCATTCGCCGCTTCACGCACGAAATGGCGCACCACGTTGTCCGGGTAGTTCTTGTAGCCCACCGCGTTGGCCGAGCGCAGCAGCATCTGCAGCAGCAGATTGGGCATGGCCTCGCGCAGTTGCGTCAGACGCTCCCAAGGGCATTCGCGCAGGAAGCGCATGGAGACGTCGAAGGTGGCGCCACCCCAGCACTCCACCGACAGCAGTTGCGGCAGCAGACTGGCGTAGTGCGGCGCAATGGCGGCGAGGTCCCGGGTGCGCACGCGCGTGGCTAGCAGCGACTGGTGGGCATCGCGCATGGTGGTGTCAGTGACCAACACGCCGGACTGCGTGCGCATCCACGCCGCGAAGCCTTCGGCACCGAGTTCATCCAACCGCTGCTTGCTCCCGGATACGGGCGTAGGCAGCAACAACTTCGGTGCGCGCGGCGAAGCCAGACGCGCCGGGCGAATACGGCCCTTCACTTCCGGGTTGCCATTCACACTCACATCGCCCAGGAACGCCAGCAAACGCGTGGCGCGGTCGCGGCGACGCGGCCAGTGGAACAACTCCGGCGTTTCGTCGATGAAGCGTGTGGTGTAGTCGCCATTCTCGAACTTGGCGTGCGTGATGACCTGGTCACAGAAGCGCAGGTTCGTGGTCACGCCGCGAATGCGGAACTCCCACAGCGCGCGATGCATGCGTGAAATGGTCTCCGCAGCGGTGGGCGCCCAAGCGGTCACCTTCACCAGCAGCGAATCGTAAGAGCGGCCGATGAAGGCACCGGAATACGCCGTGCCGGCGTCGAGCCGAATACCGAAGCCCGCAGGACTACGGTAGGCGGTAATGCGACCATAGTCCGGAATGAACTGGTTTTCCGGGTCTTCGGTGGTCACGCGGCACTGCATGGCGTGGCCGCTCAGCCGAATATCGGCCTGTTCCGGCACACCGCTTTCCGGTGTCCCAATACGCGCGCCTTCCGCAATGTGAATCTGCGCCTTCACGATGTCGATGCCCGTCACCGTTTCCGTGACGGTGTGTTCCACCTGGATGCGTGGGTTCACCTCGATGAAGTACATCTTGCCGGTGTCGGCGTCCTGTAGGAATTCCACTGTGCCGGCGTTGCAGTAGTCCGCGGCATGGCCAATCTTCACGGCCTCGGCGCACAGCGCCTCGCGCTCGGCCTGCGACATGAACACCGCCGGCGCGCGCTCCACCACTTTTTGGTTGCGACGCTGCACGGTGCAGTCGCGTTCCCACAAGTGCACGAGATTGCCGTGGCTGTCGCCTAGCAACTGCACTTCCACATGGCGCGCGCGGCGGATGAGTTTTTCGAGGTAGACCTCGTCGTTGCCGAAGGCCGCCTTGGCTTCGCGGCGTGCCGCAGCCACTTGCTCCAACAACTGGTCCGCGGACTCCACCACGCGCATGCCGCGGCCACCGCCACCCCAACTGGCCTTGAGCATCACCGGGTAGCCCACTTCTTCCGCCGCGGCGAGGCACTCGGCATCGACGCGCGTCAGTGGGGGCGTGGCCGGCATGACAGGGACACCGGCCGCCACGGCGAGATTGCGCGCGGATACCTTGTTGCCCAGCGAGCGCATGGTGGCCGGCGTGGGGCCAATGAACTTGATGCCGGCTTCAGCGCAGGCCTCGGCGAACTCTGGGTTCTCGGAAAGGAACCCGTAACCCGGATGGATAGCATCCGCCTTCGCTTCCACGGCGATGCGGACGATGTCCGGAATATCGAGATAAGCCTCGATGGGCCCCTTGCCCTCGCCCACCAGGTAAGCCTCATCCGCCTTCGTGCGGTGCAGCGAAAAGCGGTCTTCCTGCGAGTAGATGGCGATGGTGCGAATGCCCAGTTCCGCCGCGGCGCGCATGACGCGGATGGAGATCTCGCCACGGTTGGCGACGAGCAGACGTTGGATCTTGCGCACGGGGAACTCCGCAGGGCGGGAAAGGCCCGGAAGGAAGGGCCGAAACGAACGGGCTGGCAACATGGTGAAGTTTAACGGTCTTACGTTGCAGCGCAAAATCGATTTCATGCCAAGCAGACATTGATGAATCAGCGTTAGCATAGTGCTCCCGTTCTCGAGGACAGTTCCATGCCCTACATCGCTGACAACCGCCCTGTTTCAATTCACCGCGCGGTCGGCTGCACCATGCTGGGCCTGCTGCTGGCCGGCTCGCTCTTGGCACCCCCCGCGCTGGCTGCAGGCAAGGCTGCGAAGCCCGCGCCGGCAACGCCCGCCCTGGTCTCCATCGCCATTCACGGCGGTGCAGGCACGCTTTCGCCGTCGGAGATGACGCCAGAACTGGCCGCGCGCTACACCGCGGCGCTAGAGCAAGCCCGCGACGCCGGCTACGCCATCCTCGAGAAAGGCGGCCCGGCGCTAGATGCCGTGGAAGCGGCAGTGCGCGTGCTGGAAGACAACGAACTGTTCAACGCCGCTCGCGGGGCCGTGTTCGACGCCGACGGCCGCAATTCGCTCGACGCCGCCATCATGGACGGCAGCACGCTAGCCGCCGGCGCCGTCACCGGCGTGCACCATGTGCGCAACCCCGTCACGCTCGCCCGCCGCGTCATGGAAAACTCGCCGCATGTCATGCTTTCGGGTGAAGGCGCCGAAGAGTTCGCGCTGGAGCAGGGCCTGAAAATGGAGCCCGCCAGCTACTTCCGCACGGATCGCCGCTGGAAGCAGTTTCTGGACAAGCGGGGTGCCGCGCTCGGACCGGTGGCGAACGGCGACCCGCGCTACTTCGGCACGGTAGGTGCCGTGGCCCGCGATTCAGCGGGCCACCTTGCCGCCGCCACTAGCACCGGCGGCATGACCGGCAAGAAGTGGGGCCGCATTGGCGACTCGCCTATTATTGGTGCGGGAACATACGCCGAAGACGGCGCCTGCGCTGTCTCCGGCACGGGCCACGGCGAATACTTCATCCGCAACGTGGTGGGCTATCAGGTGTGTTCGCTGGTGAAGCTCAAGGGTGTATCGGTGGCCGAAGCCGCGCGCATCGTCGTGCAAGACAAGCTGAAGGCGCAGGGCGGGGAAGGCGGCATCATCGCCATGGGCCCGAACGGCGACTGGGTGCTGGAGTTCAACAGCGAAGGCATGTACCGCGCTGCCCGCGACTCCAGCGGCCGCCGCGAGGTGGCTATCTACCGCTGAGCCATCTGCGCGCCACTCCAAACGCTTTGCGCTCCCGGACAGGCAAAGCGCTGCCTGCAGCCGCTATTCTCCGGACTAGCAAGGTGGAGTTTTCCTAGTGTCCAGCAAGAACCTGAACGAAATCCTCGCCGACTGCGGCGACGTGGTCGATTTCCTGCGTAACCAGCAGGTGGGCCCCAACGTCTACCCGGGCGTACCCGCAGAGTACTCCAACTGGCGCGTGGAGCAGCGCGCCTGGCAGCAGACCTGCGTGCTCTTCAACCAGTCGTACCACATGGTCGATTTGGAAGTCACCGGCCCTGATGCTTTCGCCATGCTGAATCACCTTGGCGTGAACAGCTTCGCCGGCTTCATCCCGGACCGCGCCAAGCAGTTCGTGCCTTGCACACCGGACGGCTACGTCATCGGCGATGTCATTCTCTTTTACCTTGAAGAAAACCGCTTTAACCTCGTGGGCCGCGCGCCCACCATCGAGTGGGTCGAATACCACGCAGCGAGCGGCAAGTGGAACGTGAAGGTGGAGCGTGACGAGCGCACCGCCGTCCGCAAGGACCCGGAAAACCGCAAGAACTACCGCTACCAGATCCAAGGCCCGAACTCGATGAAGGTCATGGAGAAGGCGCTAGGCCACGCCCCGCCAGACCTGAAGTTCTTCCACATGACGCGCTTCACCATCGGCGGCTGCGAAGTGCGTGCGCTGCGCCACGGCATGGCCGGCCAGCCAGGCTTCGAACTATTCGGCCCGTGGGCAGACCGCGAAACCGTGCGTCAGGCGCTCATCGAGGCGGGGCGCGACTTCGGCCTGACGCTCGTCGGTGGCCGCACGTATTCGTCGAACACCATCGAGAGCGGCTGGATTCCCTCACCGCTGCCGGCCATCTACTCCGGCGATTCGCTGAAGGATTACCGCGACTGGCTGGGCGCGAACAGTTACGAGGCTAAAGCCTCCATCGGTGGCAGCTACGTGCCCGCCACCATTGACGGCTACTACCTGAACCCTTGGGACTTGGGCTACGGGCCGTTCGTGAAGTTCGACCATGAGTTCGTCGGCCGGGCTGCGCTGGAGCGCATGGCGCAGCAACCGCAGCGCCGCAAGGTAACGCTGGCACTCGACAACGCCGACGTCGCCCGCGTCATGAGCTCTTCGTTCCAGAACGGCGATCGCGCCAAGTACATCGAGTTCCCCTCGGCCGTATACTCCATGCACCCCTTCGATGCGGTGCTGGCAGACGGCAAGCAGGTGGGCCTCTCGACCTGGATTGGCTACAGCGCTAACGAAGGCAAGATGCTCACACTAGCGATTGTCGAGGAGGCCTATGCGCAGCCTGGCACGAAGGTGACATTGCTGTGGGGAGAACCCAACGGCGGCACGCGCAAGCCCACCGTGGAGCCGCACGTACAGACGGAGATCATGGCCGTGGTCAGCCCCGTGCCGTACTCTGCCGTGGCACGCGACAGTTATGCCGACAGTTGGCGCACCCGCCAGCCCACGTGAACCCCTACCCAGCTACTCAGGGAGCACCCTCATGTCCGAACTGAAAAAGATGACGGCACCGCCGTCCACCGCTAAGCGCATCGTCGAAGTTCCCGAAATGTTCCAGGCGCTTATCGACGCGCGTGGCACGAAGGGCCGCTTCGTCGGCCCCGATGAAGTGGACAGCCCCTGGGTGCCGTTTGGCGACAACGCCGCCATCAAGCACTTGGCATTCGATGTCCGTAACAACATCTACTCCAACATCCTGTGGATGAAGGGGCCGAGCGTCATCGGCACGCATAAGCACCGCGGCACCGTGGTGATGATGTGTCTGGAAGGCAGCGCTCGTTACCTAGAGTACGGCTGGGTGGCCACGCCGGGCTCGTTCATCTATGAAGTGCCGGGCGAAGCCCACACGCTCGTCACGGACCACCCGGAAGGCACCAAGCTGTTTGGCTGGATGCAGGGTGCGAACGAGTTCTACGACGAGAACGGCCAGTTCGTCATGACCGCCGACGTGTGGTGGTTCATGGACCACTACGAAAGCTACTGCAAGGCCAACAACTTGCCCATCAACCCGCAGCTGTACATCTAAGCTGCCACGGGTCCAAGGGGAACGCGATGTATCTGGAAAATGCTTGGTACATGGCCGCTTGGGCCAGTGAAATTGGCGATGGGCTGGTCGAGAAGACCATCTGCGACCGCAAGGTGCTGCTGTACCGCAAGCAAGACGGCACGGCCGTGGCTATCGGCGCGCTGTGCCCGCACCGCTTCGCGCCGCTTTCGTTTGGCAAGAAGATTGGCGACAACGTGCAGTGTGGTTACCACGGCATGGAGTTCGGCCCGCACGGTGCTTGCGTGCACAACCCGCACCACGGCGGGCACATTGCCCCAGCCATGAAAGTGTCTTGCTGGCCGCTGGTAGAGCGCCACGGCATCCTTTGGTTTTGGCCAGGCGATGCGGCACTCGCGGACGCGTCGCTCATTCCCGACTTCTCCTGCTACGAAACGCCGGGCTTCACCACGCTGCGCGGCGTCATCGACATGCAGGCCAACTACGAGCTGGTGACGGACAACCTGCTCGACCTGACGCACGGCGAATTCCTGCATGCCGGCTTGTTGTCGAGCCGTGCCATCACCATCAGCAAGCTGGAAACCTACGACCGCGGCACCACCATCTGGTCGAACCGCTGGTGCCCGGATGACATCGCGCCGCCCGTTTGGGGCCACTTGCTACAAAGCCAGCTTGGCCTCGACCCGGCGACGGCGCGCGTGGACCACTGGCTTTACATGCGCTGGGATGCTCCGGCACACATGCTGCTGGACGTGGGCATCACGCCCGTCGGCAAGACGCGCGAAGAAGGCACGTGGGTATTCACCGGCCACCATCTCACGCCAGTGTCGGCCAAGCGCTGCTTGTACCACTGGTCGGTGGTTCGCAACTATGGCCTTGGCGACCCAGCCATCGACGGCTTCTGGCAGATGTCCATCGACGCAGCCTTCGGCGGGCAGGACCAGCCGCTCATCGAAGCGCAGCAAGCGGCCATTGGCGACCGCGACATCGAGACTATGGGCGCCGTGGCCATTCGCGCCGACTTGGCGGGTGTGAAAGCAAGACGCATGGTGCGCAAGCTGGCTGCGGCAGAAGCCACCGGCGGCGTGCCTGCACCTAGAGGACTGGGGCTTGAAGAGTTGCTGACGGCTTCAGCGGGCACACGGGAACCCGTGTTGCCGGTGGTCTAACGCGACGCAGCGTCCTTGCGGTAGCGCCTGAACACACCCGTCGCCAATGCGGCGTGCTCGGCCTCGCGGTAAACCGTACGCTTGCGACCGGTTTCCTTGGCGGCATAAAGCGCTTCGTCCGCCAACTGCAGCCCACCGGCAGAACTGCGTTCCGGCGTCGGGTTCAAAATAGCGACACCAATGCTCACGGTCACTTGATTCGCCGCTGCCGAAGCCTCATGCGGAATGTGCAGTGCCATCACTTCGGCGTGGATGCTTTCGGCCACTTCCGCGACGTATTCGCGGGAAGGCTCGAACAGCACCACGGCAAATTCCTCACCACCATAGCGCGCCACGAAATCGAGCGGGCGTCGCGCGCTGCGCGCCAGCGCCGCAGCTACCTGACGCAACACCACGTCGCCGGACTGATGCCCGTAGCGGTCGTTGTACGCCTTGAAGAAGTCGATATCCACCAGCAACACAGCCAGCAACTTACCGTCGCGCTGCGCGTAGTTCCAGCAATTCTCCAAGTGCTCGTCGAACCGGCGACGATTGAAAAGCCCTGACAGGCCATCGCGAGCGGCTACTTCCAACAGGCGGCGGCTTTCCAGAAAATGTGCGCGCTGCAAGCGCTCCAACTGGTAGCCCATGAAGGCGCCACTGACATTGGCCATGCCCAGCAAGAGCATGCGGAACTGTGTCACCGAGTCCGGGAAGTCTCCTGAGTAGTGCATCATGAGCAAAACGGCGATGGAGCCCCCCAGCGCTACCCGCATGGCTTGAAAGAGCCGCAGGCCGAGCAAGGAATAGACAAAGGGAATAACGAGCAGTAACAGCGCCGGCAGTGGCTGCGCGGAGCCGTGGTTTGACAGATCTAGCGGGATGATCTGCCCCAGCAAAACGCCAACGACGGGGTACAAGGCCTGTACGACCCAGGGATACCACTGCGCGGCAGTGCGCAGGTAGGTGACGGCGATGGTGCCGAGCAGGACGCCGACGATAATCGCCTCCGTCCAGAACACGCCAGCCGACGCTACTTGCTCGGCGGTCAACAGCGTAATGGCACCGAAAGCGATAATCAGCAACACGCCAAGCGATAGACCCTGACGAATGAAGCTCCACCGTGTTCGCAACAGCTCTTCCCGGAACTCGCGTTCCAGGTAAGCATCTGCAAACCGCAACCACGGATAGCCCGTGCGCTGTTCGCGCGCTGCGGCGGACTCCATGGACTCGGCAGTTTCAACGGCTTGCGACATCGGTTTCCGTTCAGCGCCAGCCCGTTCAGGCGAACCAGCGGGCCAGGTAATCCTCGAAACTGCCCTTGTCGGACCGCTCGATGATGGCTTGTTCGTCCAGGCTGTCTTCGGCGGCCTGTGCCAACTGGCTCAGGACCGAGGCATCTACCGGGGCGACCTCGAGGAAATGTCGACGGTGAGCGGACGAAACCTGCCTCGCCCAAGTAGAGAAACCCTCTCCGGACTGATGCAGTTCCTCCAGCAACCGGGCCGAGGGAGTCAACCCCACGTCCGCGATTTTCGCCGCCTGAACTTCCACAGCTGAAGTGTAGGGGCGGGCAGGGTCTCCTGTATCCAGCAATTCTGCAGTTCCGCGGACTCCGTCAACAATTTCGGCTGCCCAATGAGCCAAAAGGACGCTCCGACCCTCCCGGCGGAGCAACAAACCCGGTTCGCGACCACGCCGCGCCACCGTCACGTGGTTCGCATCGAGGGCCAGTTGTTCCTCGGCGTCAATAAGCGCGGCCGGACTAAGCACGCACCAAGCCATGAAGGCCTCGAGGAAGCGCAGCTTATTCATGTTGACGCCCACCGGGTCGAAGGCGCTGACATCGAGCGAGCGAACCTCCACGTACTGCACTCCCCCACGGGCCAAGGCTTTCGTAGGGCGCTCGCCAGGTGCAGTGACCCGTTTGGGACGGATGAAGCTGTAGTACTCGTTCTCGATTTGGAGGACGTTGGCGTTCAGTTGGCGCCATTGTCCGCCCACGCGGACGCCAAGCGCCGCATAGTCGGGGTGTGGCGTAACGACGGCCCGCGCGAGGTCGCGTACGTATTCCCGTAGTGAATTCACGGAAACCAGCAATTCCGACTGGGCAGAATTGCGATACCCCACGTCGCTCATGCGCAGCGAAGTGGCGTACGGGCCGTAGAGTGTTCCGGGAACCAGCGTTTTCAAGCCGGGGTCCGAACGGCCGCGCAGGAAGCTAGCGCACATTGCCGGGGAAACGCCAAACAGATACAGCACTATCCAGCCGTGGCGGCGATAGTTGCGGAGCAGTTCGAAATAGCGCTCGGAGATAAAGTCTTGCCCGGTCTCGCGCGATTGCCGAACGGCCGCCAGTACTGGCCAAAACTGCGCCGGAAAGCTGTAGTTGAAGTGCACCCCACTGATGGCCTGCATGAGGCGGCCATAACGCAACCCCAAACCCTCCCGGTACACCTCCTTCATGTGCGCACTGTGCGAACGGCCAAAGCGAGCGATGGGAATGTCCGCGTCGCCATCGACCGCGCAAGGCATGGAAGTCGCCCAAAGACGCTCTTCACCGATGGCGCGGTAGGTGTACTGATGCAGTTGGGTGAGGCGCTCCAACAAGCGCGCACTGTCTGGGTAGGCAGGCGTCACCAGTTCCAGGAGAGCCTCGGAATAGTCCGTGGTGATCTCCGGGTGAGTGAGTGGGCTACCCAGCTCACGCGGGTGCGGTGTCTGCGCCACATGCCCCTCCGGCGTGACCCGCAAGGACTCCTTCTCGACGCCTTTCAGGCCGCCGACCAGGACCCCACGTTCGCCGGAGTTCACGAGACCGGCCAATTGCCGATCGAAAGTTAGCGAGCCCATCGCGAAAGACACCCAGGAAATGAAACGGGGAGTCTAAACCAGCCGGGGTGTCAGTACTTGCCAAGCCATCACGAAATCGCCCGCCAAACTGTAGAACGGATAAGTGAAGGTGCGGAAACGGACCTGGCCCGCCAGCGGCTAAACTGTCCACTCTCCATGGCCCGCTGGCAACGACCCGCCAGTCGGCACTTTCAGCGCACTGCTTTTTAGGACGTTCCTCGTGACTTCCACCTCGGCTTTCTCCTTTCGCCCCATCACGGCTGCCGACGACGCTGGCATGGCCGCTGTTATCCGCCGCGTGATGCCCGAGTTTGGTGCCGATGGCCCGGGCTTCGCCATCAACGACCCGGAAGTGGATTTCCTGAGCCGCGCCTATGCACCGCCGCGCCACGCCTACTTCGTAGTGGTGGACTCCCAAGGGCAAGTGCTGGGCGGTGCGGGCGTGGCACCGCTAGCGGGTGGCGACGGCACCGTCTGCGAACTGCGCAAGATGTATTTTCTGCTGGCGGCGCGCGGTACAGGCACCGGCGAAGCCTTGCTGCGCCACTGCCTAGAGGTGGCGCGCGCGTTTGGTTACCAACGCTGCTATCTCGAGACATTGGACGGCATGACGGGGGCCATGAAGCTCTACGGCAAATGCGGGTTTCAGCCCATCGCCGCACCGCTCGGCGCTACCGGCCATTTCAGCTGCGACCGTTTTTATCTTCTCGAGCTTTGAAACACTAACGCTAGGGAGCTAGCGGCGCCAAGGGCACAACAGGCGCTGCAGTCCCAGCAAGCGCAGCCGCTGCAGTCGCGGCATCGGCCCACGCGCGCATACGCGGTTCCAGAACGCCAAGTGGCAGCAAGCCCCATGCGCCTAGCTGTTGGTCGAACAGCGCCTCGTCGAAGCCAGCGCCCTGCTGCGCCGCCAAGCCTTGGCGCAACTGCCACAAGCGCAATCCCCCGGCAGCCGGTGCAGCAAGCCAGCCGGCTGAAGCCAGCACCGCGCCTACTTGGTCGAGCGCGGTAGCCCCTTGCCACCGCGAATGCGCAGCCAAGTACTCCACGGCCTGCTGCCGGTTCCAACCTAGGCCGTGCAGGCCGGTGTCGATGACTAGCAGCGCGACTTGGTCACGCACTTCTTTGAGAGCAGCCTCGGCAGCGGCCGCATCGCC
>CAIOHZ010000251.1 GCA_903858165.1 uncultured Pseudomonadota bacterium
CACCACCACCGAGATGCAGGATTTCACGCACTGGACCAACCTTTCCGAGTGCACTTTCCTGCTGCCGCCCACGCCGGAGGGCCGCGCCGCCGGCGCGCACTACCGCGTCCGCATCTTCTGCCCGGGCCGCGAACTGCCCTTTGCGGGCCACCCCACGCTGGGCAGTTGCCACGCCTGGCTGGAAGCGCAATCGGGCGGTTCAGTGCTGCCCGCCACCATCACTCAGGAATGCGGCGCGGGTTTGGTCCGCATTCGCCGGGATGGCGCACGGCTAGCTTTCAGCGCACCGCCACTGCTGAAGAGTGGCCCGTTGTGCGAAGAGGACGTCGCCCGCATCGCTGCCGGGCTCGGCATTGCGCGCGCCGACATCCTGCACCACGCGTGGTGCGACAACGGGCCGAACTGGCGCGGGGTGCTCCTGCGCAACGCCGAACAAGTATTGGCTTTGAAGCCAGACGCGGGCCTGCTCGGCGATATGGACTTGGGGGTCGTGGGTCCTTGGCCGCGCGCAACAGAGAACGTCTCAGGCATGACCACAGGCACGGTCAGCGACATTTCCACCGACGCCGCCAGCAACAGTAGCGAGCCCGCCTTCGAAATCCGCGCCTTCTTCCCCGGCAACAGCGGCCTGACCGAAGACCCGGTCACAGGCAGCCTGAACGCCGCGGTAGCTCAGTGGCTCATTGGCGCTGGCCTTGCCCCGCCCCGCTATGTGGCTGCGCAAGGCACTGTCATGGGCCGCGCCGGACGCGTCCATATCGAGCAAGACGCCGCAGGCATTTGGGTGGGTGGTAACTCCGTCACCTGTATCGACGGTACTGTGCTGCTGTAGCGGATGCCCACGAGCAGCCGCGGCCGACTAACGGCGCCCAAGCGCGACAAGTAACGTCAGCTTTTAACCGCCGCCATCTCCGCCCAACGCGCCCGCGCGCGCTCCAGGTTCGCTGCCTTCACATGGCCAAATCCGCGAATGGTGTCATGCACGCGCACCCATTCGAGCAATGCCGCGTGGTTGCTGCCGGAAAGAGCGGGAAGCGCCGCGGCCATGGTGCTTTCGAAATCGACAATCAGTTGCCGTTCGGTACGGCGCTCTGCCGTATAGCCGAACGGGTCGAGGAACGTGCCACGCAGAATGCGGAACTTCGCCAGCGCACGGAACACGGGAAGAATCCAGGGTCCGAACTCCACCTTGCGCGGCAGCCCGGTGGCGGGGTCCTTGCGGGCAAACAGCGGCGGTGCCAAGTGGAATGATAAGCGGTAGTCGCCAGCGAACGTCGCCGTCACCTGATCGCCCAACTTGGTCGCATGCAAGCGCGCCACTTCGTATTCGTCTTTGTAGGCCAGCAAGCGAAAGTAGGCGTGCGCCACTGCCTCGGCCAATTGCGTCGAGCCCGGTAACACTGCCAACTCGCGCGTGGCCACATCACCGACCAAGCGGCGGAAACGGTCGGCCAAGCGCTGGCTTTGGTAGTCCACCAAAAAGGCTGCACGAACCTCGACGCGCTGCGCGAGCGTAGAACCCGCGGC
>CAIOHZ010000252.1 GCA_903858165.1 uncultured Pseudomonadota bacterium
CCATCAGGAACTTGGGCATCTTCCCTGGGCGGCGCCGTGGCAACCGGCTATTCGCCTCGCCAGCGAAGGCTTCCCGGTGCCGCCGCGCTTGGCGCTGCTGCTGCGGCAAGCCCAAGGGATGGACCCGTTGGGTGAGGATGCGCAGCATTACTTGTTGCCCAAGGGCGAGCCCATGGCAGAGGGCCAGACGCTGCGCAACAATGCCTATGCTGCCACCCTGCAGCGTATCGCTCGCGACGGAGCAAAAGGCTTCTATACCGGCCCGGTGGCGAAGGCCATCGTGGCTGCCGCTGCGCGCGAACCTCTGCCTGGAAGCCTGTCGCTGGAGGATCTGCGCGACTATCGCCCGCAGCGACTGCAGCCCATTTGCGGCCCCTACCGCGCCTATCTCGTTTGCGGTATGCGTCCGCCATCGTCGGGCGGCGTTGCGGTGTTGTCGGTGCTCGGCACGTTGGCGAATTTCGACATGGCTGCGCATGGGCCAGACAGCGTCCGCGGCTGGCACTTGTTCGTGGAGGCGCAACGCCTTGCCTATGCCGACCGCGACATGTACGTGGGGGACGACCGTTTCATTAAGGTGCCTTTGGCTGGGTTGACGGATGCCAACTACCTTCGTTCGCGCGCGGGCCTCATCAATCCTGAACAGGCCATGCAAACGGTTACCGCGGGTAACCCGCCTGGCGCTGCACGGATGGCACCGGACAGCGCCGGTGGATTCAGTGGCACCAGCCACTTCGTGGTCGTGGACGCGCGTGGCGATGTGGTTTCCATGACCACAACCGTGGAATCGCTGTTCGGTTCGCAGCGTATGGCGGCTGGGTTCTTCCTGAACAACCAGCTGACGGACTTCTCGTTCCTGCCGCGCGGAGCCAATGGATTGCCGATTGCCAATGCACCTGCTGCCGGCAAGAAGCCGCGTTCTTCGATGTCCCCGACCATCGTGTTCCGCGACGGACAGTTCGAGTTGGCGGTCGGGTCGCCGGGCGGCAACGGCATCATTGGTTACGTGAGCAAGTCCTTAGTGGGCATGCTCGACTGGAACCTCACCCCTCAACAAGCCATCGACCTTCCTAATATCGTCGCCCGTGGTCCCGTGCTGGCGGAGGGCAGGCTTGATCCGGCGTTACGCGAGGGACTAGTGTCACTAGGCCACCGGTTTGGGCAAGGTCGTGGCGCTGAGGGTTCCGGGCTGCATGCCGTACGCGTCCTGCCGGACGGCCGCTTGATTGGCGGCGCGGATAGCCGGCGCGATGGGGTAGCGCGCAGTCCCTGAAACGCAGGTTGTCCGACAATCATGCTTGCTTGAACCCGGGCAGTGGCATGCCCCGGGGGTGGCGTCTTTAGGCTTGCGACCTTGGCTTCATCGCGCGCGCTGTTCTGGCGCGCCGCTTCCGCCTTACCGAGGTTTCAGACGATGTACGAATACCGTGCCCCCCGCCGTGACATGCAGTTTGTCCTTCACGACGTGCTCGATGCCGAAGCCGGTATAGCCGCGTTGGGCCGTGATGACCTGAACCGCGAACTCATCGACGGCATTATGGAGGAGGGCACGAAGTTCGCGGAAGAAGTGCTCTCGCCGCTGAACTGGCAAGGTGATCAGGAAGGCGCGGTGTGGGATAACGGCAATGTACGCACCCCCAAAGGCTACAAAGCCGCTTTTAAAGCCTTTACCGCTGCAGGCTGGACCGGCACTCACGCGCCCGAGGAATACGGCGGCCAAAACTTGCCCTATCTGGCGAGCATCGCTGCCGGCGAGTCGTTTGTGGCCGGTGCCATGGCTTGGCGCATGTCCACCGGCCTCACGGAAGGTGCAGTCGCGTCTTTGTACCATGGCGGTGCCCAAGCACAGAAAGACCGGTTCATCTCGAAGATGGTCTCCGGCGAATGGACTGGCACCATGTGCCTGACGGAGCCCCATTGCGGCACGGACCTCGGGCTCATGCGCACCCGCGCCGTGCCAACGGGTACGGGGGCGTACCAGTTGAGCGGTACGAAGATTTTCATCAGTTTCGGCGAACACGACCTCACGGACAACATCGTCCATCTCGTTCTGGCGAAGTTACCGGATGCGCCGGTCGGTACCCGCGGCATCAGCCTGTTCGTGGTGCCCAAGCGCAAGGTGAGTGCTGACGGCACGCCGGGCGAACGCAATGGGGTGAACTGTGAGCGCATCGAGCACAAGATGGGCATCCATGGCTCGCCCACTTGTGTCATGCGCTTCGAGGAAGCCGAGGGTTGGTTGGTGGGCGCCCCCCATGGCGGGCTTGCGGTTATGTTCATCATGATGAACCACGCGCGGTTGGGAGTGGCCTTACAAGGGCTGGCCCTCGCAGAACGCGCCTGGCAGGCCGCTGCTGCCTATGCAACTGATCGAGTGCAAGGGCGTAGCCTCCGTGGTCCGCAGTTCGCAGACCAGCCCGCAGACCCCCTGCACGTACATCCGGATGTGCGCCGCATGCTGCTCACTATCCGCTCATTGGTGGAAGGCGGCCGCGTCCTGCTCTATCAGGGCTACCAGTGGCAGGACGCGCTGGACCGCCACCCCGACCCCGCCGTGCGTAAGGCGATGGAGCCCTTGGTCGGGTTTCTGGTACCGGTTGCGAAGGCCTTCCTGACCGACATGGCCATGGAGGCCACGGGTCTCGCGGTTCAGGTACACGGTGGGCATGGGTTCATCCGCGACACGGGCGTGGAGCAACTCATGCGCGACGCCAAGATTACCTGTCTCTACGAGGGCACGAACGGCGTGCAGGCGCTGGACCTGATGGGCCGCAAGGTGATGGGCACGGGTGGCGCTAGCGTGCGCGCCATCCTCACCGAAATGCAGCGTTCCATGGAGGCTGCCGGCGCCGCGGGGGCTATGGTGCCTGCGGTCTATACCGCGGAAGTTCGCCGCTTGGGCAAGGAATTGGCCGAACTGACGGCCGTCGTGGCCGCCAAGGCCCCGCAGGACCCTGCCGAAATCGGCGCGGCCTCCCACGACTACCTGAACCACGCGGCCTACACCCTGCTGGCCTGGTGCTGGTGGCGGACGCTGGCGGCTTTGCCGTCGGATGCGGCCGCCGAATGGGCGGAGGGTAAGCGCGCTACCGCCCGGTTCTTCTTTGAGCGCCTAGTGCCGCGCGCCACGGCCCACGCGGCCGCAGTGCGGGCGGGTGCTGGTGCTCTTATGGACGTTCCGGCAGCGGCGCTGCTGGGCTGAGTTGTGGGGGTTCAGCCGCCGTTCAGCCCGTGTTCACCAAGGGTGTCTTATCCTCATTGCCTAGTGCAGCCCCTAAAGCGTTACAATTCGGCCACGGTCCCTTCTTTTTTCGAGGAGTTTCCCCATGAATCTGCGAGTTCTTCCCTTGGCCCTACTAGCCGTCCTGTGTCTATCTGGCGCGGTTCCCACCACTGCCTTTGCCGAGGACGAAAAGTGCGTTGAAAAATGCGATGAGGGCGCGGACGCGTGCATGAGCGACGCCGGCGATGACGAAAAAAAGCAAAAAGCTTGCGACGACGAATTTGAGGCGTGTACCAGCAAGTGCAGCTAATTTCCAAACTTCGTACGTAATGCTGTTGCGAAGCCGCTGCATTCTTGTATAGTGCAGCGGCTTTTTCGTGTCCGCGAAAATCCCTAACCCCCTGATTTTTAAGGTCATCTGACCGGGATCAAGTGATGAGCGAGCGAGACGACGACCACTTCGACCTCGACGAGGAATTCCTTGACGGCGCTGCCGAAGAGGATCACGACTACGATCGCATCATCGATCGCGTCGATCGGGGAACTAAGCCCAAAGCCGGGGTAAAGAAAGGCCGTGCTGCCTGGAGCAAACTTGAGGATGTCCTCGCCGAGCGCCGTTTAAAACGGGAGCTCAGCGATTTCGAGGACGACGAACTCTAGTTTCCACTTACTCCACGGGGCCTTTCTCTCATGTCCTCTGCTATCACCGCGGGCGGCGTCCGGCCGTTCGTTGTTCTCAAGTTTGGCGGCACTAGCGTTTCTTCGCGAGCGAACTGGGACCAAATCGTCCATGTTCTTCGGCTTCGGCTCGCGGCTGGTGAACAGCCCGTAGTGGTCCATTCCGCTGTTTCTGGCGTCACCGATCGCCTCGAAGCCTTGTTGGCCCAGGCGATGAACGGGGACCCCTCCGCGGCCTTGCTGGGTTTGCGGGAGCGCCACGAGCAGCTGGCTGCGGACCTTGGTGTGGCACTGCCGCCTGGTGTAGACGGGCGCCTGCGCGAACTCGAAAAGATTGCCGCTGGCGTGGCTTTGGTGCGCGAGATTAGCGACCACACCCGCGCGCGCGTGATGGGGCAGGGCGAACTGCTGGCCACCGAACTCGGCGTGGCCTATTTGCAGTCGCAAGGTTTGGATGCGGAGTGGGTGGATGCTCGTGAGGTATTACGGGCGGAGCAACGCGCCGGCGCACGTGCCAAGGCCAACGTGCTCTCAGCTACCTGCGACTTTTCCCCCGATGCTCGTATGCAGTCACGTTTTTCGGCCGTGGCGGGCCGGGTTTACCTCTCGCAAGGCTTCATCGCCAGCGACGAGGACGGGCACACGGTGCTGCTCGGCCGTGGCGGCAGCGATACCTCCGGTAGCTACTTTGCTGCCAAGTTGGCGGCAATTCGGCTGGAAATCTGGACCGATGTCCCGGGCATGTTCAGCGCGAATCCGCGCGGCATGCCTTCGGCGCGGCTCATCTGGAGCCTGCATTACGACGAGGCGCAGGAAATTGCTTCCAGTGGCGCCAAGGTGCTGCATCCGCGCTGCCTCCTGCCGGTACGCCAATACGGCATCCCGTTGCATGTCTACGCCACGCATACGCCCGAAATGCCCGGCACCGTCATCAGCGCCTCGCCGGCTGGAGCGGATGCGGCGCGTGTGAAGGCCATCGCCCTCAAAAAGGGCATCACGCTGGTGTCCATGGACAGCCCAGGCATGTGGCACCAAGTGGGTTTCCTCGCAGACGCCTTCCAAGTTTTCAAGCAGCATGGGCTGAGCGTGGACCTGGTCTCCACCTCTGAGACCAACGTGACGGTGTCGCTCGACCCACAAGCCAACACCCTGGATCAGTCCACCATGGACGCCCTGCTGTCCAGTCTGGCGGACCTTTGCCGGGCGGAGGTCATCGGTCCCTGCGCTGCGCTATCGCTGGTGGGGCGCAATATTCGCGGCATCCTGCACAAGCTAGGGGATGCGTTGGCGCTGTTCGAGGAACAGCGTATCCATCTGGTCAGCCAGGCGGCCAACGATCTGAACTTCACGCTCGTCATCGACGAGGAGCAGGGCGATCGTCTGGTATCGCAACTGCACGAGTTGCTCATCCGTACCACGCCCGGTGACCCGGTCATGGGCCCGACCTGGGAAGATCTTTACAAGCCGAAGGCTCCGCAGGCGGCCGCGCAGGCGTGGTGGGCCAACGCTACGGCTGCGTTGAAACTGCAGGTACTGGCCCACCAGCATGGGTCTGCCTACGTCTACGACACCGCCACCCTGCAGGGCCAAGCGCGGGCACTTCGCGGCTTGCAGAGCCTAGACCGCGTGCACTACGCCTTGAAGGCCAACTCGAACCCTGAAGTGCTGCGCGTGCTTGCCGCCGAAGGCATGGCTTTTGAGTGCGTCTCGCGCGCTGAAGTGGAACATGTGCTCGGTGCTGTGCCGGGACTGAAGGCGACGGAAATTCTGTTTACGCCCAATTTCGCGCCGCGCGCGGAATACGTTTGGGCAGTGGGTGCGGGCGTGCGTTTGACGCTCGACAACTTGCATCCGCTCCGTGAATGGCCGGAGGTGTTTGCCGGGCGCGACTTGTTCGTCCGGCTAGACCCAGGCCATGGCCGCGGGCATCA
>CAIOHZ010000253.1 GCA_903858165.1 uncultured Pseudomonadota bacterium
CTGCCTGCATTGTTTCCGGTGTGGTTGGTAACACTCCTGGGTAACGGCTATGCCCTCGAAGTGGTGCGTTGGTTCATGGTGGGCGTCGTGGCCGTGGCGCTGGTGCGGCAGTGGGGAACCGTGCTGCGTGTGCCGTTAGCCTTCCTGCTGGCGGCGGTCTTCCTCAGTGCGTTGGCCGCACTGTTGTTTTCTCTCGCCAAGACCTCGGCCGCGTTCTCTTCTTTGCTGGTGTTCGTGCAAAAGCCGGTGATGGTGCTGGGCTATTTGTGCATGGTGGGCACCGTCGTTACCTTGCCGAAGCGTACCGCTGCAACCCGCGACCATTCCCTGATCTTAATTGACTCATTGCAGTTCATCGTCGCTGGTCTGCTGCTCATTTGGCTGTATTTCATTCTGCCCGGTGGCGACGACTCCATTCGTGGAGTCCGTGCTCGCAGCGTTCTGGACTGGTTGAAGATGGATGCGGCGCCGTTGTTTGACGTAGCGCTGTTGTTGGTCATGCTTTTCATGCCGCGCACCAGCAAGACCGGTGCCTTGCGGAATTTTTGGGAGGGGATTGCCACCGGTCTGGCGCTGGTTTTAGTGGGAGATCTGATCGTCATGTTGACCGATCAGGCGCCGTCCGCAGGAATGGACCTGGCCGCCAGTTTGTTCCAACGCTCATCCATCGCGGCTTTTCTTTATGCGGGCCTCAGCGCCTTGCCACCCCTGACCGATTGGCAAGAGGCCCTTCCGGCACCGGTGGAACAGCGCTTGCGTGTGGCCAGTTCAGTCCTCGTGGTGGTTTTATTGGCTGCCGCGTTCTTCGAGCAAGTGGACCACGGCAGTTTTCATGCGCTCATGCTCTCGGCGGGTGCCGCATTTTCGGGTCTGCTGCTGTTGTTACGGCAGGGCCTTCTGCAGCGCCGGCGCAATAGGTGGACGCTGAAACAGCGACAGGAACTGGAGCGACAGGTTGCCGAGCGCACCGCCGAACTGTCCGCCGCACGGGCGCGGCTGGAACTGCTAGCCAGCGAGGACCCGCTGACCTTGTTGCCTAATCGGCGGGTGTTCGATGAGGCCTTGAATACCGCTTGGTCGGCGTGCGCGCGTGCGGACCAACCTTTGTCCGTAGCGATGCTCGATATCGACCTCTTCAAGTCCTACAACGACCACTATGGCCATCCTGCTGGGGACGCCTGTCTGCAGCAGGTGGCGAACATCCTGAAGCGCGTGGTTCGTCGCCGGACCGACTTGGTAGCCCGCTACGGTGGCGAAGAGTTCTTGCTGCTGCTGCCACAGACTGATGCCGCCGGGGCCGAGTTGTTTGCCGAACGCGTGCGTGCAGCCATCGAGGAAGCGGCGCTGCCGCATGCAGCCTCCACCGTCGCCAAGCACATTACCGTGAGTGTTGGGGTGGTCACGGTCCAGCCAGATGCCGTGTCTTTGCCGGAGCGCCTGTTTTTTGCGGCCGATGCCGCTCTCTATGAAGCGAAAGCGGAAGGGCGCAATTGCGTTCGGGTCGGCAAGGCCTGACTGTTAGCCAACGCCACAATGAGGGGCTGATAACGGGCGATGTTGGGTTGCCGTAATCGCCGACATCAACGGGTAGGCAACAAATTGGCCAGTAGTTCATTGCGTGCCGCGTGCAAACCCTGTTCGCCCGCTGCAACCGCCGCCAGCGCCGCGGCGAATGCCTGCCCTTGCGCCAGCTTGCCAACCCTTTCTTCCAGCGCGCGCACCAGCAAGGCCTTCAAGGCCATGCCGAGGAACCGCGTGCGCCAAGCGGCTAAGCCGCCGTTGGCAGTGAGGTGGGCGCGGTGGGCCCGTATGGCGGCCCAGACTTCCAGTACGCCATGGCCTTCGTGGGCGCGAGTGCACACCACCGGCGGGCGCCACTGTCCGGGCTTTGGTGATCCCAGCAAATGTTCCAAATCGCGCTGTGATTCTTCGGCGCCGGGCCGGTCGCACTTGTTCAGCACGAAGATATCGGCCACTTCCATCAGGCCGGCCTTGGCCGCCTGAATCTCGTCACCCCAACCCGGGTTGAGTACCACCACGGTGGTCGCGGCGGCCTCGGCCACGTCGAGCTCCACCTGTCCCACACCCACGGTCTCGAGTAGCAGCCAGGGCCAGCCAGCTGCGTCCAACGCCCGCAGTACCAAGGGCGTCAGCAGCGACAGTCCGCCGCCATGGGCATCGGCAGTCATGGAGCGGACGAACACGCGCGGGTCGCCGGCTACGTGGTCCATACGCAGGCGGTCGCCGAGGATGGCGCCGCGGGTGAGCGGGGAGCTGGGGTCCAGCGCAAGCACGGCTACGCGTTCATCTGCGGCGAGGCTTTCGCGTAGCAGAGCCCCTACCAGCGTGCTCTTGCCAGCGCCGGGCGCCCCGGTGATGCCTACCGTATAGCCCTGACCGCCGTGGCGGGCGAGGGCGGCGTCCAGCTCACCCGCTGCCGTGGGCTGGCGCTCCAGCAGGGTGATGGCACGAGCCAAAGCTGCCCGGTCGCCACTGGCGACGCGGGCGGCGAGTTCTGTCGGGCTGACCTGAGAGGGAGTCGGGCTCAGAGCGCCGACCGCAGGAAATCGATCAAGGAATCGGCATTGGGCACGGGCCGCGGGTTCGTGCCGCACCAGATGTCCTGGAAGATGTAGCCCGTCAGACCCTGCAGGTCTTTTTCTGCCACACCCACTTGCTTGAGGCTGCGCGGCATGCCGAGGCTGCGGATGAGGCGGTCTGCCAGTACGCTGGCCGGGGTATTCACGTCACCCAACGCCTGACTGATGAGCTTCTGGCGGTGACCGTTCACGGGTTCATTGAAGGCCAGTGCGAACGGCGCCATGACACACGACGTGTAGCCATGCGGTACGTCGAACGAGCCGCCGAGGGCGTGCCCCGTGGCGTGGCTGATGCCCATGGGTAGGCCGGCCACGATGGCTATCATGGAGCACCAGGCGCCAATCTGTGCCTTCTGACGGGCCTCGAGGTCCGCCGGGTTCGCTTTTGCGCGCGTGAGGCCTTCCGAGAGCAGGCGCAGGCCGTTCAGGGCCTCGCCGTCCCAGTAGTCATTGGAGCCGAGTGAACCCAGCGTTTCGAAGCAGTGGTCGAGCGAACGCACGCCCGTGGACAGCCAGATCCATTCCGGTGTGTGCACGGTGACGGCCGGGTCGAGGATGATGGCGCGTGGCGTCATGGCTGGGTGGACATAGGCCTGCTTGACGTTCACCACCTTGTCGGTGGCGCCCGAAAGTGGGTTGAATTCGCCGCCGGAAAGCGTGGTGGGGATGATGACCACCGGGATATCCGGGCCTTCGAACACGGGTGCCGTCACGGTGCGGTCCGCGTTCACCACAATGTGGTAGGGCTCCATGGCATCTACGCTGTCCAGTCCGTGCTTGAGGCAGATGGCGGTAATCTTGGTGCAGTCCGTCACCGAGCCGCCGCCCAGCGATGCCAGCATGTCGGGTGCGACAGCGCGGGCGGCGCGGGTGGCGGCAATGACGTCCTCGCGCGGCACATGGGGGCGGACGCTGTCGTAGATACCGACGAGCTTGCTGCCCAGCGCGCGTTCGATTTTCTGCACTTCGTCCGTCTTATGCCGCAGCGTATTGCTGCAGATGAGGAAGACGCGCTTGGCGCCCAGACGCTCGGCCTCGGCAGCCAGGGCTTCGGCGCAGGGCCGGCCGCTGTGGACGAACTGGAGCGGGCTCAAACCGATGGTCGTCTGGTACATGGTGCAGTTCTCCGTGGCCGGGTTTGCCGGATTGTAGTGGTGCTACCAATCGTGTACAAATAATTACCGATAGGCAACTACTAACACCTTCGGTAATTTTCTTGCACCGCGGCAGCGTTTGCCGCTGCTGGTGCTTTCCGGAGACTGCCATGACTACCCCGGCTACTGCTACCCACGTCGATCCCCGCGTCCCTGCCCGCGAAGTCTGTGTGGTGCGCTATCTCATCGACCGCTGGGCCACCGAGCGCAGCGAACAGGTCTATGCCGTGTTCGATGGCGGTGTCACCTTCACCTATGCGCAGCTGCGTGAGCGCGTGGTGGCGACGGCGGTGGGTCTGCAAGCGCAAGGCGTGCGCCGCGGGCATCACGTGCTGGCGTGGCAGCCGAACACGCCCGACATGCTGTTCACGTTCTTCGCCATCAACTATCTCGGCGCGGTGTATGTGCCCATCAATACCGCCTACCGCGGCGGGTTGCTCGAACACGTCATCGACAACTCCGATGCCGAAGTGGCGGTAGTCCATGTGGATTTGGTGCCGCGCCTAGCCGGTGTGAACCTGGCGCGACTGCAGCGTCTCGTGGTCACTGGTACCGCCAGTGGCACGGCCAGTGGCACCGCCGTCCCTGCGGACTGTCCGCTGCCCTGGGTGCCGTTCGAGGCGCTAGCAGGAACGGTGGCGGACTTGCTGCATCTGGAGCGTCCTATCGAGCCCTGGGAAACGCAGTCCGTCATCTATACCTCCGGGACTACCGGGCCTTCGAAGGGCGTGTTGTCCTCATACCTGCATATGTACACCAACCCCGGCCCCGAGGCGTGGCCGTGCATTACCGGCGAAGACCGCTTCTTGGTGAACATGCCCATGTTTCACATCGGTGGCCTCGGACTGTCCTTCGCCATGCTGGCGCGTGGTGGTTCCATGGTCATGCCGCAGGCGTTTTCCACGGACCGTTTCTGGGCGCTGGTGCGCGAAACCGAAGCCACGGCGGTGTTCCTGCTCGGCGTCATGGCTACCTTCCTGCTAAAGGCGCCACCATCGCCCGCAGACCGCGACCACCGTGTCACCAAAGCGTACATCGTCCCGTTGGCTGAAGGAGCTGCCGAGTTTCATCGGCGCTTCGGGCCGGATGTGTACACCATCTTCAACATGACAGAGATTTCCTCGCCCATCACTTCGGAGCCGAACCCGCAGGTGGGCGGTACGTGCGGGCGTGCCCGTGCCGGCGTGGAGGTGCGGCTGGTGGATGACAACGACTGCGAAGTGCCGGATGGCAACGTGGGCGAGATGATTCTGCGCACTGATCGCCCTTGGGGCATGAACCACGGCTACCACAAGAACCCGGAAGCCACCGCGCGCGCCTGGCGCAATGGTTGGTTCCATACGGGCGATGCGTTCAGGCGCGATGCCAATGGCAACTATTTCTTTGTAGACCGCATGAAGGATGCTATCCGCCGTCGCGGTGAGAACATCTCCTCGTTCGAAGTGGAGATAGAAGTAGTGGCCTTCCCCGCGGTGCGCGAAGCGGCGGTCATCGCAGTGCCCAGTGAACTGGGCGAAGACGAAGTGATGGCCGTGGTGGCACCGGCCCCGGGCCATGAGATTGATCCGGCCGCGCTGCTGGCGTTCCTGCGCGACCGCTTGGCCTATTTCATGATTCCACGGTATTTGCGCGTGTTGCCCGAACTGCCGAAGACGCCCACAGCGAAAGTGCTAAAGGCCGAGCTGCGCGCACAGGGTATTACGCCGGATACTTGGGACCGTGAACAAGCCGGCATCAGCATTCGTCGTGACCGTATCGGTAGCTAGCGCTCCAGGAATTTACGTATGCCGAAGTCCAAGACCACTGCCGCCCGCCGCAAGCCGCGGGATGCGGGCGCCATGCCCCGCAGCGCGGAGCGTTCAGCCGAGCTCAAGGCCGAGGTACAGGAATTCAAGCGTCGTCGCATCCTTGAAGAGGCGCGTGAGCTGTTCTTTGCTAATGGCTATGAGTCGACCACATTGGATGCCATTGCCGATGCGCTGCAAGTAACAAAGCCTTTTCTTTATTCATACTTCCGCAATAAGAGCGAAATCCTGAACGCCATCTGCGAAGTGGGTATCACGAGTTCGCTGCAGGCACTGGAGGAGGCGCTGGCCACGGAGCTTGGCCCGCGCGAGAAACTGCGGCTCATCGTTGAGCGGGTGACGGCCATCATCATTCAGAACCAGAAATACATTGTGGTTTACGAGCGCGAAGAAAAAAACCTGCAGAGCGAGGAGGCACGACTGCTGATGCGTTTGCGCAAGCAGTTCGATCAACGTCTTGCCGAATTGTTGGAGGCGGGCAACCGCGCTGGTGATTTCGATGTCGAGGACGCCCCACTCACGGCGCTTTCCATCGCCGGCATGATGACTTGGGTGGCATCGTGGTATCGCCCGCTGGGACGCTGGTCGCAAACGGATGTGATCATGCAGATGATTCGCAATGTCACCCGCATGGTGTCGCGCCAAGGCGCGGCCCAGAGTTATGCCTCCGGTAATTCATCGGGCAATTCGTTGGGCAATGCGCCGGTCGGCGCGAGGGAATCAGCATGAGTGTCTCCTGCTTCCGCCCCGATGTGCTTGCCGGCCGTGTGGCGTTTGTCACCGGCGGCAGTTCGGGTATCAACAAGGCCATTGCCCGGCGTTATCTGGAACATGGTGCGAGTGTGTTCATTGTCGCGCGCGATCAAGCGCGCCTTGACGCTGCTATCGGCGAGTTGGCAGCGGCAGTGCCGGAAGGCGCTGCCCGCGTCGGGGGCTACAGTGCTGATGTGCGCGATCTTGCTGCCGTCACTGCCGCCGCCGAGGCCGGCGCGGCGCGCTTTGGTCGTTACGATATGGTCGTCGCCGGGGCCGCTGGCAACTTTCTGGGCGCTGCCGAGAAGCTCAGCAGTAATGCTTTCGGGGCCGTGGTCGACATCGACTTGAAGGGCACCTTCCATACCTTCCGCGCCTGCCACGCCCACTTGGCGCCGCGTGCACGGCTCATTGCCATTTCCGCGCCGCAGGCCGCCATGCCCATGGCTTTCCAGGCACCGGCTTGTGCCGCCAAAGCGGGCGTGGAGATGCTGGTGAAGTCCTTGGCGGTGGAGTGGGGCGGCCTGGAGGGCGTACGCGCCAATGCCATCTCGCCAGGGCTCGTGGCGGGGACTTACGGGGCCGAGATCTTCTGCAAGGTGGCGGGCGAACAGGCCTTGGTGGCGCCACAGCCCGTGCCGCGCCTCGCCACGCTCGAGGAAGTGGCCGATGTCGCCGTTTGGCTGGCCAGCCCGTTGACGGACTACGTGACCGGTCAGGTAATCGCCATCGATGGCGGCCTCACCCTTGCTTCAGCGCTTGGCGGTTCTTTTGCCGCTGCGGCCGGGCCGGCCTTGCAGGCGGCAGCCCGCCGGCCCTGAGCGCGGGGCTCGGCAGGAGTCCGACAATGTTGGCGCGGGTGCGCCGCCGTGCCGACGGCAGCCCGGTCATTTGCTGTAGTTTGCTGCTTTCTTGAAAGTATTTTTCCGGAGTCTTTCCATGGCCGATGCCCTCATTTTCGACCACGTCCGCACCCCTCGCGGCCGTGGGCGCCCCGATGGTGCCTTGCACGAAGTGCCGGCCATTGGCCTCGCCACTCAGGCGCTGCAGGCCGTTCGTGACCGCAACAGTCTCGACACCTCGGCCGTCGATGACGTGGTGCTGGGCTGCGTTTCCCCGGTGGGTGAGCAGGGTAGTTGCATCGGCCGTGTCGCCGCGCTGAATGCCGGCTATGCGGAAAGCGTGGCGGGCCTCCAGCTCAACCGTTTCTGCGCTTCCGGCCTCGAGGCCGTGAACAACGCCGCGGCGCAGGTGCTGTCCGGCCAGTCCGACCTCGTCGTGGGCGGTGGCGTCGAGGCCATGTCGCGCATCCCCATCTCTTCTGATGGCGGCGCTTGGTACGGCGACCCTACCGTCGGCTGGAATACCTATTTCGTGCCGCAAGGCGTTGGCGCGGACCTCATTGCCACGCTCGCCGGCTTCACCCGTGACGATGTGGACCGCTACGCTTTGGAAAGCCAACGCCGCGCAGCCGTCGCGCAGGCGGAAGGGCGTTTCAACGCCTCCCTGGTCCCGGTCAAGGACGTCATTGGTCAGGTGTTGCTGGCGGAAGATGAATACCCCCGCCCGAAGACCACGCTGGCGGATTTGGGTGCCCTGAAGCCTGCGTTCCAATCGATGGGTGAAGACAACGGCTTCGACGCCGTGGCCCAACTGCGCTATCCGCAGGTGGAAACCATTCGCCACGTACATACCGCTGGCAACTCCAGCGGTATCGTCGATGGTGCGGCGGCCGTGCTCATCGGTAACGCACGCATTGGCAAGAAGTTGGGTCTGAAGCCCCGCGCCCGCATCCGTGCGTTCACCAGCATCGGCAGTGAGCCCACCATTATGCTCACCGGCCCGGCGCTGGCCACGCGCAAGGTGCTGAAGCGTGCCGGCATGTCGCTCAGTGACATCGACTTGTTCGAGGTGAACGAAGCCTTCGCAGCGGTGGTCATGCGCTTTATGGCTGATACCGGCGTCAGCCACGACAAGATCAACGTGAATGGCGGTGCCATTGCACTGGGGCACCCGTTGGGCGCTACCGGCGCCATGATTCTTGGCACGGCTCTCGACGAACTCGAGCGTCGTGGTCTTGGCACGGCTCTCATTACTCTTTGCGTCGGTGCCGGCATGGGCACGGCCACCATCATCGAACGCTGCTGAGCGGCGGGGAACACACTATGTATCAACACCTGCGTTACGCAGTCGATGCCGATGGCATCGCCACGCTCACCCTCGACGTTGCCGGCAAGCCCATGAACGTGCTCGAGCCGGTGTTCAACGCCGAACTCGCTGCCGCTGTGGAAGCGGCCGTCGCGGATCCGGCCGTGAAGGGCATCATCCTCACCTCCGGCAAGGCGGCCTTTGTGGCCGGCGCGGACATCAAGGAACTGGTTGAAGCTTACGACCGCGGCATCACGCCATTGGAAGCGGCAGGTTGGAGTCAGGCCTTGAGCCGCCTCTACCGCCGCATTGAAACCTGTGGCAAGCCCGTGGCGGCCGCTGTGAATGGGCTGGCTCTCGGTGGCGGCCTCGAGATGGCGCTCGCCTGCCACTACCGCGTCCTCGCGGACGATCCCAAGGCGGTGGTCGGTCTGCCGGAAGTGAAGATTGGCTTGTTGCCAGGCGCTGGCGGTACGCAGCGTGTGCCCCGCCTCATTGGTGTCATGGCCGCTGCGAAGTTGCTCACCGATGGCAACCCCATTGCACCGGCCGAAGCGAAGAAGTTGGGGCTCGTGCATGAACTGGCGCCTGCCGCCGAGGTGGTAGCCCGCGCTCGCGCTTGGCTGCTTGGCACGCCGGAAGCGGTGGCGCCTTGGGACAAGAAGGGCTTCCGTATTCCCGGTGGCGGCAACTCGCTCAGCCCTGCGGTGACGCAGACCATGCTGGGCGGTACCGCGCTGATTGCGAAGATGACGCTGCGCAACTATCCGGCGCCGCAGGAAATTCTCGCGGCTATCTACGAAGGCTGCGCTGTGCCTTTCGACAAGGGCTTGCAGGTCGAGTCGAAGCATTTCGGCCGTCTGCTGGCCGGCCCGGTGGCGCGCAATCTCATGCGCACCATGTTCGTGAACAAGGGCTTGGTGGACAAGCTGTCGCGTCGTCCGGCGGATGTGGCCAAGTGGCAAGTGAAGAAGCTGGGCATCCTCGGTGCCGGCATGATGGGCGCGGGTATTGCGCATGTGTCGGCGTTAGCCGGCATGGACGTCGTGCTCATCGACAGCACGCAGGCTTCGGCTGAAAAGGGCAAGGCTTACTCCGCCAAGCTGCTGCAAAAAGAAGTAGACCGTGGCCGCCGCAAAGAAGAAAGCCGAGACGCCATGCTGGCGCGCATTACGCCCACCACCAACTACGCTTTGCTGAAGGGCTGCGAACTGGTCATCGAGGCGGTCTTCGAAGACCGGAACATCAAGGCGGACGTGACCGCCAAGACTGAAGCAGTGCTTGGGCGTGATGCCGTCTTCGCCAGCAACACCTCTTCGCTGCCCATCACCGGCTTGGCGAAAGCCTGCAAGCGTCCCGCAAATTTCATTGGCATCCATTTCTTCTCGCCCGTAGAAAAAATGCCGCTGGTGGAAATCATCAAGGGCAAGCGCACCTCCGCCGAAACCGTGGCACGTGCGCTCGACTATGTGGGGCAGCTGCGCAAGACGCCCATCGTGGTGAACGACAGCCGCGGCTTCTTCACCAGCCGCGTGTTCGGCACTTACTGCGCCGAAGGCGTGCGCATGCTCGAAGAGGGTATTACGCCGGCGCTCATCGAAAACGCCGGTCGCATGGCGGGCATGCCGGTGGGGCCGCTTGCGGTCACTGACGAGGTGTCCATCGAGCTGCACTACAAAGTGCAGAAGCAAACGGCCGTGGATTTGGGCGACAAGTACGAGCACTCGGCAGCGTGGCCCGTAGTGCGGCACTTCGTTGAAGACTTGCAACGTCTTGGGCGCAAGTCGGGTGGTGGCTTCTATGACTACCCTACCGATGGCAGTCCGAAGCGTCTCTGGGCCGGCTTGGCGCAGGAATATCCGCCGGCGGCTGTGCAGCCGTCGGTGGCCGATTTGCGTGAGCGTTTGCTGCATATCCAAGCACTGGAAACCGCGCGTTGCGTGGAAGAAGGTGTGCTGGAAAGCGCCATGGAAGGAGACCTCGGCTCCATCCTCGGTATTGGTTTCCCGGCCTGGGCGGGCGGTGCGTTGTCGTATATCGATACCGTCGGTATTGCGCAGTTCGTGGCGGACTGCGAGCGGCTGGCCAAGCGGCATGGCAAGCGTTTCAAGCCCTCTAAATGGTTGAAAGAAAAAGCCGCCCGCGGCGATGGTTTTTACCCAAAGCCGGTTTGAAGTCGGGCATCAGCCTATTTCCCTGCAGCATTCAGAGTACGCATCATGTCTTTTCCCCGTTTTCATCTAGAGTCCGAGCACGAGCAGTTCCGCGATACCTGCGTGCGCTTCCTGCAGCAGGAAGCCACGCCGCATGTGGATCGTTGGCGCGAAGAAGGCATGGTGGACCGCGATATCTACCGCAAAGCGGGTGATGCAGGTCTGCTCGTCATGTGGGCACCCGAAGAATACGGTGGTGCCGGTATCACGGACTTCCGCTACGATCAGGTGCTGATGGAAGAGGTTATCCGCCAGGCGGATATTGGTTTGTTCTTCGGTCTGCATTCACGGCTCGTGGCGCCGTATCTGGGGCACCTTGGTACCGCCGAGCAAAAAGCACGCTGGATGCCGAAGGTAGTCAGCGGCGAAACCATTCTGGGCGTGGCGATGACGGAGCCGGCAGCGGGTAGCGACCTGGCCGGTATGAAGACGCATGCCGAAGACCATGGTGACCATTGGGTATTGAACGGGTCGAAGACCTACATTTCCAATGGCATCATCGGCGATCTGTTCGTCGTGGCCGCGCGGACGGTACCCGACCAGAAATACGGCATTGGCCTGTTCGTCATCGAGCGCGGAATGCCCGGCTTCGAGCGCGGGCGCCGCCTGAAGAAGCTGGGCCTGCACGCGCAGGACACCGCCGAGCTGTTCTTCAATGACGTGAAGGTGCCGAAGACGAATGTCCTTGGCGACCCGACGCAGGGCTTCAAACACTTAACGTACTTTTTGGCGGAAGAACGCTTGGCCAATGCAGTGCAATCTATTACCGGCGCCCAAGTGGCCTGGGATCTCACGCTCGACTTCGTGAAGCAGCGCCGTGCGTTCGGCAAGCCCTTGGCCGCGTTCCAGAACACGCGGTTTAAACTGGCCGAGCTGCGTACGCAAATCGATGTGGTGCAGGCTTTTGTGGACCAGTCGGTCATCTTGTTGAATGCCGGCAAGCTCACGGCTGACATTGCCGCTGAAGCCAAGCTGGTGGCTAGCGAAGTGGAAGGTCGTACCGTCGACGAATGTCTGCAGCTCTTCGGTGGTGCTGGCTACATGGACGAATACCGTATCAGCCGCCTCTATGCGGATGCCCGCATTGGCCGCATCTACGCAGGCACGTCCGAGATCATGAAAGAAATCATTGCGCGTGGTTTCGGGCTCGACGAGCGCAAGCTCGTTTGAGGCCTAACGGGAGGCGATGCCCTAGTCTTTGCTGGACGCGTCTTCGGCGAATAACGCGTTCCAGCCACCCCAGCCTAGCGCGCGCAGCTTGCGACGGTTCGCGTCATAGATGCTGGCCGCTTCAGTAAACGCGGCTACCGCACGGTCCACGCTGGCTTCGCGCAACACGTGCAGCACCGGATAGGGCGCTCGCCCTACGCCATTTTCCACATCGTCTGGTTCGCTGCCAGCGAATTCCCAGTGCGGGTGGAAGGGCGCTACCTGAAAAATGCCGTCGTAGTCCAAGCGGCGCAGCAAGGCCGCGACTTCACCTTGGAACAGGTGGAAGTCGAGAAAGTCCGGGAACGCGCGCGGCAACACGAGCAAGGTGGTGTCAGTGACGGTGGCGGCAGTGGACGCCAAGTGCTGCAACTCAGCGTCCAATACGGCTAATACACTGTCAGGGTCGCTCGCTTGGCTGATGGAGAGGCGGACCAGGCCCTTCACATATACGGCTTTGGCGAATGGGCACAGGTTCAGGCCGATGACAGCCTGTTCCAGCCAGCGCACCATGGCAGCATGGGTGGCCCTGCGCTCGCCGTTGCTGTCGCCAAGGGGAAGATGGATGTCCATGCCCCATTATCCATCACGGCTGACCCATTAGCCCGCGCGACGGAACGCCACGATTTGCGCTTCATTGGTCGAGCTTGGTTCCACCAGGCTTCGCTCAAGGCGTGTACGCGAAAACACACCGCGCACAGACCGCTCGCCGTCTCCAGCGGACTGCATCACGAGCACATGGCTCAGGCGTTCTAGTTGCAATAGCGCCAGAATTTCGCCGGCGGTAGTGCGATACAGGATGGCGTCATCCAAGGCTACCAATTCGCGCATGGGCGTCATGACATCCCGAACCTGCACGTCGGCATGCTTGCAAGGGTAAGAGGAACACAGGGGGCTCTGCAGGAACTGGATGGGCTTCTCGCCCTGCAAGTCTGCGGCAGTCACCAAGCCGAGAAATTCGCCGGCTTCGACTACCAACAGGGAGCGCACGCCACCAATCACCATGTCCTGCAGGGCCGCATCGATATGACGGTCGGGTGCTACGGTCAGCGGCTGGGTTCGTTCGAAGTCGGTCATCAGTTCGCGGGCCGGCACTTCGGCGCTACGGCGCGCAGTGTCTTGAGGCTGTGGGGCCCGTACTCGTACCTGGCCGGCATTCACGTGGCAGATGGGGTTCAGCGACATCGGATCTCTCCTGCGCGTGATGGAAATCATCACTAAGCTCAAACGTAGCACCGTCGCGTTGCCTGTATTCCGTGAAGAAGCGTCCGCGTTTGGCGACGAAGCAGAACTGGCTCACAAGTCCAGACGCTGCGCCAAAGCTGTATGCAGGGGTAGTGCGGATAGTGCCTACGAGGCCGAGGGGAAATGCAATGCCGCGGTGGCACTGATACACCCTGCTTACGCCGGGTCGCGAAATCGCTTCAGGAATACTGCGGTGCGCGTTTGCCGGCGAAAGCGGCAAGGCCTTCGGCATGGTCCGGGTGGTCGCCCAACGCCTGCTGCAGGCGCGCTTCTTCGGCGAGTGCCGCAGCGAACGCTGCTTCATCGGCGAACAACCGTTTCACCGCCGACTGCGCTGCGGCTGGGCCGTTGGCCAAGCGCTGCGCCAAGGCCAGCGCGTTGGCCGCAAGTTCATTCGCCGGTACGGCAGCGTGAATCAGACCCCATTGCGCCGCGGTAGCAGCGTCGAGCCGGTCGCCCAGCAAGGCCAGCGCTTTGGCACGTGCCTGCCCCACCAACCGTGGTAACTGCCAGCTGCAGCCCATGTCGGGGACCAGCGCCAGCTTTGGCGTGAATACCTGAACGAAGCTGGCGTTATCGGCAGCGAGGACGAAATCGCCAGTGAGCGCTAGCCCCACGCCGCCGCCGGCCGCGATGCCATTGACCGCCACCACGACGGGTTTTGCCAAGCGGTACCACGCGAGTGCCACGGGGTTGAAGTCTTCTTCGAGGAAGCGTCGCGTGGCAGCACCACGCGTTTCTCCATCCAGCGGCGTGAAGCCGCCATCCACCAAGTCGGCACCGGCGCAGAATCCGGCGCCTGCACCGGTCAGCACCACAGCGCGCACGGTGTTGTCCGCAGACAGCGCCTCGGCCATGGCAACGAGCGCGTGACACAGCGGACGGCTCAGGGCGTTCAGCCGCTGCGGACGATTCAGCGTGACGATAGCCACCGTCCCTGCGCAGTGGCGGGTGAGTCCGGCAGCAGCGTGGTCTTCCATCAGCGTGATGCTCAGGTCTGGAGTTCGGGTTTGAGTTCGCGCGCTAGCAGGCGCTTCACGGCATCGGCCACCGGGAGGCCTTCATGCAGAATGCCGTGCACTGCATTGATGATGGGCATGTCGATGCCTTCACGAGTCGCTACGTCATGAACCGCTTTCGCTGCCTTAACGCCTTCCACTACCTGACCGATTTCGGCGGCCGCTTCGTCCATGGTTTTGCCGGCGGCCAGCAACAGGCCAAAGCGTCGGTTGCGGGATTGGTTGTCGGTACAGGTGAGGACGAGATCGCCGAGCGCCGCGAGGCCCATGAACGTGGTGGACTGAGCGCCCAACTTCACGCCAAGACGGCTCATCTCGGCTAACCCACGCGTGATGAGCGCGATGCGGGTATTGGCGCCAAAGCCAAGACCATCCGCAATGCCCGTGCCGATGGCCAAGGCGTTCTTCACTGCGCCACCCACTTCCACGCCGATGAGGTCTGGAGAGGTGTAAGCGCGGAAGTTATGGCTGGACAATGCCAGCGCGAGATCGTCGGCGTAGGTCTTGTCGCTAGAGGCAACTGTCATGGCGGTGGGCAGGCCTGCGCCTACCTCGCGGGCGAAGGTGGGGCCTGAGAGCACGGCGAGCGGTATGCCTGGGCCCAGCACTTCGTGCGCTACTTGGTGAGGCAAGAGGCCCGTGGCCACTTCGAAGCCTTTGGTGGCCCAGGCAAAGCGGTGGGCGGCCAGACCGTTCGGCAGTTGGCTCGCGACTTCTTCGAGCAAGCTGCGAAACGCATGGCTTGGCACCACGATCAGCAAATCGCGCGCCGCGGCCATCGCGCGGCCGAGGTCGGGCTCTATCTGTAGTGAGGGCGGGAAGCTGGCTTCGGGGAGGTAGCGTTCGTTGCGGCGCGCGCTGGCGCAGGCCGCCAGCTGGGCGGCGCCACGGCCCCATAACAGGACCGGGCGCCCGGCACGCGCCAACTGAATGGCGAGTGCCGTGCCCCAAGAGCCGGCACCGAGGACCGCGATGGGCTTGCTGTCCATGGGCCGGCGCAGGGGCTGGGGTGGCGGTGCTTAGTTCAGCGCCGCACCGCTGTCGTTGGCCGAACCTTCCTGTGCCTGCTGCGCGATGGCTTGCTCGAGCAGCGCGTCGAAGTTGACGGGCGGCACGAAGAACGGCGGGAAGCCGCCCTTGATGATGAGGTCGGAGATGGTCTGACGGGCATACGGCAGCAGCATGTTCGGGCAGAAGCTGGCGAGCACGCCGCGCATCTGTTCGCCGTTCAGTCCGCGAATGACGAACAGGCCGGCCTGCTTCACTTCGCAGAGGTAGAAGGTGTTCTCGCCAGCCTTGGCGCTGACGGTGACCGTGAGCACCACTTCGTGCAGGTCCGGCGCGAGCTGGTTGCCCGTCGTGTTCAGGTTCAAGCCGATTTCCGGCTGGGCCTGAGCGTTCGCGGCAGCGAGCGGGCCAAGGGGCGACTCGAAGGACACGTCCTTGATGTAGATGGCCTGCATGGCCACCTGGGGTGCGTTCGCTTCAGCGGCCGGCGCCGGGGCGGCGACAGAGGTATCGTCAGTCATGGCTTTGCCTTTGCTTCTTGTGGCGCTCAGCTGTTCAGGCCGAGCAGGGAATCGAGGGAACCAGCCGCTTCCAGAGCGTGCAGGTCGTCGCAACCACCAACATGGTGGTCACCAATGAAAATTTGCGGCACCGAGCGGCGCCCAGCGGCTTTGGCCATCATCTCTTCGCGCAGGCCGGCAGCCGACTCGATATCGACGGCGGTGTAGGCCACGCCTTTGCGGTCTAGCAGGGCGCGTGCACGCGTGCAGTACGGGCACCAGCCGGTGACATACAGCGTTACGTTTGGCGAACCCATGGCCCCGTTTCCTGGTAGGTGGCTATTTCAGCTTCACGACCGGCAGGTTGTCCGCCCGCCAGGCAGCCAAGCCACCGCGCAGGTTTTTGACCTGGCTAAAGCCGAGCCGCTGGAGGTGACGCGCTGCCGTACCGGAGGCGAGCCCCGTGTCGCAGTAAACCACTATGGGTTTGTCCTTCCACTTTTCAAGTTGTTTGGCGCCATCGGCAATGGCGGCGCCGGGGAAGTTGCGGGCCGACCCGAGGTGCCCGCCGGCATAAGCGTCGGCGTTGCGGACGTCCACGAGCAGCGCGCCGCGATTGGCCAGCAGCACCGCTTCCTGCGGGCTGACGGCCGCGAAGGACTGGGCCGCCATGCGGAATTCCACCACCAGCAGCACCACGAGGGCGACCACAACGGCGGCCGACAGGTAGGCGTGGGCGTAAAGGTGCTCGAGCAGGGCATTCATTGGGTGGATCCGTGGGCGTGGGCCCGCCGGCGGCGGACCGTTCATCAAGCGGCGGCAGTATATCAGCCGGGGGTTGGGTAGACTTGCGCCGTGCTTGCTATTCGCAACCTGCCTGCTGCCATGCCCCTGCTCTGCGGTCTGCGCAAGGCGGCTGGCGTTGCGTGGCCGCCGCGGTGGTGGTTGCTGCTGTGGTTAGTCCTCTTGGGCGCTGGCTTCGCCCCGGCTGCCATGGCCCAGCTGGCGCCCCCGCCCTCCGCCGAGGTCGAACAGGACCTCGCCCGGGTACGCGACCGTATCCGCGAAGTGGCGAAGGCCTTCGAACAGGATGTGGAGGCGCGTGACCAGGCGGTGCAGGCGCTGCGTAGCGCCGAGCAAGAGGTGGCTGGCGCCCGTTCCCGTCTCGACGGTGTACGTTCGAAACTGGCGGCTGCCGAGCGACGGCAGGCCCAGTTGGCGGCTGAAAAGCGCCGTGAGAAGAATGCCTTGGATGCTCAGCGCGCCGCCCTGGCCGGGCAACTGCGCGCCGCCTATTCCACGGGGCGCGCCGAGTCCGCGCGGTTGCTGCTGCAGTCCGACGACCCCGGTGCTTTGCCGCGTCTGCTGGCCTGGTACGGCTACTTCGGGCGTGCGCGCGCCGAGAAGATTAGCGAGATTCGCGTGGCTCTCGAGCGCATCGATGCGCTGGACACGGCCCTGGCCGCGCAACAGCTAGAACTCCGTGCGCTGGTGGCGGAGCGTGCGGGCGAAGTAGGGTCGCTAGAAGAAGCGCGCCGTTCGCGTGACCTTTTGGTAGCCGAGGCGCGCGCCCAGGTGGCCAGCCGGGACGCCGAATTGAAGCGCCTGCGGCGCCAGGAAGCTCGCGTCAGCCGGCTCGTCCAGCGGTTGCAACAAGCGGTGGTCGACAAGCCGTTTCGGGCTCCCGCGGGTGGGCGGGCGTTTGCGGCGCTGCGCGGCCAGCTCCCTTGGCCGGTGTCGGGCACGCTGGTGGCCCGTTTCGGGCAGGCGAGGGCGGCCGGCCTCAAGTGGGCCGGACATCTCATTGCAGCGCCCGAGGGCACGCCGGTTCGCGCGCCCTATGCCGGGCGCGTGCTCTATGCGGACTGGCTGCAGGGGTTGGGGAATCTGCTCATCCTCGACCATGGCGGCGGCTGGATCACGCTTTACGCGCACAACGCCGCGTTGCTGAAAGCCGTGGGTGACCCCGTCGCGGCCGGCGATTCCATCGCCCAAGTCGGCGATACCGGGGGTGAAGGGCGGGCGGCCTTGTACTTCGAGATTCGTCAGGGAAGCGGGCGGGCGAGCAAGCCGGTGAATCCGTCCCAATTTCTGCGCTAGCCGCACCGCGTTCGCGGGTTGCCAACTGCGTCACACTGACGCGAAAACCTCCTGCCGGGCTGTCGAACCGGTCACGGATGCGATTCGGGTTTTTCCTTAAAGTCCGCCTGAACTCTTGTACCGGTGCTGTTCCGGTGATGAGAAGTACACAGACGGGCCCCTCAAGCAATGGAAGACACCTCCCCTCCCTCACCGTTGACGGTGACGGCCATCCCGACTCCGGAAGCTTTGCTGGCCTTGGCCAGTGCGCCCTTCGATGTGCATGCGCAATTGTTGAAGATGTTGCTGCCGCGAGCACGCCACGTCTGTATCTATTCGCCCGACTTGCGTCCGCTCTACCAAGGTGAGGGTATGGAGCCGCAGGAAATGCGCGCTGCGGCCCAGTCGGTGCTCAGTGGCCCATTAGGTAATGCTTTCAGTTTCGATGGCGCGGCTGAACCTGCCAACGACGCCATGATTTATACCTTCTGCTTGCGTGGTGAAGAAGCACGACCGCTCGCCGTGGTCGGATTTTTCGTGCCCGGAACCCGTGAGGCGCGACCCTTTTCCTTAGTGCTGAGCCTGGTACGCCCGGCGCTGGAAGTGCTGCAGCGCGAATTGCTGCTGCGGGATGCCATTCAGCGCGTGGGGCTTGCTACCCGCGGTACCGGCGAGGCGGATACGCTCGTCGATCTTTCGGCCCTCGAAGGGCAGGTGGACGACCCGGCCGGGTTGCTCGAGGCGGCCTTGAAACCGCTAGAAGCGACCATCGGTGCGCTGGTGGTGCCCGACAAGGGCCTGGCCATCCTGCGTACCCAACGTTCGCCAAACGGCGCGGATACGCCGGGGGCTCCCGAAGCGCCGCGACTGGTTAGCGCGCTGCATCGCCATCTCCTCAACTACGCCCGCATGAATCAGCAACCGCTGGTGGGCTCCACCCGCAAGGATGACCCGGGGGGTTCGCACCGCGTGGTGAGCGTGCCTATCCGCCGCCGCGGGCAGCGTGTGGTCGGTTTTGTCGCTTTCTTTGCACCGCCCAGCGCGCCGGCCTTCGGGGTGCGCGCCTTGCGTATTGCCGAATGGGTAGCGCGTCGCATCTGCGATCTGCTCGATCAGCGCTACGACGCGAATACCGGTCTGCCGATGCGGGTCGAGTTCGAGCGCCAGGCCGAACTGGCCTGTAGTAATTATGGTTTGCACCAGTTGTTGTTCCTCGACGTCGATGGCCTGCAGGACATCAACGAGCGCTATGGTCTGCCGGTCGGCGATGAGGTCCTGTTGCGAGTAGCGGAGGTAGTGCGTCGCCACTTGCCGCGCGGCGCCGTGGCGGGGCGCCTAGATGGTGGCCGCCTGGTGGTTTGCTTGCCGCTCACCACCTTGGAAGTTGCTACTTCTGTGGCTGAAGAACTCAGCAAAGCCATTGTGGAACTGACTTACCGTCGTGGCGAAGGGCAGGTTGTGGTGAACGCCGGTATTGGTATTGCCAACCTCGCCACGCGCGACACGGATAGTGGGTGGCATGACGCGCTGGCACGTGCCTTGGCGTTTGCGGAGGCGGCTTGCCGCCAGGCCAAGCAGCCGGGTCGGGGGCGTGTGCAATGTTGGACCGAAGTGGCTGTTCCCCTGGGGCGTACCCAAGACGTACTCGAGGCGCCACTGCTGGAACGGTTGATGCGTGCTATCACGATGGAGGCGCCTACACTCATGGCGCAGCCCATGTTGCCCTTGCAAGGCTATGGGGAGCCACGCTTTGAATTGCTGCTGCGCTTGCCGGCGGATGGCGGCGACCTGCTTTCGCCAGACCGCTGGATGCCATTGGCAGCCGAGGCTGGGCTGCTGCCCGCCATCGACCGCTGGGTAGTACGCAACGTCATTGAGGCCTTGTCTTCGCAGACGGAAGTCGTGGGTCGGCGTCTGGCCCGTTTCGCCGTCAACCTTTCCGCGAACACGCTGGGTAGTACGACGGCTGCTGCGGCTTTCTTGGCGGAACTCGGCGAACGATTGGTCAGCACCGGCCTGCCCCCCGATGTACTGGTGTTCGATATTCCTGCGGCAGCCATGCAACCAACGGCACCGCAATGGCCCGCCGTTATTGACGCCGTCCAGCAACTGCGCGCGCTGGGCTGTGGCGTGGCACTGGACGAGTTCGACTTGGACGTGGCGGAAGCCCTTGCGGATCTTTCCCTACCGCTCACCGAGGTGAAGCTCAACGGCGCGGACTTGCGTGCAATGCTCGAAGATTCGGCTGCGGACACCGCGGTCCGTGGCATGTTGCAGTGGTGCGCTTCGCGCGGACTAGACACGGTGGCGAAGTCGGTGGAGACCGCAGCGCTGCGGCTGCGCTCTCAGGAGTTGGGCTGTGTCTACGGCCAAGGCTATGAAGTGGGTCGCGCGGTGCCGTTTCGGCAAGTGCTGGAGGACTTGGCCATGTACGAATTGGTGCCACCCGTCCCCGCGGCTGCGACCACGTTGGTGTTGCCTGCCCTTGCTCCATTGCCGACCGAATCCACGGTCAGCGAGTAACTGGTGGCAATCCGCCGCGTGCATGGCGGCGGATTTTGTTTACGCTGTCGACTATGACAGTGCCGAACCTGCGCGGCTACGCCGCCTTTGCCGAAATGCCAGTACAGCCGGCCGAGCTGTGGCGCTGGCTCACGGAACCGACCTTGCTGCTGCGTTGGTACGCGGTAGCGGTGCAGTTCGATTTGCGTCAAGGAGGCCGCTTGGTGGCGCGGTTTCCCGACGGTGTCAGCGCCCACGCCCGCGTGGTGCAGCAGGACCCGTTGCGGCGCCTCTCTTTTGCCATGGATCCCGCGCCTGACTGGCCCGGCGCAGCCGTGATCAGCGAAGACTGGATCATTGACGCCAGGCCCGGCAAGGTCATGCTGCGTATCCTGTGTGAGGGAGTGCCCGTGACGCCCGCTTGGGCCCCTTGGCTGCGTCGGCAGCAGTCCCGTTGGGCAGTATCGCTTGCCCAGTTGAAGCAGTCGGTTGGACCTGCAAAGGCACAGTGATGCGGGGTATCGCTTTATTCTTGTCGGGCTGCCTGTGCTGGTCGGCAGCCTTTGCCGCTGCGCCGCCGATGGCGCTGGTGGGTGGCACAGTCTGGACCGGTGATGGCGCGGCCATTCTCAACGGGGTGGTGGTCATCGAGGGCGACACCATTCTGGCGGTCGGCCCGATGGCCTCGACGCCGGTGCCCGAAGGAGCCCAAATCATCAGTACGGAAGGCATGACCGTCCTGCCGGGCTTGGTGGACCTGGCGGTCCAGTCTTGGCGGTTAGGGCACGGCAATCCCGCGAAGGCCGACCCCATCCTGCGCCCCTTGGCAGCTCGGGTCGTCATGCCCTGGACGCTGGGTGTGCAGCTAGCCGCCGGGGTGACCACCGTGCGCGAAGTGGGCTCGCCGGCAGCCACGGCCCTTGAGTTGCGACGACGGGTGGCGGAAAAGCGCGTCCCCGGTCCGCGTCTCGTGGTGGCCGCCCCAGTATTGGAGCGGCAGGGATATCCCGAGCCCGATGCCACCGGGCGACGAACCGTGCAGTCCGTGGCGGCAGCGACTGCCGCCATGAGGCAGTGGTTGGACGATGGTGTGGATGCTTTCGTGGTGGCGGCTCCCGAGGAGTGGGCGCCCGAGGAACTGCAGGCGCTGGTGGTGCTTGCGCATGCGGCGGGACGTCCGGTGTGGGCCGAGCTGCGTTGGGGCTCCGGGGTCGCTCCAGCCCTGGCAGCCGGCATGGATGGCCTGCTGGGTTTGGGGCTCGACACCGCACCCGATTGGCCCCCGGAAGCGCTGGCAGCCGTGCAAGCACGGACCGCCGCGGGGCAAACCGTCTGGTGGGCGCCGCAACTGGCGCCGTTGGCCACTTGGCAGCGCTGGTCGGTAGATGCCGAACCGCTAGACTCGCCAGCGGTATTCCAGGCTTTACCAACACTGCTCGCCCAGGATTTACGCGCTTCCTGGACGCCTTATTCGTTATTGGCGCCACCGCCTTACGCGCAGTTGCGGAGCCAATCTGCCGGCGCCCGGGTCCGGGCCTTGCGCGCGGCAGGTGCGCGTGTGGTGACAGGCAGTGCAGCGGGACAGCCGGCATTGCCGCCAGCGCTGGCGCTGCACGAGGAAATCTTTGCGTTGGTGAGCGAGGCTGGCCTGACTTCCGCAGAAGCGCTGCGTGCCGCCACGGTGGACGCCGCTGCAGCAGTCGGTCGTCAGGGTGTTCTGGTTCCGGGGGCCGCTGCCGATATCATTGCGGTGCGCGGCCCAGTGCTGGAGGATATTGGCTTGTTGCGGGAAGTGGCGCTGGTATTTGCTGCTGGCAGGAGAATGAAGTGACGGCGTTCGTGTTGCGCGCGGTATTTGCCGCGCTGGGGTTGTGGCTGGCTACCGCATGGGTGGATGGCATTAGTGTTGATACGCCAGCCACGCTGCTGATGGCCGGCTTGTTGCTGGGTGTGGTGAATGCCACGGTGCGCCCGCTACTCATGTTGTTGACGCTCCCTTTGGCGGTCGTCACGCTGGGCTTCTTCTTGTTGGTCATCAACGCCTGGATGGTGGGGCTGGTGGCGTGGATGCTGGACGGCATGACCGTCGCTGGTTTTTGGCCGGCGCTCTGGGCCTCGTTAATCATCGGCATCGCTGGTGCCGTAGGTAATGCCATGTTCGGGCAGCCCGGCGGCGTGAAAGTGCACGTGGAGCGCCGACCGCGCGACTAAGCGCTGGCGGCTATTCGCCGCTGGAGACGGTTTTCTTTCGGCCGTTGCCGTTGCCGTTGCTGTGGCCTTGGCCATTCCCCGGCAAATTGATGACCGCCACGCTGGCCAGCACGATGATGCCGCCCACCCATTGCATGGCGGTGAGTTCTTCACCCAACAACCACCAGCCCACCAGCGTTGCTACCAGCGGGTTCACGTAGGCGTAGGTGCCCAGTTTCGCTGGTGAGACGCGCGGCAGCAGATAGGTGAATGCCGTATAGCCAATGCAAGAACTGAACAGCGTCAAAAAGATAAGCGCCACCACGGTGTTGGTGGACCAGTGAACCGGTAGCGCTTCGCCGGCCATGAAACTCATCGGGATGAGCATGAGGCCGCCCGACCCCAGCTGCAGCGCGTTGAACATGAGCGGTTCCGTGGTGGGTGGGTAGCGCCGGAAATACGCGGTACCGATACCCCAAGCAACGCAGGCGGCCAGTACCACCAACATCCACAGCAACGGCGATTCGTGCCCGTCGCCGCGCGGCAGCAACAGCAGTGCCACACCACCAAAGCCCAGCGCGATGCTGCCCCAGGCGCGTTTACCGAGCGCTGTGCCCGTACCGCCGATGCTGCCAAAGATGACGATAAAGAACGCCGAACTGGCGTTCAGGAGTGCCTGTTCGTTGCTGGCGATATGGCGGGCGGCGACGACATTGAGCATGGTGCTCAGCACCACGGTCATGACTGCCATGAAGAGAATATGTCGCCATTCGCGCCGCGATTCCGGCAGGGAATAGCCCAGCCAGCTGGCAATGCCGAACAAGATGCCACCGGCCAAGGTGCCGCGAATGGCCACAGCCAGCATGGCGGGCACTTCGGCCACCATCACTTTGGTGGCCACGAAACTGGAACCCCAGATGAGGTAGACAGCCGCGAAGGCGGCCATCAGCCGTAGCGGGTCTCCGGGGGAAAGACGAGAAGTGGGGGCGCGCACGGCGGGAGTATAGCCATGGCGCACCCCGCGCCATGGCAAGCAATTCTTGCCGCGCGGCAACTAGCCGCTAGGCGCGTGGCGGGTGGCTACGCGGTATAGCCAGTAGCCGATGGCCGACAATACGGCCAGCCCCGCCCATTGGCCGGGACGCCAAGCCTCGGCCACTGCCAGCACATCGGGGTTCGAGGTGTAGGCGATGGGGATAGCCATCAGGATGCCAATGATGGCTTCGCCCGTGATGAGCCCGGCCGCGAACAGCATGCCATTGCGTTGCAAGGTCTCGGTTTCGGCGGAACCCGTCGTACTCTTATTGGCGCGTGCGGCATGCCAGCGCGTAGCCAGTTCGCTGATGAGGCCGCCAGCCAGGATGGGCATGGAGACGTCCAGCGGCAGATAGATGCCGACGGCCACCGCGAGGACTGGCGCACTCCAGCGCGAGCCGCGACGCTTCAGCCACCAGTCGAAGGCGATGATACCGGCGCCGACCACCACGCCCAGCGCAATCATGTCCCAAGGCAGATGGCCGCCGAACATGCCTTCAGCGACGCTCTTGACCAGCGTGGCTTGCGGTGCCGACAGCGCTTGCACGCCAGGCCGCGCCGGTTCACCGATACCGTAAGCCTCTTGCAGCAGGTTCATCACTGGTGCCATGACGGCCGCGCTCGCCAGTGCGCCAATGCCCAGCATCACTTGCTGCCGCCATGGTGTGGCGCCCACCAACTGGCCTGCCTTCAAGTCCTGCAGATTGTCACCGGCCACGGCCGCGGCATTGCAGACCACCGCACCGATGAACACTACCGCCACGGCGCCGCGGCCGATGTCGTCGCCCAGTAGTGCCAACAGGACGAGCGAAGCGAAGAGGATAGTGGAGATGGTGATGCCGGAGACCGGGTTATTCGAGGAACCCACCAGACCGGCCATATAGCCGCTGACGGAGCTGAAGAGGAAGCCCGCCACCACCATGATGATGGCCATGGCGAGCGCTACGCCCACGGTGCCCACCACGAGGTAGTAAAGAATGAACAAGGGCACCACGAACAGTGCGATGCCCGACATGACCAGCGGCATGGGCAGGTCCTGCTCGGTATGCGGTACATTGCCCGCCGCCTGCGTGCGCTTCGAAAAACCACTGCGGATGCCGGCGCCCAGCGAATTTCGCAAGGACCACAACGCCCATAGGCCACCGATCACCATGCAGCCCACACCGATATAGCGAATGCGCAGCTTCCACAGCGTGAAGGCCACGCCTTCGGGGTCCGTAATGCCTGCGAGCGCCGCCATGACCTGCGGGTCCTGCGCGGCGAAGAAGGTGTTGTAGAGCGGAATGGCCAACCACCAACTGAAGGCACCGCCGGCCGCGACCAAGATGCCGACGTTTAGGCCGACGATGTAACCGACGGCGAGCAGCGCCGGGGAAAAGCCATAGCCGAAGAAGGCCACGCCGCGGTCACCCACGAAGCGCGAGATGCTGAAGGTTTCCGGAGCGAGGCGCAGCCCTGAGGTGGCGAACTTGAACAGGCCACCCGCCGCAGCGGAAAGCCCGAGCCACTTGAGGCCGCTGGCGGCATCGGTGGTACCGGCGCCAGCCTTCAGTACTTCGGCGGCGGCTACACCTTCCGGGAACTGCAGTTTCTGTTCGAGGATGAGCGTACGGCGCAAGGGCACGCTGAACAGCACGCCGAGCAAGCCACCGAGACCGACGATGGTGAAGGTCCAGAGGTAGTCGAAGCGTTGCCAGTGCCCGAGCAGGATGAGCGCGGGCATGGTGAAGATAGCGCCAGCGGCAATACTGCTGCCAGCCGAAGCGCCGGTAGCGACGATGTTGTTTTCGAGGATATTCGGTGGGCCGAACAGCCGCAGTACGGCCATGGCGATGACCGCCGCTGGAATGGCGGTAGCGACTGTGAGTCCAGCGAACAGCCCCAGATAAGCGTTGGCCGCCGCGAGGATGACGGTGAGAACCAGCGACAGCAAGACGGCCTTCACCGTCAATTGCGCGGGAAGGGCGGCGCCCGTGGAGTGGTCGGTCACTGGAAGTCCCCCGGTGGATTGTTTGGTCGAGTATGACCGAACGCCGGGGCAGAGGAACAGGGGGCTCCCCCTCAGGTGGTTTCGGCGGCGTCCCGGTCCGTAGGTTTACGAACCCGCAACAAGATGCGCGACATGATGATGCCGGCCTCGAAGAGAATCCACATGGGCAAGGCCATGGCGCTCTGTGACACGGCGTCTGGCGGCGTGAGGATGGCCGCGATGATGAAGATGCCGATAATGACGTAGCCGCGGGATTCGGCAAGCTTGGCCACTTTCACGAGACCGGTCTGCGTGAGCAGCACCACCGCGATGGGAATTTCGAAGGCCAGCCCGAAGCACAGGAACAGTACGAGTACGAAATCGAGATACTGTGTGATGTCCGTCATCATGGTGACGCCGGCCGGGGTGGTGGCGGCGAAGAACTGGAACATGAGCGGAAACACGACGTAGTAGGCGAAGGACACACCTGCATAGAACAGCAAGATGCTGGTGAGCACCAACGGCGCGGCGAACTTGCGCTCGTGCTTGTAGAGGCCAGGTGCCACGAAGGCCCACAGCTGGTACAGCACGACGGGCATAGCCAGGAATAGCGCCACATAAAGCGACAGCTTGAACGGCGCCATGAATGGCGAGACGACGCTGGTAGCAATGAGTTTGCTGCCTGGCGGCAACTGCTGGATGAGTGGCTGCGATACCAACGTGAACAGTTCATTCGAGTAGGCAATACAGGGCAGGCCCAGCACGACCACCGCGGCCAGCGCCTTGATGAGGCGGTCGCGCAGTTCGAGGATATGAGAAGTTAGCGAGCCTTCGCCGAGGCCACGAGTTTCAGACGAGTGGTCGGTCATGTTCGTTCACGGTGGAGGTCGGCAAAGAATCGGGTGCTAGCGGTACCGCGTCCGGACCGGCGGGCGCATTCACGGCTGCCATGGCAGGATGTTGCACCGCTTCCGGGCCTGCGGGCACCGCCTCCGACCGGACCGGTACGGCTTCGGGACCTGTGGGAACGGCAGCTGCTGGGCGGCGCGGTGCTTCTGGACCATCCGGCACTTCACTCACGTCCGCGATAGCGGGTGGGTTGTTGAGCGTCTTCGCGCGTTCCGGGTCACCCAGCGACCATTCGGTCACGCGGGTTTCGTGGTCCAGTTGGTCTTGCATTTGGCGGACCATTTGCCGTGCGCGGCCGGCCCAGCGGCCAACATCGCGCGCGAGCTTCGGCAGCTTGTTGGGTCCAAGCACCAACAGCGCTACCAGCGCGATGAGCAGCATCTCGCTGAAACCGACCTCGAACATGCATTAGCTCCAGTCGACACGACTACCCCAAGAGGGGTGCCTCTTGGGTAAACCAGGACGGCAGCCCTTTAGGTGGCGGCTGCTTCAAGCGCTGCGGGAGGCTTCAGGCCTTCTTGCTGTCGTCAGCGGCCTGTGCCACTGCCTTGTCGTCCTTGGTCTCCTTGGCGGATTCTTCTTCGTCGCTCATGCCTTTCTTGAAGCCGCGCACGGCAGCGCCGAGGTCTGAGCCGATGTTCTTGAGCTTGCCGGCGCCGAAGACGAGTAGCGCGATGGCGAGGATGATCAGAAGTTCACGAAAACCGATACCCATGACGAGGCTCCAACAGTGGCCGGCGTTGCCAGCGAGATTGATAGGAAGGGATATTACTGCATGGACCTCGTGGGTATCTGTGCAGTTCCTCAATCCGTGACGTGTGTCCCTTGGGGCAGAGCCTAAGGGTTTTTACTTACATTTCGGCAAAAAATCAGCCAGCAGGCTTCACTTCCAGCCAGAAGGTGACCGGCCCGTCGTTCACCAGCGCTACCTGCATGTCGGCGCCGAATTGTCCGGTAGCAACGCGACCGGGCAAACGGGCTTCCGCCAATGCTACCAAGGCGGCGAAGCGTTCGCGCCCGAGTTCCGGAGCGGCGGCGGTGCTGAAGCCCGGCCGTGTACCCTTGTGCGTGTCCGCTGCCAGCGTGAATTGCGGCACCAATAGCAGCCCTCCGCCGGTTTCTTCCAGACTGCGGTTCATGCGGCCGGTGTCGTCGGCGAACACGCGGTAGGTGACGAGGCGCTCCAGCAGTCGCTCGCCTTGGGCAGCGGTATCCCCGGCCTGCACCCCCACCAATACCAGTAGCCCTCGGCCGATGGCGCCGATGATGGCGCCCTCCACGGTGACGCTGGCTTGGGTCACTCTTTGCAGCAAACCAATCATGTCTGCAGTTTACCGCCTATCGGGGGGGTCGGGCCTGTGGAACAATCGGACCAGAACTTCAGGGCATGAAGCCCGCCTCCAGGATCTCCCATGCTCCCCACTCCAGCCACCGTGTTCTATCGTCGCGCCGTCGGGTTGGTGACCGCGGCAGTGCTGGCGGTATTGCTCTGGCGCATTGTCGAGCCCTTTTTGGCGCCGCTGGCCTGGGCGCTGTTTCTGGCGTTCTTGTTACAGCCTTTGCAAGTGCGGCTGGCACGGCGCCTCGGTGGTCGCGAATCTCTGGCTGCGTTGCTGCTGACGCTGCTGACCTTGTTGTTGTTCTTCGGGCCCTTGGGGGTGCTCGGCGCCTTGTTCGCGGCGCAAGCCGGCGAACTGGCGCAACGAGTACAGCAACTGGCGTTAGACCTAGAGGTGCGCAGTTTCAACGACCTGCTGCAGCAGCCTTGGCTTAAGGGCTGGGTGGGCTGGGCCGAAGAACACTTGGCGGTGTCGGCTGCGCAATTGCAAGCTTGGGTCGTCGCGGGTGCACAGCGAGTGCTGGCGCCATTGGCCGCCATGGGAGGAGCTTTCTTTCTGGAGGCGGTGGGAACCGTCGCCAGTTTCCTGTTCATGCTCATTCTGCTGTTCTTTCTGGTGCGCGATGCAGTCCCCATTACGCGCAGCTTGCGCCGACTGGTGCCGATGGACGCCGCCCACAAGGAGCGCCTGTTCGCACGGTTGGCGGCCGTGACGCGCGCGGTGGTCTTCGGTACTTTGGTCACCGCCATGATTCAAGGGTTGTTGGTGGGGCTGGCGTTCGCCGCTGCCGGCTTGCCTTCCCCGGTGGTGTTCGGTGTGTTGGCGGCGGTGTTGTCGGTGGTGCCTTTCGGCGGCACCGCATTGGTGTGGGGGCCGGCAGTCGTGGGGCTGGCGTTGCACGGCGACTATTTACCCGCCACCTTGTTGTTCGCGTTCGGCGCGGGCGTGGTGGGTACCGTCGACAACCTGTTGAAACCCTTGCTTATTTCCGGTCGCGGCGAGGTACCGACCTTGGCGGTCTTCATCGGCGTACTCGGGGGCTTGGCGGCATTCGGTATGGTGGGGCTGTTCCTGGGGCCGGTGGTCATCGCTCTGGCGCTCGAGTTGCTGGAGTTTCTCGGTGAGGATGCGGCGCCAGAGGCGTGAAGCACACCCAGCGGTCTGCACAGGGTCACCGGTTGAGCCGCCCGCCCCGGTAGAATGCGCGGATGAATTCCGACCCGCTCCTTTCACGCCTGAACGCCGAACAGGCGCAGGCTGTCTCTGCTCCGCTGCAGCCCTGTCTCATCCTTGCTGGTGCAGGTTCCGGCAAGACGCGCGTGCTCGTGCACCGTATCGGCTGGTTGGTGGAGCGCGAGGGCGCCTCGCTGTGGTCCATTCTCGCGGTGACGTTCACCAACAAGGCGGCGGCCGAAATGCGCGGCCGTGTGGAAACACTGCTGCAAGTGAGCGTGCAGAACCTCTGGATCGGCACTTTCCATGGCTTGGCGCATCGCTTGCTGCGCATTCATTGGCGTGAAGCAGATCTGCCGCAGACCTTCCAGATTCTCGATGCGGACGATCAGCAGCGGCTGGTGAAGAAAATTCTGAAAGAAATGGGCCTCGATGACACCCGCTGGGTGCCGCGTGAGGTCACTTATTTCATTAATGGTCGCAAAGATGAAGGCCAGCGTCCGAAGCACTTGAAGGATGACGGCGACCCGACGCGCCGTCAGCTCATCCGCATCTACGAGGAATACGAAGCGCGCTGCCGCAAGACGGGCGTGGTGGACTTCGCCGAACTGTTGCTGCGCAGTTACGAACTCCTGCGCGACCATGTCGATGTGCTCGACCACTACCGCAAGCGCTTCATGCACATGTTGGTGGACGAGTTTCAGGACACCAACACTTTGCAGTACCAGTGGCTGCGTCTGCTGGCCGGTCCAGGTGGTACGCCGTTCGTCGTGGGTGACGACGACCAGAGCATCTACGGCTGGCGCGGCGCCAAGGTGGAAAACATCCACCAGTTCAGTAGAGACTTTCCCGGCGCGCTCATGGTGCGCCTCGAAGAAAACTACCGTTCCAGCGGCAACATCCTGGCGCTGGCCAACGGCATCATCGAGCACAATACGGGCCGCCTCGGCAAGACGCTGCGTACCGCAGGTGCGCCGGGCGAGCCCATCCGTGTCTATTCCGCGTTCAACGAACGCGACGAAGCAGACTTCGTAGTCCAGCGCGTGCGCGAGTGGATCAATCAGGGCGGTCGTCGTGACGGCGCAGCGGTGCTGTACCGGTCCAACGCGCAGTCGCGCGTGCTGGAAGAAGGCTTCATGAACGCGCGTATTCCTTATCGCGTTTATGGGGGCCTGCGCTTCTTTGAGCGCGCCGAAGTGAAAGACGCGCTTGCTTACTTGCGCTTGTTGTCGAACCGCGCCGAAGACGCCGCTTTCGAGCGTGTGGTGAACTTGCCTACGCGCGGCATTGGCGCGCGCACCTTGGACTTGGTGCGCACGGCTGCGCGCGAACGCGGCAACTCCATGTGGGAAGCCTGCGGTGTGGTGCTGGGCTCCGGCATGCTGGGGCCCAAGGGGAACCAGTCGTTGGCGGCGTTCCTGCAGTTAATCGATCAGTTGGCGAAGGAAGCCGCTAACTTGCCACTACACGAGCAGGTGGACCATGTCATCGCGCGTTCCGGTTTGCGCGAGCACTTCCAAAAGGAAAAAGACGGCAAGGGTGAGGCCCGTGTCGAGAACTTAGACGAATTGGTTTCCGCAGCGCGCACTTTCGAACCGGACCAAGTGCCGGGGGACAGTGGCGAACCCATGAACCCCTTGGATTCGTTTCTGGCGCACGCGGTGCTGGAAAGCGGCGAGGCACAGGCAGGTGCTGGCGAAGATTCGGTCCAGATGATGACGCTGCACTCAGCCAAGGGCCTCGAGTTTCCCATCGTCTTCCTGTGTGGCCTGGAAGAAGGCTTGTTCCCGCACCAGCGTTCCATCGCAGACCTCAACGGCCTGGAAGAAGAACGCCGCCTTTGCTATGTAGGCATTACGCGCGCCATGAAGCGGCTGTATCTGTCGCATGCGGAAGCGCGCCGTTTGCATGGGCAGGACCAGATGGCGGCGCCTTCGCGGTTCCTCACGGAGATGCCCGAGGAATTGCTGGAAGAAGTGCGGCCGCGCTTGAATGTGTCGCGCCCGTTCGATAACGGGCGGCGGCGCTGGACGGACGAAGGCGACGGTTGGGAAGGGCGTGAGCAAGGCCGTCCCCGTAGTGGCTTTAGTGGTGGCTACGGCAGCCGCGAGCCGGGGCGCTCCTATGGTGGCGGCAGCAGCGGCAGTTACGGTGGCGGCAGCCGCGGTGGCTACGGGGGCAGCTCTGGCGGCACCGGCCGCCCGTCGCCCGTCACGGAAGAACGCGTTGCCGTGGTGCGTGCCACAGCGCGTATCGATCAAGCCGCGGCCTTCAACGGCTTGAAGCTCGGCAGCCGGGTGCGTCATGCCAAGTTCGGTGATGGTGTGGTGGTGCGTTTGGAAGGGCAGGGCGCGCAGGCGCAGGTGGAAGTGAACTTCGAGCGCCTCGGCCCGAAGCAGCTCATGTTGGCTTACGCCAAGTTGGAATTCCTCGGCGCCTGAGCGTCCTCGGGCGGGGCAGCAGCCTGCAGCCAGAGCGTGACGGTGGTTCCGGCGCCGAGTGTGCTGGTCACCTCCACGGTACCGCCCATCAATTCCAGAAATTCTTTCACGAGTGTCATGCCAAGGCCGGTGCCCCCGACGGCACCGCTAGGGTCGGCTCGAAAAAACCGCTCGTAGATTTGTGCCAACTGGCTTTCGGTCATGCCGATGCCCTGGTCGGTAAAACTGACTCCCACCTCCTGACGTGGTCGGCTTTCGCGCACTAGCAGCTGCACTTGGATGGTGCTGTCTTGCGGCGAATACTTGCAGGCGTTGGACAGCACATTGTTCACGGCTTGCGTTAGTTTCACGCGGTCAGCTGCCACCCAAACCGCTGCTGCGGACAAGTTCAGCAGGATTCGCCGTGGCGCACTCTCTAGGTAGAACCCCTCCACCACTTCGCGTAGCAGTGGCACCAGTGGCAGCAGTTCCACTTGCAGGTCCTTTCCGGCGCGCGCTTCGATGCGGGCCAAATCCAGCAATTCATTCACCAGTTTCACCAGCAAGCTGGACTGCCGGTGCATGGTGGTGAGCATCTCCCGGCTGACATCGCGAGGGAATTCCTCGGCCAGCAGCAATTCGGTGAACCCATGCACGCTGGCCAGCGGCGTACGCAGTTCGTGAGCGGCGGTGGTCAGGAACTCCGTCTTCATGCGCGCCACTTCGGTTTCATGCGTGATATCGCGCAGGTACAGCACGCGGCCGGCCGATACGCCAGCGGCGCCGTGCAGTACGCGCGCCGAGCGCTGGAGAATTATGGGCCGTGGTCGCAAGAGCTCGATGGTGTCGTGGCTGCCATCGGGTAACTCGCTGCATGGGACGCAGGGAATGGCCGGATTCGCTGCGGCCAAGAGCAGGCTGTCGAAAACCGCCAAGTGGGGTGGCGTGGGCCCGGGCAACAGCGCACCTAGCAAGGAACGCAGCGAAGCGTTGGCATGCGTGACCACCCCTTCGCGGTTAAAAGCGATGATGCCGTCCGGGCTGAGTTCCAGCAGTGCGTTCAGTTCTTCCTGCTGCGTGCGTTGTAACTGGTTGAGCCGGCGCAGATCGTCCTGGGCAAGGCGGTGAATCTGCGCCAGTTGGGTCACGTCAGAGGCTGCGTCGTGGGCGGCGAAGTCGCTCAGCGTGAGCCCGAGGCGTACCAGCTCCGTAGCAGTCGGCACCCACGGGGAGCCGAGAAACACGAACGGGCCATTGTCCCCCGGACCTAACTGATGAATGGCACCGCGCAGCATCAAGCCGCTGGGCGGGTGCTTCAGCAGGGCCACCAGATTGGGCTGGCGCACCAATTCGTCAAAGGGGACTTCCGCCGTGGACCCGGTGGTTGGCAGTACTTGGTCCAGCGCGGCTCCGGGGCGGACATCGGGCGCGATACGGGCCAGCACTTCCCCCACCTGCAACAACGTTCGCGCGTGGTTGAAAACCACATGGAACGGGAAGGCTGCCGCAAAGCGGCTAGCGTCGAGCGTGTATTTAGTGGCAGACATCGGCTACCCCGATGGCCAGTGGACCAAGTAGGACTCGCTGGCACCCCCGTCGGCAGCCAAGGCGGGACCGGGCACGTGGGTGATGTTCACCGGCTCCTGAAAGAGTTGGCTGAGCCCTTCCAGAAGACCGAGCACGAACGGCGCTAGGCCGGGCCGGTGCGAGCGATAGCCGATGCTGACCACCCGCTCCCCCAAATCCAGGCAGGTGAATTTCGGGGGCAGCAGTCCGGGTAGCATCATCAGCACCCGGGTGTGGAAGTTCGGCAAGTTGTGCAGGAACTCGCGCAGTGTGTGGCCACCGGCGCGCAGCAAGGGGCCATGGAACTGGTTGGCCGTTTGCAGTACCCAGTGGTGCCCAAACTCGCGTAGCAGGTCCGCCGGTGGTAGGCCCACCACCTCCGTGGCGGACATCACCAGTGCGTAGGTTAGATCGTCCGGATACGGTTCGTTCAGGACATAGACCTGTACGTCCACGCCTGCCCGCGCGCAAACCGCTTCCCAGGCCGTACTACCCCAGCGCGCCCGCACCATGTCTTCGAACGAACGGTTCACCAACCCGTACATGCGGTGTGCTCCCTATGCTGCGCCCGCTGCCCGCAAAATGTCGATTTTTCATGAACAGCATAGCCAGTCCGTGGCGTGATTGCAGCGTTTCCCGCGAGACTCGCCGGCTTCGCTGGCGCTTGCGGTACTAGCCCAAATGGGTTACACCAAAGGACAGGTGTGGGCGAGGCTGAAAATTTGTCGCATTCCCTTCCAATCGTGGTGATTGCCGACGACCAGCCGGCCATGCAGTTATTGCTGCGCGCCACCTTCGACCTGTTGCGGGTGGAAGTGCACCTAGCTAGCAACGGCACGGAGGCGCTGGCCTTGTGTGCAGCGCATCCCCCGCAGCTCCTGGTTTGCGATGTGATGATGCCGGGTGGGCCGAGCGGCATGGACGTTTGCCGCCAACTCCGTGCCGACCCCGCCAACGCCGGGCTACGGATCATCCTGGTGACCGCCCGCGGTCAGCGGATGGATGTCGCGGAAGGCCTTTCTGCTGGCGCCGACCACTACCTCGTGAAGCCTTTCAGCCCCTTGGCACTGGCGGGTCTGGCGCGCCAGGTCCTGGGCTTGCCGTCCGCTCCCTGAAGCCGCGCGGGCGCCATCGCGCTACACTTCTCGCCTTGGCGCCCTCGGGCGCGCGGCCGGAAGAATTGTTGCCGTGAAGATCATCATCCTGGGTGCCGGCCAGGTAGGCCGCACCGCCGCAGCGAAACTCTCCCGCGAAGAGGCGAACGAGGTCACGGTCGTCGATACCGACGAGGAGGTCCTGCGGGAGCTTCAGGACCGTCTCGATGTGCGCACCATTGCTGGCAATGCCTGTAGCCCTGCCGTGCTGGAATCCGCTGGTGGTGCCGAGGCCGACATGATTGTCGCCCTCACCAACAGCGACGAGGTCAACATGGTCGCCTGCCAGGTGGCCTGGAACCTCTTCCGTACCCCGAAGAAGATTGCGCGCATCCGCACTACGGACTACCTCAAGCGCGAGCGACTGTTCGGCGAAGGCGCGGCTTTTGCCATCGATGTCTGTATCAGCCCCGAGACGCTGGTGGTCGACTATGTCGAGCGCCTTATCCGCTACCCCGGCGCAGTGCAGGTGGTGGATTTTGCGAACGGTCGCGCGCGCTTGGTGGGCGTGCGCGCCGCCAAGGGCAGTCCGCTGGTGGGGAGCGCTTTGCGCACCTTGCGCGAACACATGCCCAAGACCGATGTGCGCGTCGCGGCCATCTTCCGCCGCGGGCGTAGCATCATTCCCAATGGCGACACCGTGGTGGAGCCGGA
>CAIOHZ010000254.1 GCA_903858165.1 uncultured Pseudomonadota bacterium
CGCCAGGACGGCCACGACCACCGGCACCACCGGCCGGACGACGGCCAACGGGCGCCGGACGGGGACGGGTACCATCGGCAGTGCCTTCCTCGGCACCCGCTTCCGGAGCGATGGAGGCTTCGACGCGACGACCCCCCGGACGACGACCACGGTCCGGACCCGGACGACGGGGCGCCGGCCTCGCCTTGGGCTTGCCTTCCTCGTCGAGTTCGATGAACTCGTCTTCGCCAGCCGGCGCGGCTGGGCCCGCCTCGCGACCTTCAAGGCAGGCATCCGCCATGGCAGCGGCGTACAGGCCGACGGCGCGCATGGCGTCGTCATTGCCCGGGATGATGTAGTCCACACCTTCCGGCGTGCAGTTGGTGTCGACCACCGCCACCACCGGAATACCGAGCTTGCGGGCTTCCTGAATAGCAATGTTCTCGTGGCCCACGTCGATGATGAACACGGCATCGGGCAGGGCCGGCATCTCCTTGATGCCACCCATGCTCCTGGTGAGCTTGTCCATTTCACGGCGAAGCAGCTGCGCTTCCTTCTTGCCACGGCGCTCGAGGGTGCCGTTAGCGGTCATTTCCTCGAGTTCGGCCAAACGCTTGATGGACAGGCGGATGGTCTTGAAGTTGGTGAGCATGCCACCCAGCCAGCGCTGGTTGACAAAGGGCATGCCGGCGCGGACAGCTTCGCGCTGCACGGCTTCGCGGGCCGAACGCTTGGTGCCTACGAACAGCACGCGGCCGCCGTCGGCAACCACGCTCTTCAGGAAGGCGGCGGCCTCGTGGAACATGGGCGCCGTCTTTTCGAGATTGATGATGTGGATGCGGTTACGCTCACCGAAGATGTACGGAGCCATCTTGGGGTTCCAGAAGCGGGTTTGGTGTCCGAAGTGGACGCCGGCTTCCAGCATTTCACGCATGGAGACGATAGGCATTGCAAAACTCCCGGGGTTATTCCTCCGCCGGCCCCATGTGTCGACCGGCGTGGGCGGGAAACCTGAAAATGGTTCCCCGGGCAGCACCGGCACCCCGACACACGTGACGACCGACGTGTGGATTGAATTGCGAAAAAAAGCCCGGCTTTATACCATGTAGGGCTAGTTGATTCAACGGCTTGAGTCCCCCCGGAGCCCACCGCCCCATGCAAGTGATCCTCAAATCCCCGTCCGAGCAAGCCGCCATGCGTGTGGCCGGACGTCTGGCGGCGGACGCCCTTGACATGATTGGCGAACATATCCGCCCGGGCATGACGACAGACGAAGTGAACGATATCTGCCACCGCTACCACACCGAAGTGCAAGGCTGCGTCCCTGCGCCGCTGAACTACCGGGGCTTTCCCAAGAGCATCTGTACTTCGGTGAACCACGTGGTTTGCCACGGTATCCCCGGCGAAAAGCGCCTGAAAGCGGGCGATATCATCAACGTCGACATCACCGTCATCAAAGATGGCTGGCATGGCGACAGCAGCCGCATGTTCTTCGTCGGCCAGCCCGGCATTCAGGCCAAGCGCCTCGCCGAGGTGTGCCACGAATCCATGTGGCGCGGCATCGACGCGGTGCGCCCGGGAGCCCGTTTGGGTGATATCGGCCACGCCATCCAGTCATTCGTGGAAGCGCAGGGCTATTCCGTGGTGCGGGAATACTGTGGCCATGGCATCGGCCGCACTTTCCACGAAGACCTACAAATCGTCCACTATGGCACCCCGGGTGAGGGACTCGCGCTGGAGCCAGGCATGATCTTCACCATCGAACCGATGATCAACGCCGGAAAGCGCCACGTGAAACTGCTGCCCGATGGCTGGACCGTAGTCACCAAGGACCACAGCCTGTCCGCGCAGTGGGAACACATGGTGCTGGTGACGGAAACTGGAGTGGAAGTCCTCACGCTTGGCCGCGAGGACCGCCTCCGCCGCGGCCTCGAGACAGCAGTCTAGTGGGCGCCGTGACCCACGACGGCGTGATTCCCGGAGACTGGCTTCTCCCGTCCCAAGTGGCGGCACGCCTCGCCGCCCCCGCCGACCCGGTGCCGGCTTTCCGGGCAGCGCTGGCGGAAGGTACGGCGAATTTGCGCCAACGCTTCGAAGCCGAAGAGGCCATCGGCACGTTGGTACGCGACCGTGCGAGGCTGGTAGATGTGGTGCTGCTGGCGGCTTGGCACCTGCGTGCCGGCCCCGCGGCGCGCGAACTGGCCTTGGTGGCCGTCGGCGGCTATGGCCGCGGCGAACTCCACCCCTCCTCCGACATCGACGTGCTGGTGTTGCTGCCCAAAGGCGAGCACGCACTATGGCAGCCTGGGCTCGAATCTTTCCTCGCCTTCCTGTGGGACATCGGCCTCGAGGTCGGCCACAGCGTCCGCACTATCGACGACTGCCAACGCGAGTCCTTGGCGGATGTCAGCGTCGCCACCTCGCTCATGGAAGCGCGTTTGCTGCAGGGCCCAGAGAGCCTCTTCGTGGCCATGCGCCGCGCGCTAGCCAACGACCGCGTATGGACCTCCGCCGATTTCTACGCAGCGAAAGTGCGTGAGCAGCAGCAACGCCACCACCGCTACCACGACACCGCCTACAACCTCGAACCCAACGTCAAGGCCAGCCCCGGTGGCCTGCGCGACATCCAGACCATCGCCTGGGTAGCCAAGCGCCACTTCGGTGCCGAGACGATTGACGAACTAGTCGACCATGGCTTCCTCACGGAAGCAGAGCTACAGCGCCTGAAAACGGCACAGGATTTCCTGTGGCGTGTGCGCTTTGCCCTGCACGATCTTACCGGGCGCCGCGAAGACCGCTTGCTGTTCGACCATCAGCAGCGCCTAGCCAAGCTGTTCGGCTACGAAGACGCCACCTATACGCTGGCCGTCGAACAGTTCATGCAGCGCTATTACCGCACGGTCATGGTCATCTCGGTGCTAAACGAACTGCTGCTGCAGTTGTTCCGCGAGGTGCTCCTCATGGACCAGCGCCAACCGCCCGAGCCGCTGAATGCGCGCTTTCAGGTACGCGGCGACACCATCGAAACCACGACCGAAGATACTTTTGCGCGTCACCCCTCGGCCATGCTCGAACTGTTCGTGCTCATGACGCAGAACCCGCAACTGCAAGGCATCCGCGCCAGCACACTGCGTTCGCTGCAACGGCACCAGTGGCTCATCGACGAAGAGTTCCGCCAGAACCCGCGGCACCACCGCCTGTTCCTCGAACTCATGCGCGCACCGGAAGGCCTAACCCGTGCGCTACGCCGCATGAATGCCTATGGCGTGCTCGGGCGCTACATTCCTGCCTTCGGGCGCATTGTCGGGCGCATGCAATACGATCTGTTCCATGCCTACACCGTCGATGCGCACACGCTGTTCGTCCTGCGCAATCTGCGCCGTATGGCGCTCTCGCGCTTCGACCACGAGTTCCCGCGCCACTCGCTTATCTTCCAGCAACTGCCGAAGCCCGAACTGGCCTTTCTGGCTGCGTTGTTCCACGACATCGCCAAAGGCCGCGGCGGCGACCACAGTGACTTGGGCTCCGTGGATGCCGAGGCGTTCTGTCTTGAGCAAGGCCTGGGCCGCTACGATGCGCGCTTGGTGGCGTGGCTGGTACGGCACCACTTACTGTTGTCCGTCACCGCGCAGAAGAAGGACATCTCCGACCCAGACGTGGTGAACGAGTTCGCGCGCACCGTCGGCGACCAGGTCCACTTGGACTATCTCTACATGCTCACCTGCGCCGATGTGCGCGGTACCAACCCGAAGCTGTGGAATGCCTGGAAGGCTTCACTTTTCGAAGACTTCTACGAACGTACCAAGCGCGCGCTGCGCCGCGGCCTAGAAAGCCCCGTGGACCCAGAAGAACTGGTGAGCGAAACCCAAGCCGAAGCACGTGAACTGCTGGCCAAGGAGCAAGTGCCGCATGCTGCTTTGGAGCGCACCTGGGCGCTGTTCTCTGAAGCGCACTTCCTGCGTCATGCTGCTGCCGAAGTGGCTTGGCATACCCAGTTACTGGCGCCGCGTGCACCCGATGACGAGACGCCATTGGTGGCGGTGCGTCCGCAAGGCACGCGCGGCGGCACTACCGTATTCACCTGGACACTGCATAGACATCGCAGCTTCGCGCGTACCACGGCCGTGCTGGACCAACTCGGTCTGAATATTCTCGATGCTCGAATCACGCCGACTCGCCATGGCTATGACGTCGCCATGTTCACCGTGCTGGAAGACAACGGCGCGCCCATCACGGACCGCACGCGTATCCACGAAATCGAACAGGCCATGACCCGTGCGCTCACGGAACGGGCGCAAGGCGCACCCATCGTCTCGCGCCGCGTACCACGGCAAGTGCGCGTGTTCGCCACACGCCCGCAAGTGGACTTCACCGAGGACGAGCGCAATGGGCGCACCATCCTCGAGCTCGTTGCCGCCGACCGACCCGGGTTGTTGTCCGAGGTGGGCCGTGCCTTTGTGGACGCCAAAGTGGACGTGCACGGCGCTCGCATCTCCACGGTGGGTGAACGTGCGGAAGACGTGTTTTACCTTTCCGACGCCGACAATCGCCCGTTGGATACAGCCACCTGCGCGCGCTTGCGGGAGCGGTTGGAAGTAACACTCGCGCCGCCCGCCGCTGGCTGAGCCCGCTGCGAAACCGCTGCATGAACCCGCACCTCACCCAACTCCACCCTTACCCGTTCGAGCGTCTGCATGCGCTACAGGCGGGGGTGGTGCCACCCGCGCACCTGCCACGCATTGCGCTGCATATCGGCGAACCCAAACACGCCCCACCGGCGTTCGTGCTGGAGACGCTGACGGCCAACCTTGCCGAACTCGGTACGTACCCGGTAGCGGCAGGCTCACCGGCGTTCCGCGAAGCCGTGGCCGGTTGGTTGCATCGCCGCTATAGCGTTGGCGAACACGTAGTCGCAGACCGTATGGTGTTGCCAGTGAACGGCACGCGCGAGGCCCTGTTTGCCTTCGTGCAGGCGGTGGTGAACCCCGCCGGCAAGGCTGGTGCTACGGCGGGCCCGGCCGTGCTCATGCCGAACCCGTTCTACCAAATCTACGAAGGCGCCGCTTTGCTGGCCGGCGCCGAACCGGTCTACCTCGACACCGACGCGAGCAACGGCTTCCTGCCGGACCTCGAGGCCGTTTCACCGGCCATGTGGCAACGCTGCCAAGTGCTGTTCCTGTGCTCGCCGGGCAACCCTTCCGGCACCGTGGCCTCGCTCGCCTGGATGCAGCGCGCGCTCGCACTGGCGGAGCAATACGACTTCATCGTGGCCGCGGACGAGTGCTACGCGGACATCTACCTCGACGAAGCCAATCCGCCGCCGGGTTTCCTGCAGGCAGCAGCAGCCATAGGCAACACCACCTTCCGCCGCCTCGTGGTCTTCCATTCCCTGTCGAAGCGCACTAGCGTGCCCGGTATGCGCTCCGGCTTTGTCGCCGGCGACCCCACCCTGCTGGCGCCTTTCCGGCTTTACCGCACTTACCACGGCTGCGCCATGCCCGGCCACGTGCTGGCCGCCAGCGCCGCCGCTTGGAACGACGATGCGCACGTCGCGGCCAACCGGGCGCTTTACCGCGCCAAGTTCGCAGCGGTAGTGCCCGTGCTGCGCGCAGTCATGCCCGTGGACTGGCCCGACGCAGGCTTCTATCTATGGCTGGACGTCGCCCACGCGCAGCGAAACGCCGCGGGCCACGCACCGGAAGGTAGCGACACGGCTTGGTCGCGTGGCCTGCTGGAGCACCAAAACATCACTTCCTTGCCCGGCGAATACCTCGGGCGCCCGAACGCTGCCGGCGGTCATCCCGGCCGCGGTCGCGTGCGCCTATCGCTGGTCGCACCGGTCGTCGACTGCCTGGCTGCCGCGCACCGCATCGCCGCGTTCCATCGCGCTTGGTGTCCTTGAACACCGCCCGGCCTGCCACCGTTTTGCTCGCGTTTTCCTTGCCTTGAACAGGACCCTGCCATGACCTCGACGACCCTCGACACCACCGCCCTGCAGTCCCTCGTCGAACACTGGTGGGAAGAGCGAGTGACATTGGCACCAGCGGACGTGCCAGCGGCTCTCGGTCAGGCGCTGGAAGAAACAATCGACCTGCTCGACGCCGGCCGTGTGCGTGTGGCGCAGAAAGTGGACGGCCAGTGGCAAGTCAACCAGTGGCTGAAGAAAGCCGTGCTGCTCTACTTCCGCACGCATGACAACGCCCCCATCGATGCCGGCTACACCCAGTTCTACGACAAGGTGCCGCTGAAGTTTGCCAACCAGTCGCCGGAACAACTGCGCGCCGGTGGCGTGCGGGTGGTACCGCCGGCCGTCGCGCGGCGCGGTGCGTACATCGCGCCCGGTACGGTGCTGATGCCCAGCTACGTGAACCTCGGCGCCTACGTGGACAGCGGCACCATGGTCGACACCTGGGCCACCGTGGGCTCCTGTGCGCAGATCGGTAAGAACGTGCACCTTTCGGGCGGCGTGGGCATTGGCGGCGTGCTGGAGCCGCTACAGGCCGGCCCAACCATCATCGAGGACAACTGCTTCATCGGCGCGCGCTCGGAAGTAGTCGAAGGCGTTGTCGTGGAAGAAGGTGCCGTACTGTCGATGGGTGTGTTCATCGGCGCCAGCACGAAAATCTACGACCGCGCCACGGGTACGGTCAGCTATGGCCGCGTGCCGGCCGGTGCGGTAGTGGTGCCAGGCACCCTGCCCTCCGCTTGCGGCAAGTATTCGCTATCGGCGGCCGTCATCGTGAAGCGGGTCGATGCGCAGACGCGCGCCAAGACCAGTATCAACGAACTGCTGCGCGACTGAGCAAATAAGACAGCTACGGCTGCGGGTACTAACCCGCGATGAAGGCGACCTGCTCGGCCACATTTTTGGCATGGTCGCCAATGCGTTCAATCGCTTTGAGCGCCAGCACCGCATCGGCGATGCCAGCCAAGGAGCGCGGGTCTTCCATGCCTTCCGTGACCAAAAGGCGCAGCGCCCCATTGAACTCGGCGTCCAACTCGGCGTCGCGGACGAGCACTCCCTGTGCCGATTCCGCACTCATGCGGTCCAAAGCGTCCACGGCATCGTGAAGCATCGATGCCGCCGCCTGCCCCATCACCCGCAAAGGGCGACGTACACCATTGGACAAGGTGACACGGGAGCCCGCAGCAATGTCACGGGCAAGGTAAGCGAGTTTCTTGGCCTCATCACCAACGCGTTCCAAATCAATCGCTGCCCTCGTCAAGGCGCGAACGGTGCGCAAGTCGCCGGCCACCGGTTGGTGTAGTGCAATGAGCGCCATGGCGGCCCGGTCGACGCGCTCGGCGTAAGCGTTCACGGCTTGTTCGCGGTCGAGGATGTCGCAGGCGAGAGTGGTATCGGCCGCCAACAAGGCGCGTACCGCGCCAGCCACTTGGGAAAGCACCAACCCACCCATCTCGAGCAACTGCATTCGCAGGCCCAGCATGGCTTGGTCATAAACGCGCGAAGTATGCCCTTCGCCTGCGGCAGCAGCTTCCGCCATGCCGCCAGTTCCCGACCGTAATTCCTGAGATGCCATCTGCAACGCGACTAGGGAGACTGCCGGCTCGGGCAACACCATCAGCCGTAACGGCCGGTGATGTAGTCCTCGGTGGCCTTCTTCGAGGGATTCGTGAAGATACGGCTGGTATCGCCCACTTCGACAAGTTCACCCAGATACATGAAGGCCGTGAAGTCAGAGACGCGTGCGGCTTGCTGCATGTTGTGAGTCACAATCAGCACTGTCACTTGGTCACGCAACTGCGCGATGAGTTCCTCGATCTTCGCCGTGGCGATGGGGTCCAGCGCAGAGGTGGGCTCGTCGAACAGCAATATCTCTGGGCGCGTGGCGAGCGCACGGGCAATGCACAGACGCTGCTGCTGACCACCCGAAAGCGTCAATGCCGAAGCCTGTAAGCGGTCCTTCGCTTCTTCCCACAAGGCAGCACTACGCAGCGCGGCTTCCACCTGCTCTTCCAGCAAAGCGCGATTGCTCACGCCGCGCAGGCGCAAGCCATAGGCCACGTTCTCAAAGATGCTCTTCGGGAACGGGTTCGGTTTCTGGAACACCATACCGATGCGCATACGCACCTCGATGGGGTCCACGTCCTTCGCCACGAGGTTGAAGTCGTCTGGGTAGAAGTGGATGGCACCGTCATAACGCGTATTGGGCGTGAGGTCGTGCATGCGATTAAAGCACCGCAGGAACGTGCTCTTGCCGCAACCCGAAGGCCCGATGAGCGCGGTCACCATGCGCTCGGGGATTTCCAGATTGATGTCCTTAAGCGCACGGTGGGCGCCGTAGTGAAAGCTGAGCCCCTCCGCACGGGCCTTGGCCGCATTGCGTGGTGCAGTTTCGCGATGACCATCCATGTTGATGGCGATACGCGGCGCTTCGTGGCCACCAGTGGTTGCGGAATCAGCAGCAGTGCTCATGGTGGTTTCCATGGATTCAGACCTGAGTGAAGTAGGAAGATGGGCCAAAGACGATGAGTCAGGGCCCATCACCAATTAATCGACTTGCGGAAGCGATAGCGAATATAGATAGCCACTGCGTTCATGAGCAAGGTCATGCCCAGCAGGATGGCACCGGCTGCCGCCGCGTTCGATTGGAACGCAGGGTCCGGACGGGACACCCAGTTGAACATCTGGATGGGCATGACGGTGAAGGGGTCCGTCAGCCAGGTGAAGCTGACATACGGGGCGACATCCGTGAGCGGCGGCGTGGGCAAGAAGGCAATGAAGGCCAGCGCACCAATGGTGATGAGCGGTGCCGTCTCACCGATGGCGCGCGACAGACCGAGAATCATGCCGGTAAGGATGCCCCCAGTGCTGTAGGGCAACACATGGTCCTTCGTTACCTCCCAGCGCGTAGCCCCAAGCCCATAGGCTGCTTCGCGAATAGCACGCGGCACACTGCGCAACGACTCGCGCGTGGCGACGATGACCACCGGCAAAATCAGCAAGGCCAGCGTCAGACCGGCAGTGACGATGCTTTGCCCAAGATCGAATTTGTAGACAAAAAGACCCAAGGCAAGCAAGCCATAGACAATGGAGGGCACACCGGCCAGATTGGTCACGTTGATTTCAATGACACCCGTGAACCAGTTCTTAGGGGCATATTCCTCGAGGTAGATGGCGGCCATCACCCCCACTGGAACCGCCGTACAAGCCGTCACCAGCATCACGAGCGACGACCCCACCCAAGCCGCGAGTATGCCGGCTTGCGCGGCACGCCGCGACGGGAAGGAACTGACAAACTCCCAGGTGAAACGGTCTGAGCCATCCATGACCAGCTTGCTGAACAGCACGAGCAGGGAAAACAGACATGCGAACAAAGCGAGCAAACCGACGACCACAAACAACTGGTCACGAACCTTGCGGCTGGCAACATCGCGGCGGACAGTTTGCAGATCGTTCGACGGCAGGGCTGGCGTGGCCATCAGTAAGCTTCCCGGAACTTGCGGGTGAGGAAGAAGCCCGCGACATTGAACAGCAAGGTGATGATCATGAGCACCAGACCTGCAGCGAAGATGGTCTGGTAACCAATGCTGCCATGGGGCAAGTCACCGAGGCTCACCTGTACGATGTAGGCCGTGATGGTGGCCGCCGGCTGGGTGGGATCAAAAGTGAGGTTCGGCTGCATACCGGCCGCGATGGACACTACCATCGTCTCACCGACGGCGCGGGAAATTCCCAGAATGTAGGCCGCGGCGATGCCCGAAAACGCGCCCGGCACTACTACTCGCAGGGCAGTCTGCAGGCGCGTGGCGCCCATAGCGTAGCTACCCTCACGCATGTAAACCGGTACGGAACGCATGGCGTCTTCACTAACCGACGCCACGAACGGCACGATCATGAGGCCCATGACGATGCCGGCACCCAACATGTTGAACCCGGGCAATTCCGGCAGCAGTTTCTGCAAGACCGGCGTGACGACCAGCAGCGCGAAATAGCCGTAGACCACGGTGGGCACGGCACCGAGCAGTTCAAGTACTGGCTTGAGCGACTCGCGCACCTTGTGCGGCGCGAACTCACTGAGATAAATGGCGATGGTGGTGCCAAAAGGAATGGCGACCGCCAGGGCCACGAAAGTGGTGGTCAGCGTGCCGGCTACCAAAGGCATGATGCCGTAGTGGGCATCGGCAAACAGCGGTGTCCACAACGGGTCCGTCAGAAATTCCTTGAGAGTGACATGCTCGAAGAAGACGGCAGATTCGGAGACAAGGATGGCGACGATGGCCACAGTGATGAACACAGCCACCATTCCGCAAGCCAACAGCAGCGCCTCGACGACGCGATCCCGCGCTTTGCGATAGCGCAGCGAAGCGAACATGCCGACCGAAGTGGCTGGACCCGCGGGCATCGGGCGCTTGGGCTCGTTCATGCAAAAATCCCCATTCCTTTCCGCACACAAGGCCCGGAGGTTCCCCCCCGGGCCCGGGCCGGCACTTTACCGACGCAGATTCCTCTCGCCAACCCCCGGCTGGTAGCACCCCAGCCAGGGCCCCACGGAGGGGCTCGCTAGCAGCTTACTTCGCCTCGCGGCTGAGCAGTTGCTCGATGGTGATACCCACCTCGGGCTTGCCACCGAACACGCTGCCGGTGCGGCGGGCGTCGAAGTGCTTTTGGGCCATGGCGTAGGCGGATGGCGGCAAGGCCACGTAACCTACTTCATTGACCAGCGGCGCACCCTTGGTGAGGATGAACTTGATCAGCTCCGCCACTTCAGGACGTGCGGCAGACGACACACGCACGTAGATGAACAGCGGACGCGACAAGGGATTGTAGGTCCCGTTTATGACATTTTCGGTAGAGGGCAGGACAGACGCCTTGCCGTTGTTCACGGCCACGGCAGTCATCTTGTCCTTGTGGTTGACGTAGTACGCATAGCCGAAGTAACCGAGCGCATTGACGTTGTTCTCCACGCCTTGCACGAGCGTGTTGTCGTCCTCGGAGGCCGTGTAGTCACCACGCGTCGCCTTCGACTTGCCGTTGATGGCTTCCGTAAAGTAGTCGAAGGTGCCGCTGTCGGCGCCCGGGCCGAACAGCTGGATGGGCTGGTTCGGGAACCCGGCACGCACCTGATTCCAACGTGTGATGCGACCCTGCGCTGCCGGTTCCCAAACCTTCTTGAGCTCCGCCACCGTCAGCGTCTTCGCCCAAGTGTTCCTCGGGTTGATGACGACCGTCAGCGCATCGAAGGCCACCGGCAATTCGATGTACGTGACGCCAGCCGCCTTACAAGCTGCGATTTCCTCGGCGAGGATGGGACGCGAGGCATTCGAAATGTCCGTTTCGCCACGGCAGAATTTCTTGAAGCCACCGCCCGTGCCGGCGATGCCAACCGTAACGCGGACCTTGCCACGCTTGGAAATCTGGAATTCCTCGGCCACGGCTTCCATGATGGGAAACACCGTGCTCGAACCGTCAATTTTGATCTGCTGGGCCACCGCGGCCTGCGGGGCGAACGCGGACGCCGCACCGACAAGGGTTGCGGCTGCGAGGGTGCGCTGCCAAAGCTTCATGTAACTGCTCCAGGAAGTAGGATTCTGACCGCTCTATTGTGTCTCTGGATTCTTTCAGTTGTGTGACACACCGGCACCAAGGCTGTCATTTTTCTGAAATATAAAGATTCCACCCGCTCGGCGTTGACTTGAAGGGCCACGGGCACTATAAATCGCGCACCCTTTTTGCCCCACCGGTTCTGCGGGAGAAACCAAGCCAGTGACCGCCACTCTAGACCTAACCTTAGACCTGCTCCGCCGCCGCTCGGTGAGCCCCGCGGATGAAGGCTGCCAGGACGTCTTAATCCGCCGCCTCGAAGTGCTCGGGTTTCAGGTCGAAAGGCTCCGGTTCGGGCCCGTGGACAACTTTTGGGCCACGCGGGAAGGCAGCGTAGCCGGCAGCGGCCCCACCCTCTGTCTGGCCGGCCACACCGACGTAGTACCCACCGGTCCGCTCGAGGAATGGCACAGCGACCCATTCGAGCCCACCATTCGCGATGGCCTACTGTACGGCCGCGGCGCGGCCGACATGAAAAGTGGCCTGGCCGCCATGCTCACCGCTATCGAGGAGTTCCTCGCCGCCCGCCCCCGCCATCAGGGCCGTATCGCCTGGCTCGTGACCAGCGACGAGGAAGGCCCCAGCGTCGACGGCACCCGCCGCGTGGTCGAATGGCTGAAGGAGCGCGGCGAAACCATCGACTGGTGCCTCGTCGGCGAGCCCTCCAGCGAACAACGTTTCGGCGACGTCATCAAAAACGGGCGCCGCGGCAGCCTCTCCGGCCGGCTCACGGTCCACGGCATCCAGGGCCATGTGGCCTACCCGCAGCTGGCAGACAACCCGGTACATGCCTTTGCGCCAGCCCTGGCGGAACTCTCCACCCGCGTTTGGGACGGGGGCGACGAGTTTTTCCAGCCGACCACCTTCCAGATTTCCAACCTCAGCGCTGGCACGGGCGCACCGAATGTCATTCCTGGTGAGTTGAAAGCCCGCTTCAATCTGCGTTGGTCCCCCGCACAGACGCTGGAGGGCCTGCAAAAAACGGTCACTACCATTCTCGACCGCCACGGCGTGAAGTATTCGCTGGAGTGGTTTGTTTCCGGCTTCCCGTTCTTTACGGCCCCGGGGCAACTGTCGGCAGCTGCGGCTGCAGCCATCGAAGCGGAAACCGGCAGCCGCCCGCGCCTGTCCACCGGCGGTGGCACCAGCGATGGCAGGTTCATTGCGCCGATGGGTGCGCAGGTGTTGGAGCTGGGCGTGGTGAACCGCACCATTCACAAGGTAAATGAATGCGTCAGCGTCGCGGACGTCGAGGCCCTACACCGCACTTACGTGGGGATGTTCGAACGCTTATTGCCGGCGGCCTGATAGCAACGCCGTGGCGGGCTCGCGGCGGAAGTTCACCCAGAGCGCCCACAGCAGCAGCCCGGCGAACACGGCCAGCAACCACATGGGCATGCTCAGGCCAAGGAAGGTCCAGTCCACCTTCTGGCATTCACCGCCACCGCGGAACACCTTGAGCACCACTTCCTGAAACGGCAGCACGTCGAACAGGACATCTAGCGGCGCGCCACAAGCCGGCACGCTGCCCGGTGGCTGGAGTTGGATCCAGACATGGCGACCGGCCACCGCCAAGCCACCAGCGGCCGCCAGCGCGCCCAGCACGCCATAGAGACGCGCACCGAGGCGCCCAGGTTGGTGCAGACCGGCCAGCAGGAACACGCCGCCTACCGCCATGACTGCTACCCGCTGAAAGATGCAGAGATGGCAAGGCTCAAGCCCTAAAACATGCTGTTGGTACAGCGCGTAGCCGATGAGCACCGCGCAAAACGCAGCCGCCAGCAGGTTCAGCGAACGACGCCCCGGCAGGGTCATGCAGCCGAACCGCCGGAAGTGCGGGCCTGCAGTTCGCGCTCCGCGTCGTCGATGGAAATGTGGCGGATATCCTTGCCGTGGGCCATGTAGACCACGTATTCACAGATGTTTTTGGCGTGATCGCCGATGCGTTCCAGCGCGCGGGTAACCCACAGCACATCGAGGGCGCGGCGAATAGTACGCGGGTCTTCCATCATGAAGGTGATGCACTGGCGCTGAATAGCCTCGTACTCTTCATCGACCACCTTGTCGCCGCGGGCAATCTTCAGCGCCGCTTCGGCATCGGCACGGGCGAAGGCATCCAGTGCACCGTGGACCAGGTCCTGCACCAGGCGGCCCATATGCTTGATCTCGCGATAGCGGTCCGTAGGCCGCTCCATGGTGGCCAGACGCGAAGCAATATAACCAATCTTTTCCGCCTCGTCGCCAATGCGCTCGAGGTCGGTGATGGTCTTGATGATGGCAACGATGAGGCGCAGGTCCGAAGCGGCAGGGCTGCGGGTGGCCAGAATGCGGCTGCAGTCCTCGTCGATGGACACTTCGAGTGCGTTCACCTCCACGTCCCGACGCGCCACCTGCTCGCCGAGGGCGCTGTCTGCCTCTACCAAGGCGCGAACCGCCTGCTGCAGCTGTTCCTCGACGAGGCCGCCCATGCGCAGCACTTTGCTGCGGACGCGCTCTAGCTCTTCGTTGAACCGGCTGGAAATGTGGTGCGAAAGGTCTGCGGTATCCATGCTCTCTCCTCAATCCCCTTGATATACAGAACCGCAGCCTTCGCCGCAAGCCTCCATGGCACGCTGGCGTCGTCTCGGCAATGCAGGTCCGTCACGCTGGCCTACTTATAAACGAAAGGCCACGGTTTCCCGTGGCCCCCCTCGGCTGCAGCAACACCCCTCACTGGGCGCCCTGCTGGGCCGCTGCCTCAGTACTTGACGTTGAAGTCGAGTTGCAGGCGTTTGTAGTCCAACTGCGTGGCGCTGTTGAAGTTGCGCTTGTTCATGAAGTAAGTGGCGTTAACCGTCCAGTTCTTCATCGGTGCGTAGCCGAACTTAAACACGCTGCCCTTGCCGTCGGTCCTGCCATCGGCGAAGTCAGAGTCCGTGAACATACCGAACAGCGCGTCCTTGTCGATCGACTGGTAGAGATAGCTCACTTCCCAAGACTTGGCATTGGCAGCCTTGCCCAACGAGGCGCCAAAGGCGTACGCGGTATCAAGGCCGTTCTTAGCACCGTCGTTCTTGGCATATTCACCGAAGGCGCTGAACGGCAGCATACCGAACGTGGTGTCGTACTGGGCCTGGAACCCGGTGATCTTGTAGTCAAAGGCCAACGAGGTGTTGTTAGTACCCGAACACGGCGCCGTGGTGAGCGCCACCGTGGTGTTGCCATTGCCGGTATTGCCGAACAGGTCACAGCGACCCTTGCCAGCGCCCAAATCCATGTAATTGGCGGCGAGCGTGAGCGTCGACATGTCGCCCACCGGCAGGCGATAGCCTAGCTGACCCACCGTCGCGGTGGACTCCGAGCCCTTGGTGGCGAAGGTGGCACCAGCGGTGGAACTGCCCGAACGCTCCGTCAGGTAGAAGTAGTTGGCGCTGCCGAACCAAGGGCCGCGCTCGAAAGCGAACGACAGACCTTCCGGGTTCAGGTCGTTGTCCCAGAACAGGTCGGCGGGGCGGACCAGTGGGTTCTTCATCTTGCCGCCGGTCAGCTTCATGCCCATGGCGACGGTCCACTCGACATAAGCGAGGTCCACACCGATGGATTCGCGATCGAACTGACCGGACAAGGTCTGGTTGCTGGAGCGGGGGTCGGTGCCGCCCGTAGCCAACTGCGCCACCACGAGCAGGTTGTCGGTAGCCTTCGCCTCCAGACCCGCACGCAAGCGGATACGGTCACGCTGGCGCTTCGCCACGGTGTCGCCTTCGATGGTTTCCATGCGGTAACGCAGGTCCACCTTCCACTTCATCTTCGAAGCCCAGTCGGCGCCACGAACCTTCTCGGCTTCCGCCTGAAGCTTGGCTGTGTCTTCGCGCTGGTCCTTAATCTGCGACTTTATATAGTCGACAACCGGCTCCGCGTCGGACGACGCACTCTTCAATTCAGCGTTCTCGGCCACCAGCTGCGTGTTGGCAGCTTCCAGACGGTCGATACGCTCACGCAGGGAGACGAATTCCGCACGCAAGGCGTCGAGGTCGCTCGCGGAAACCGCTGGGACTACTGGAGCCACGACCTTGGCCGGGACTTTCCCGGCAGCCATGGAAACGGACGGGGCTAGGCCCGAAACCAGGATGGTCGCGACGGCGACCG
>CAIOHZ010000255.1 GCA_903858165.1 uncultured Pseudomonadota bacterium
CATTCGCCCACCGTGCACCTGTTCTCGCAGTCCGGCGGCAAGCTGGATTGGGATGCTGCCCATGCGCAGTTCCGCCCCGGCGCTGCCGTGCAAGCAGTGCACGCGGTAGGCGATGCTGCCGGCGTGGATACGCCCATGACGCCGCTGTGGACCATTCGCGGCAGCGACAAAGCGTTCATCGACTTCATGCACGACGTCACCGCCAACGACATCGAGCTTTCCGCGCAGGAAAACTTCCGCTCGGTGGAACATCTGAAGCGCTACACCACGCTTGGCATGGCGCCCGACCAGGGCAAGACCTCGAACGTGAACGCGCTGGCGCATATGGGCGAAGTGACGGGCCGTACGCCCGATGCCGTCGGCACCACGCGCTATCGCTTCCCGTATACGCCAGTGGCGATGGGCGCTCTCGGCGGCCGGCAGCGCAACGAACTGTTCCGCCCGGTGCGTCGCTTGGCATTGCACGACTGGCATACCGCGAACGGCGGTGCGCTGGAGGAATACGGCGGCTGGATGCGTGCAGCGTACTACCTGCAGCCCGGCGAAGACCCGCACGCTGCCGAACAACGCGAAGCGCTGGCGGTACGCCAAGGCGTAGGCATTTTCGACGGCTCGCCGCTCGGCAAGATTGAAGTGAGCGGGCCCGATGCAGCGTGGTTCCTCGACCGCTTTTACTGCAACACGGTTTCTACGCTAAAGGTGGGCAAGCTACGTTACGGCTTAATGCTGAATGAGCTTGGCGTGGTCATCGACGACGGTGTAGTGGCGCGCCTTGCGGAAGACCGCTTCCTGGTCGGCACCACCACCAGTGGTGCGACGCGTATTGCCGGCCTGATGGAAGAATGGCTGCAGTGCGAATGGGTGAACGCCCGCGTGCTCGTGGCGCCCATCACCACCAGCATCGCTGTCATTACGCTCACTGGCCCCAAGGCACGCGCCGTGGTGGAAGCGGTTGGCGTGGACTTCCCCTGCGATGCCGCTTCGTTCCCGCACATGAGCTTCCGCGACGGCCACTTCGGCGGAGTGCCGGCGCGCGTGTGTCGCGTCAGCTTCACCGGCGAAGTGTCTTACGAAATCAACGTGGCCAACAGCGCCGTGGCAGGCCTGTGGCAGCGCTGCATGGAAGCGGGCGCCGCACACGGTATCGCACCCATCGGCATTGAAGCGTGGATGCTGCTGCGCACCGAGAAGGGCTACTTGCACATTGGCGCCGACACCGACGGCACCACCTCGCCGCAGGATATCGGCTGGAGCCAGGTGCTGAAGCGCGACGTGGACTTCATCGGGCGTCGTTCACTCACCCGTACCGCCAACCTCGCTCCGGACCGTTACCAGTTGGTCGGCCTCGAGCCCGTCGACGGTGCCGAGCTTCGCCCCGGCCGCCATTTACGTGGCGCCGCGGTGAGCAGTGGCAGCGAGGGCTACATCACTTCAGGCGTCTACAGCGCCACGCTCGGGCGCTGGGTCGGCATGGCCATGGTGCGCGGCGGCCACGCCCGCAGTGGTGAAGTGCTGGACGTGGTTACGGGCGGCAAGCCCTTCAAGGCCCGCATCGCGCCGTTGTGCGCCTACGACCCGCAGGGAGACCGTCTCCGTGACTGAGCCGCTGGTCCATTTTCGTCCCACCACGTTGCAGGTCTGCATCCTGCGGCTGAAGTTTCCCGAAGGCCACGAATATGCGGCGCTCGGGCGCGAGTTCGGCTTGCCGTGGCCGGTAACGCCCAACACCGTGGCCAAGGGTGAAGGCGTACGCGTGCTGTGGCTGGGCCCTAACGAATGGGTAGTGGAACAGCTGCCCGCTGCCGAAGTGGCAGCACGCGCTGCGCGCGCTTGCGGCGCCACGCTGCACCATGTAGCAGACGTGAGCGAAGGCCGCGTGGTATTCGAAGTGGGTGGCCCGAAGGCGCGCGAGATGCTCGCCAAGGGCTGCAGCATTGATCTGCATCCGCGCGTGTTCGCGCCAGGACAGTGCGCGCAAACGCTGCTGCAGCACGCGAACATCATGCTCGAATCGTTGGACG
>CAIOHZ010000256.1 GCA_903858165.1 uncultured Pseudomonadota bacterium
GAAGTACCTATTCAGGCAGCAATTGGTGCAAAAATTATTGCACGTGAAAACATTAGAGCTATTCGTAAAGATGTTTTAGCCAAATGTTACGGTGGAGATATAACTCGAAAACGTAAGTTACTTGAGAAGGCGTAGGACTCTTACGGCACTTGGGTGCGGGCGAAACAGAATATAACCGCTTCGACCGGCGCGTGGCGGACGGCGCAATCAGCTGGCTGCAGGAACGTGCCGGGCTGGCGCCAGCGGCGCGCGACGCGCATCCGGCGCTGTTGTTCGCCGGCTTCGTAGCACCGCATTTTCCACTCGTGGTGCCGCAGGAATTCCTTGGCCTGTACCCGCCGGGCAGCGTGCCCTGGCCCAAGCTGCGGCCCGAGAGCGGATTCGTGCGCCACCCGTGGGTGCAGCGCCAGGCCGAGTTCAACGACCTGGATGCGGAATTGGGCGACGATGCGCGCCGGCGCCTGGCGATAGCCAGTTATTTCGGGCTGGTGAGCTTCATCGACGCGCAGATTGGCCGCGTGCTAACGGCGCTGTCGGATGCAGGGTTAACTGACGAGACACTGGTCATCTACACCAGCGACCACGGCGACAACCTCGGCGCGCGCGGTATGTGGAACAAGTCGCTGCTGTACCGCGAGTCCACTGCGGTGCCGCTGATCCTGTCGGGGCCCGGGGTGCCGCAGCGCAGCTGCGACACCCCGGCCTCGCTGGTCGACGTCTACCAGACCGTACTGGAGGCGTTCGCGTTGCCGCCGTTGCCCGATGAAGCAGACCTGCCGGGACGCTCGCTGATCGACCTGGCAACGCGGCCGGACATCGAGCGTACCGCCTTCAGCGAGTACCACGCGGTCGGCTCACCCGCGGCGGCCTTCATGGTGGCGCGCGGGCGCTACAAATACCACCACTATGTAGGCTACGAGCCCGAGCTGTTCGACCTAGAGGAAGATCCGGAGGAGGCCCACGACCTGGCGCGGTCTGGCGCGCACGTGGCAGTGCGGGACGAATTCGCGCAGCGCCTGCGCGCCATCGTGGATCCAGTCATGGCCGATCGGCGCGCCAAGGACGACCAGAACCTGCTGGTGGAGCGCGTCGGCGGCCGCGCGGTAGCGTTCGGGCTAGGGAAGATCGGCGCCACACCAGTGCCGCAGGTGGCGCCGTGAGTCGCATGCCGGACGGTCTGTCGAAGGTCGAACGCTTGGCCTCGGCCCTAGACCAGGCTCTGTGCACCGGGGTGCCGATCGCCCAATGGACCGGCGCGGCAGCCATCACGCTGCAAGAAGCCTATGCCGTGCAGGCGTTGGGCATGGCGCAGCGTTGCCGACGCGGCGACCGCAAGATCGGCCTCAAGCTGGCCTTCACGAACCGCAAGGCGATGGCCCACTTGGGTGTCGATGCACCCGTGTACGGCGTGTTGTCCGCCGCCATGCAGGTGCCCGACGGTGGCCAGTTGACGTTGCAGGGATTGATCCGACCCCGCGCGGAGCCGGAGATCGCCTTTCTGCTGTCGCGTCGGCTGGACGGCGCGACCGGCCTGGACCAGGCCCTGCGCGCGGTTCAGGCGGTGGCCGCGGCGGTGGAGATCATCGATTCACGTTACCGCGATTTCCGCTTCTCGTCTGCCGACGTAGTGGCCGACAACGCCTCCGCCTGCGCCTTCGTGCTTGGCCCCTGGCAGCCACCTTCCATGGAACTGGGCGCTCTGACTGTCGAGGTCGAACTGGACGGCAAATTGGTGGCACAGGGCAGCAGCGCGTCTATCCTGGACCACCCGCTACAGGCGCTTCTGGCGGCGGTACGGCTGGCCAGTGACGCCGGACACCCGCTGGAAGCCGGCACCATCGTGCTGACGGGCTCGGCCACAGACCCGGTGGTGCTAAGCGCGGGCAGCCAAATGGTGGTTCATTTCGCGCAGCTGGGCTCGGTGGGGTTTTCGGTCGGACCGGACTGATCTGAACAGGCGTCGTGCGTCTCGTGACGGGTTAGGCAGGATCGAGTTGGCACGACAATCGCCCGATCCATCGTCACATCCACAATCCGCCCCAGGACCAGAGCCCATGAAAACCGGAATCACCGAACTTTTCGGCATCGAGCACCCGGGGTGCGGACAATAACTTGGACTACATGGAGGTAGTTAATGAAGTCCTACGCAGGCAAGTTTTGCGCCGCATCCCCCTTTTCTCTGAGCGGCTTACTAGTGAAGCGACCAACCGATGTTGAAGCGCGTCGCCGACTATTTCAGCGCATAAGCACCTATCAACGCACCGTTGAAATCGCCCAGCATCATCCACCATACCTGCTGCGGCGTGATCAGTTGCGCAGGATCAAACCAAGTCCAAACGAGGTGATGCACCATCTCGTTGACCAAGCAATACCCCAAAGTCACAAGGCCAAAATCTTTCAACGACTTCAGGTTCACGTCACGGCCGGTGTAGCACCGGAAAACCACGACAGCCAGTAAGGGTCTAGAGGCAGAGCAAAGCACATTGAGCTGGAATGTCTGGACACGTCGGGCCACACTTTTTGCCACATTTGCCAGTGTGCGCACGCTGAACAGAC
>CAIOHZ010000257.1 GCA_903858165.1 uncultured Pseudomonadota bacterium
ACTGCACCCGACGGGCTCGAGACGCTTTTCGGCTGGGCCCGCGACCTCCATGGCCCCGGGCCGCTCGATGACGACTTCTCGATCGTGCGCATCAAGTTCTAGGCCGCAGGTCTAGGCGCCTGCTAGGACGTCGTCATCCAGGACTGGCGGTAACTACTAGCGCCTCATTGCCGATTTCGCGGGCCACGCCCAGTACCCATTCCGCGCGCCGCCCATCGGGCAGATCGAAGGTTTCGCCGGGGGCGCGCAGGGCGTCGGCAGGGAGCTCCACGCGCTCCAGTCGCCGCTTGTTTTTGCCTAGATAGTGCGTGCGCGCCACGATTTCCTGGCCGGTGTAGCAACCCTTCGTCAAATTGATGGCCTGCCACTGGTCCTGCGCGAGCATGTGCGGCGTCCACTTTTCCATGGAGGCGTTGAATACCTCCGGCTCGCCATCGGCGACGCAGGCGGCCAGCCACTCGGGCCAAGCGAGCCGCACGCCCATCGTCAGGGTTGGCAACGAGGTGGCTGCCAAAGCGCCCGTCGGTTCCCCGCTCAGGCACAACTGCCGCGTTGCCGACAGCGGCAACACGAGGGCTTCAGCAGCACGCGCCACCGACTGGAACGCTTGACCGGCCGCTGCGGACCCGTGGCCGCTGCCGGCGCACGTTGACACCACGAGGCTGTCATCGGTCACCAGTTTCACCTTGGCGCGCAGCACAAATCGCTGCAGGTGATCACGGATAGCGGCTAAACGCTCTGCGGGCAACACCAGCCACAGACCTTCTGGCACGGCCACCATTTTCAATAAGGCCAAGATTCGGCCCTGCGCCGTGCAGAGGGCGGCACGGGCCCAGTGGCCGCTAGGGAGAGCGGCGACTTCTTGCGTGACTTGGCCTTGCAGGAAGCGGGCGGCATCGGGGCCGACGAGGCGCAGCACCCCTATTGGCGAAGCGGCGTTGTCCTGCACAAGAAAGGTGGGGGACGTTTGCAAGACCTTGCTGGACATGGATTTTTTGGACCTTTACTCGCTGGTAATGCAGTGCAATATTGTGGCATCATCGGTGCCGATGTCGACGCTGAATCCTACCCTTTCCGCAACGCCTGAAGCAGCCGCTTCGGGTTTGTTGTTGGCGCAGGCGGCCTTGGCTGCCCCGGTGCCCGAAGCCCCCGCTACTGGTGGCCTTGTCGTCCCTGCCGCTCCCGCGGCGGGGCAGCCAGTGCTGCCGCGCGAAATTGGTGGCCGGGCCGGCCCGGAGCCCACCCGCTTCGGTGATTGGGAACGTTCAGGTCGCTGCATCGATTTCTAGCCCCGGCTGGGTGCTCCGGTTCTGCTGCGGCCCGGGCCCGTTCCGGCTGTGGCGGGCAGGGGCGCTGCGCTGGAGCGGTTCAAGTATTGCTCAAGGAACCCGCCATGGCTGCGCGCGAAAGACCGTTATCCCCCCATCTGCAGGTGTATCGCTTCGCGTACACCATGGCTTTGTCCATCTTGCACCGGGCCACGGGCATTGCGCTTAGCGTCGGCATGCTGCTGCTCGCTTGGTGGTTGGTCGCCGCGGCGGGCAGTCAGGCCGGCTATGCGCAGATGGTCGCTTGCCTTGGCTCCTTGCCCGGCAAGGTGGTGCTGTTCGGGTTCAGCTTCGCCTTCTTTTACCACCTGTGTGCGGGCCTGCGACACCTCGCGTGGGACCTCGGTCATGGCTTTGAAAAAGCTACCGCACGGCGCAGTGGCGCGGCGGTGGTCGTGGTTTCTCTGGTGCTCACCGCGGCCTTGTGGGCCCTGCTTCTTCGAGGTGTGGCATGAGCCTGCAATCCCCACTAGGGCGCGTACTCGGTAAGGGTAGTGCCAAGAGCGGTTTCCACCACTGGTGGGTAGAACGCGTTTCCGGTGCGGCGCTCGTGCCACTCGGCCTTTGGTTTGCCTTCGCCGTCGCGGCCCTGCCGAACTACGAACATGCCACGGTGAGCCAGTTCATCGGCCAGCCCTGCCACGCAGTGCTGCTGGTGTTGCTGGCCGCTACCGCCAGTTACCACAGCCGCATGGGCTTGCAGGTGGTGGTCGACGACTACGTCCACAGCAAGGGAGCGAAATTAGTCGTCACCCTGTTGCTGAATTTCATCCACGCGGTGCTCGGCGTAGCCATGGTGCTCGCCGTCGTCCGCCTCAGCCTTGGGGGTGCGGCATGAGCGCGCAAGTGCCTTCCGCTTACAAGTTTGAAGACCACACCTACGACGTAGTGGTGGTCGGTGCCGGCGGTGCCGGCTTGCGTGCCACGTTCGGCTTGGCGGAGTCCGGGTTGTCGGTAGCTAATCTCACCAAGGTGTTCCCTACCCGCAGCCACACGGTGGCGGCACAGGGCGGCATCTCGGCGGCGCTCGGCAACATGGGCGAAGACGACTGGCGCTTCCACTTCTACGACACCATCAAGGGGTCGGACTGGTTGGGCGACCAAGACGCCATCGAATACATGTGCAAGGAAGCCCCGGCGGCAGTCATCGAGCTGGAGCACTACGGCGTGCCGTTCAGTCGCACCGAGCAGGGCAAGATTTACCAGCGCCCATTCGGTGGCATGACCACGCACTACGGCAAGGGCATTGCCCAGCGCACTTGCGCCGCGGCGGACCGCACTGGCCACGCCATGCTGCACACGCTGTACCAGCAGTCCTTGAAGCACGAGGCGAAGTTCTTCATCGAATACTTCGCCATCGACCTCATCATGGAAGACGGCGAATGCCGTGGCGTGGTCGCGCTCGACATGGCGGAAGGCACGCTGCACCGTTTCCGGGCGCACACGGTCATTCTCGCCACGGGTGGCTACGGCCGCGCCTATTTCAGTTGCACTTCGGCCCACACCTGCACCGGTGACGGTGGCGGTATGGTGGCGCGCGCCGGTCTGCCTTTGCAGGACATGGAGTTCGTGCAGTTCCACCCCACCGGTATCTACGGTTCGGGCTGCCTCATCACGGAAGGCTCGCGCGGCGAGGGTGGTTATCTCACCAATTCCAAGGGCGAGCGGTTCATGGAGCGCTATGCGCCGAACGCGAAGGACCTCGCCTCGCGCGACGTCGTCAGCCGTTCCATGACTATCGAGATTCGTGAAGGCCGCGGGGTAGGTGAAAACGCCGACCACATCCACCTGCACCTTGAGCATCTCGGCGCCGCCGTCATTCACGAGCGCCTGCCGGGTATTGCCGAAACCGCCCGCATTTTTGCAGGCGTGGACGTCACGCGCGAACCCATCCCTGTACTGCCCACCGTTCACTACAACATGGGTGGTATCCCGTGCAATGTGAACGGCGAGGTGGTCACCATGAAGAACGGCAATGCGGATACCGTGGTGCCGGGCCTCATGGCCGTGGGCGAGGCGGCGTGTGTTTCGGTGCACGGCGCCAACCGTCTGGGTTCCAACTCCCTGCTGGACCTCGTGGTATTCGGGCGCGCCGCGGCCAAGCACTGTGCGGCTTCCATCAAGCCAGGAACGCCGCACCGCGCGCTGCGCAAGGAGGCCGGCGACTTCGCTGTATCACGGCTCGATGCCCTGCGTAATGCCAAGGGTTCGCGTAGCACTGCGGAAATTCGCCTCGAGATGCAGAAGATCATGCAGTCCGACGCCGCCGTATTCCGCACCGGCAGTTCGCTGCAGGAAGGCAAAGACAAGCTCGCCAGCACGTTTGCCAGCTTCGCTGATGTGAAGGTGGCGGACCGCACGCTGGTATGGAACACGGATCTCATGGAAACCATGGAGCTGGAAAACCTGCTGCTGCAGGCGACCGCCACGCTGGCGTCCGCGGAGAACCGCAAGGAAAGCCGTGGTGCCCATGCCCGCGAAGACTTCCAGGAACGCGATGACGCCAACTGGATGAAGCATTCGCTCTGCTGGGTGAACGGGAAGGGTGAAACCTGCTTTGATTACCGCGGGGTGCACCTGAACACGCTGACCACCGATGTCGAGCCGGTGCCGCCCAAGGCGCGCACGTACTAAGCCCGCATCGCGAACTGAACCTCTAGGAACAAGTCATGGCCGAATTCAGCCTGCCGGCGAACTCACGCTACAAGGACATCCCGGGCAAAGTGCACCCAGCACCCGCCGGGGCGACGAAGGTGAAGACCTTCCGCATCTACCGCTTCGACCCGGAGTCGGGTGAGAAGCCACGCATCGACACCTACGAAGTCGACACGGGCAAGTGCGGTCCGATGGTTCTCGACGCGCTCCTGAAGATTAAGAACGAAGTGGACAGCTCGCTCACCTTCCGGCGTTCCTGCCGTGAAGGTATTTGTGGCAGCTGCGCCATGAACATCGATGGCACCAATACGCTCGCGTGCATCAAGGGTCTCGACACCATTCCCGGCGAAGTGCGCATCTTCCCGCTGCCGCACATGCCGGTGGTGAAGGATTTGGTGCCCGACCTCACCAACTTCTACGCGCAGTACGCGGCCGTGAAGCCTTGGCTGCAGACGCGTACGCCGCCGCCGCCAGATGGCGAGCGCCTGCAGAGCAAGGAAGACCAGGAGAAGGTGGACAAGCCTTCGGCCTGCATTTTGTGCGCTTGCTGCTCGACGAGCTGCCCTAGCTATTGGTGGAACAGCGACCGCTATCTCGGGCCCGCCGCGCTGCTGGCGGCGTATCGCTGGATCGTGGATTCGCGCGACGAAGCGACCGGCGAGCGCTTGGACGAACTGGAAGACCCGTTCCGGTTGTACCGCTGCCACACCATCATGAACTGCACTGAGGCCTGTCCGAAGGACTTGAACCCTGCGCGCGCCATTGGTGAAATCAAGCGACTGATTGCCGAGCGGCAGGTCTGACCCAGTGACCGGGGAGGGCAGTCGCGAGCTCGCCCGGTTGCGTTGGCGCTGCCGACGTGGCATGAAGGAACTCGACACGCTGCTCGTGCGCTATCTGGAAGCCCATTACGTGGCCGCCAGCGCCGAAGACCAAGGACGGTTCCTCGAACTGCTCGAGCTGCAAGACCCTGATATGGCGGCCTACGTCCTCGGCCGCGCCACGCCCGAGGACCCCGCCTTTGCCCACTTCATCCAACAAGTTGCCAACGGAAAGTAGTCCATCGCAGCCACCCGCCGTGGTCTTCGGTACCCCGGCACGTCTTTGGTGCTTGTCGCCGCGAGGCGTTCTCGTCACTCCCGAAGGGCAGGAACTGCGGTTGCTGGAGACGCGCGTCACCCGTTGGCTGGTGCGGTTGCGCGTCCGCGCTGATGAGGGGGGCCGCAGCCGTTCGCTGCTGTTTCACCCGCTGAATACCCCGGAGCCGGGGTTCCGTTGGCTACGAGCCAGGCTGCGCTGGGGTAGGCTGGCCAGCGGGGATGCCCCGGTGAGCGGGAACTTACCCGCTGAACCCGTGTCCCAACCCAAGACGTATGGTGCGTCTGGGGAACCCCATGGTGGCAGTGGCTTTGCAGACACTCATGACCGCTGAAATTCCTGACCTGACGCTCGTACAGCGCGTGCAGCAGGGTGACCGGCGGGCGTTCGACCAACTGGTGCTCCGTTACCAGCACAAAGTGCTGAAGCTGGTGATGCGCTATATGCGCAACCACGCCGAGGCGGAGGACATCGCGCAGGAGGCTTTCCTGAAGGCCTACCGCGCCATTCAGTCCTTCCGCGGCGACAGCGCGTTCTACACCTGGATCTACCGCATCGCCATCAACACCGCCAAGAACGCCTTGGTGGCAGCCAAGCGCCGCCCGCTCGACTACAACTTCGACCTGCAGGACCCGGAGCAAAACGAACGCAACGGGCGCCTGCGCGATGAGGCCACCCCGGAAAGTCTGCTGCTCACCGAAGAAATTCGCGAGACCGTCGATGCGGCCATTGGCGCGCTCCCAGAAGACCTGCGCCGCGCCGTGGTGTTGCGTGAGTACGAAGGCCTCAGTTACGAAGAAATTGCTGCGGTGATGGCGTGCCCGGTGGGCACGGTGCGTTCGCGTATTTTCCGTGCTCGCGAAGCTATAGACCGACAGTTACGCCCCGTGTTTGATGCCGGTCTCGGTCGTCCCGATGACCGTTCCGGCCTTTGAAGGACCCTGCCATGAGCGAACGACTCCACGAACAACTGTCGGCCCTGCTCGACGGGGAACTGCTCACTGGGGAAGCCGAACTGTTGTTGGCCCGGCTCCAGCGGGACCCGGGCCTGCGCGCTACTTTGGCTCGCTATACCCTCAGCGGCGATGCCATCCGCGTGTCCGGCCTGCAAGCGGCAGCGCAGGTGGAACCGGTGGCGTCCGCTGGCTTCGCCGCCCGTATCAGTGCGGCCATCGAGGCTGAAGAGCAGCAGCAAGTTTCCGTGTTGGCGGGCATGAATGTGCTGCCGCCGGTGTCTGCCGAGGCGTCGCCGCGCTTGGCGGCCCCCACGCGCCGCGCCCGTCGTGGCGCGCTGCGTCGTTGGCTGCAGCCCTTAGGCGGTGTGGCCGTGGCCGCTGGTGTCGCGGGGTTGGCGTTGATGGTGGTTCCTCAGGGACCGGGCAGATCCCCGGGTGGCAGCCAGCCGGTTCAAGTAGCCGCTGCTCCCGTGCCCGCGCCGGCGTTGGTAGCGGTGGTCGAGCCCGCCGCGTTACTGGCGGCCGCTTCGGCCGGCGACAGCGCGCGGCTCCTGTCGGGCCTTGACACTGCGGTGGAGCCCGCCAGTTACACCACGCCGCTCAGCCCTGGTGGCCCGTCGCCAACCTTCATTCCAGCGGCGGAGTTGGCCAGTTACGTGGTGGCCCATTCCGAGGTGAGTGGCCCGCTGGCGCGTCGCAACGTGCTCACGGGTTTGGTAGCTGAGCCGGTTCCCGCCATGGCACCCGTCAACCCCTCGGTGGCGGCTCCCGTCGTCGAAGTGGAGTCTCGCAAGCCTTGAGGCCGCGCTCTGTCCAACGCTGGGTGCTGGCGCTGGGTTTGCTGCTGGGGGGCTCGGCAGGTGCCGCAGCGCAGTTGACGCCTGAAGAACTGCTGGAGCGCATGTCGACGGCGCTGGCCACCCGCAGCTACGACGGCGAGTTCCTGCGCATGGCAGACGGCCGGGTAGACCGCTTCCGGGTGGTTCACCGCCGGGAGGCGCAGGGCTTCACCGAGCGGGTCTATGTGGTCGCCGGACCGGGCGTTCCAGCTAGAGAAATAATTAGACAAGGCAACGAGTTACGTCGCTATCTTCCGGAAACTCGTGAAGTGGTAGTCGGCCGTGCCAATGCCACGGAGGGCGCCTTGTTGGGCTACCTGCCGCTGTTCCACGATGGCAACGACCAGCCCTATGAACTGGTGGCGGAGGGTCGGACGACCAGCACCACCGGCCGTCCGGCGCGGGTCATTCAGGTGCGTGCCCGCGACGAATTCCGGCTCGGCTATCGGCTCTGGGTCGACGAGACGACGGCGATGCCGACGCGTACCGACCTGCTGGACCCTGACGGAAAAATTGTCGAGCAGTTGGTGTTCACGGAGCTGCGTTTGCGGTCCCGGATTAGCGACGAAGAGTTGCAGCCGTCTCGCGCTGTCCGCGGTTACGCCAAGGTGTCCGGGGGCGCAGAACCGCTACCGCCAGGCGTGGAACCCTTGCGGAGCGGTTGGCACGTGGCACACCTGCCCCCGGGTTTTCGTTTGGTCCGGCGCCTGTTCAAG
>CAIOHZ010000258.1 GCA_903858165.1 uncultured Pseudomonadota bacterium
GACGCCGATGTTGCCGTGTTTTTCGAAACTGCCGCTCATGGGGAACTCCGTGGAAAGGGTGGCCTAAGGCCTGTCACTAAAATCGTAAAAGACAAAAAGCCTGAAAGCGTTGTTTGCCAGCGTGCTGTCGTAGTGTCGGTTGGCGCAACGCCCTACCGGAACGGCACCTCGTCGAAAGCGCGCAGCTTGCGGGAATGCACCGCGTTGCCTTCGGTGCGCAATAGCTCGACGCTGGCCAAACCAATTCGCAAGTGCTGCGCGATGGCGCGTTCGTAAAAGGCGTTCGCCTGCCCGGGCAGCTTCAGTTCGCCATGCAGTGGCTTGTCCGAGATGCACAGCAAAGTGCCGTAGGGCACACGGAACCGATAGCCCTGCGCGGCAATGGTGGCGCTCTCCATATCTATAGCGATGGCGCGGCCCTGGTTGAACCGGCGAACAGTGAGCGTATAGCGCAGTTCCCAATTACGGTCGTCCGTGGTGGCCACGGTGCCGGTGCGCAAGCGGCGCTTCAGTTCCGTACCGCTTTCGCCAGTCACTTGCTTCGCGCCGTCGTAGAGTGCGCGCTGCACTTCCGCCAGCGAAGGCACAGGCACCGAAGGCGGCAGCACGTCGTCCAGCACATGGTCGTCGCGCAGGTAGGCGTGGGCCAGCACGTAGTCGCCGATGGTCTGCGAATGCTGCAGGCCACCGCAATGCCCAATCATTAGCCACGCGTGCGGACGCAGCACAGCCAAGTGGTCGCAGATATTTTTTGCATTCGACGGGCCAACGCCAATGTTCACTAACGTCACGCCGGCACCATCGGCCCGAATGAGGTGGTAGGCGGGCATTTGGTGCCGGCGCCAAGGCGCGGCAGCCACGGCGGCTTCTGCGTTGGGCGTTTCGCGTGTGATCACCACGCCCCCAGCACAAGAGAGGGCCGTATACGGGCTACCATCGCGGTGCAGTTCGGCACAGGCCCAGCCCACGAACTCGTCTACATAGCGATGGTAGTTCGTGAAGAGAATGTACGGCTGCACGTGCTCGGCCGGCGTGCCGGTGTAATGGCGCACGCGCGCGAGCGAAAAATCCGTCCGCAGGCCATCGAACAGCATCAGTGGAATGTCGCTGCCGGCAGCAGGCGTCATGAGCGCGTCGGCCAGTTCGTCCCCGATATGCGCTAGCAGCGTGGCGGGGAAGTGCCGGGCCAAGTCCTCGGCACGCACGTCGGCAGCATTCAGGTCCAGCGTGGCGTCCAGCACATAGGGGTACGGGATTTCTTGCCGAGACAAAACCGCTTCGGCTTCCACTTCGTAGTCCGCGAACACCTGCGCCAGTTGCTCTACCAAGTACGCACGGAACTGCGCGGGCCGGGTAACGGTGCTGGCGTAGGTGCCGGCCCGGTCCAGTGTGGCGAAGGCGCGCGGGATTTTCGGAATACGCCCGGTGGGCCGGTAGTGCAGGCGCAGCTCCGGGTAGGCGAAAGAGCCATCGTGCCGCATGGCAGCCGGGGGAGGGGTGGCGGTTTCGAGGTAGGTGCGGAGGGCGCCGCGCAGCCGCTGCATGGACTGCAGGTAGAGCGCCTCGAGTTCATCGACCAGCGCGTGGGCGCGGGTTTCGGGGGTGTCGGCTCCGAGAGGTTTCATGACGAATGATACTCACAAACCGCCGGTTGAGTTCAACGCTGCCGTCAGGCTGGCTTTTCGAGCCGAAGAAATAATTTTCGTCCGATGGCCTATTATCTGCTTCCCGTCGTCAACTCGGTGGATATTGTGATGAACAGAAATCAGATTGTGGCTGGACTGCTGATAGGCATGGCCTACCTCGCCGGAATAGCTACTTCTAGCGCGGGCCCCAAGGGCGCAGGCCCCGTCCATTTCGCTTTGGGCGATCTGCGTTGGGTTTCGCTCCCGGAATTCGGTGGTTCCGAAGCGATCATTTATCGATCGAGCGATGGTCGTCGGGTGGCAGCGGCATTCAAGGAGTCGGGCAGTGCGTCGTTCGTCTATCCATTCGACGAATTTCTGTATGTAACAGAAGGAACTGCGCGCGTAAAAGTCCATGGTGGTCAAAACTTTGTTCTCAGGAAGGGCGATGTTGCCTACTTTCCGGAGGGGACAAGCGTCGATTTCGAATTCAGCAAGGACTTCGCGGACGTCACCATGCTCGTAGCCGACCACGAAGTACGTTGGCGCTGAACTGAAGCGATTTTCGGGTGACATTAACCGGCCCGAACGCTGCGGGCCTGATTCCAACCCAGATCGGCCAGTTGCTCAACACGCTTGGCAACTTCTGTAGCCTGGGCGCTAGTGGCCGTACCGCGGATTACCCGGCCGCGAATCCCGTGAAAGATGGCCGCGGCGCGGAACATGTTGAATGCTAGGTAGTACTCGAGGTTATCGATACCAATGCGACCAGTTCGATGACAGTAGGCGGCAACATAATCGGCTTCCGAAGGCAGCCCCAGCGCAACCGGATCCCGGTCACGTAGCCCCGGCAGCAGCATGTCCGGTAGCCGATAAGGCATGAGGTGGTAACCAAAATCGGCAAGCGGATGCCCCAGAGTGGAGAGTTCCCAGTCCAGTACCGCAATGACCCGAGGCTCGCTGGGATGAAACACGATGTTGTCCATGCGGAAGTCCCCATGGACCAACGTGGTTTCATCGCTCGACGGAATATGGGTTTGTAGCCAGTCCAGCAGCAAGTCCATGCTCTCTACCCGCCCCGCGAGAACATCCTCTCGATACTGTGCGCCCCAGCGCTTCAATTGCCTCTCGAAGTAGTTGCCGGCACGTCCGAAGGTGGTCAGTTCGGTTGCCGCCAAGTCGGTGTTATGCAGCGCCGCCAGTGTCGCGTTCATCGAGTCGTAGTAGGCGGATCGGTCATGCTGGGGTAATTCGGGAAGGCGCAGATCCCAGAAGATTCGTCCGTCCACGTGCTCCATCAGGAAGAACGCTGTTCCGATAGCCGCGACGTCCTCGCACAAGGCGACGGGACGAGGCACGGGAAACCCTGCTTCATGTAGTGCCGAGATGACTCGAAATTCGCGTTCCACCGCATGCGCGCCGGCCAGCAACTGGCCCGGTGGCTTCTTCCGTAGAACCAAGCGAACCCCGTCGATAGCGACGGCATAGGTGGGGTTGGACTGGCCGCCTGAGAATCGTTGGCTCGAGATGATGCTTGCGTTCGCGAACTTCGGAACCGAATGGCGTAGCCACTCTAGTAAGCGCTGGTCATCAAGAGCGAATCCGTTGGTACTCTCCGATGGAGGTACTGCGCTGGATATGGATTCACTAGGCGTGGTCATGCAGGTTGTCCGGCGACACGACCACCGTCGACTACAATGCAATGACCGTTCACGTAGTTGGCGAGCTCCGATGCCAAGAAGAGCACTACGCCCGCAATGTCTTCAGGTTCGGCAAATTTTCGGGCGGGTATGCCCTCCAGTGCCGCCGCCGTGGCAACGGTGTCTTGGCGTACAAACTCCGTCAGGCGCGTTTTTACCCAACCGGGGGCCAGAGAATTTACGCGGACGCCTGTGCCTGAAAGTTCCTTGCAGAGATAGGCTGAGAAGCGGACGAGGGCGAGCTTCGAGATGCCATAAGCGCCCTCGTCGGGGATGACGTCGAAAGCGCTATCCGAGGCGATGTTGATGACCGAACCGGAGCCCTGCTTCACCATGTGGGGAATAGCTGTCTGACACAGGAACAGTGGCCCTTTGAGATTGATATCGAAGACCCGGTCCCATGCCGCCTCGTCAATCGTCAGCAGGGGCGCTGGATAAAGATGGACGCCGGCCACGTTGACCAGAATATCGAGCCGCCCACCAAACTGGAGCGTTGCAGAGACGCATGCCTCTACGTCAGCCTGCCGACGAACGTCCGCTCCTATAGCGTAAGCCTGAAACCCGTTGCGGCGGATCTCCGCAACAGCAGCTTCCAGTTCGCTTTGGTCAGCGGGGAGGTCAGTGAGGACGACGGTAGCCCCGTGCCTGGCGAGCATGCCGGCAGTAGCACGTCCAATGCCTCTGGCAGCACCGGTTACCAAGGCCACTCTGCTGTTTAGCGAAATGTTCATGATTCAGTAGCACCTTGCTGTCAGGCCGCCATCGATAACGTAGTCCGCACCGGTAATCCACGCGGCGTCGTCGGAACACAGAAAAACGGCCAGTTTGGCAATATCCGCAGGTTCTGCGAGACGCCGTAACGGATAGCGACTCTCCATTTCGCGGCGTGCGGCTGCTGGGTCGGACTCGCGGGCCAAATAGCTTTCAAGCATCGTGGTGGCGACATCGCCTGGACAAATGGTGTTGCACCGAATGCCATCTGGGCCGTGGCGCACGGCCAGTGATTTGCATAACGCCACCAGGCCGCCCTTCGTGGCGCTGTATACGGGTACGGAAGGGTCACCAACGAAAGCAGCAATGGAGGCCGTGAGAAGGATGACGCCTTGTTTTTGCGACGTCATGACCGGCAGCACAGCCGCGCAGCCATGAATGGCCCCTACGAGGTTCACATCCACAGTGTTTGCCACATCAAGCTCGGAAGATGCCAGCAAGTCGTGGAAGGGTGCCACACCGGCATTGGCGTGAAAGATATCGACACGACCAAAGACCTCTAGGGCCTTCTCCACCATCTGCCGGTTCGCCGAAGGAGACGTGATGTCGATGACGCACGGCCGCGCGGTCAGCCCGCGTACGGCTAGGTTGTCTGCTGCGGCAGTGACCGCTGTGGCATTACGGTCGACCAGCACGACGCGAGCACCGGCTTCGGCCATGGCGGTAGCGGTTGCCAGGCCAATTCCCTGCGCGGCACCCGTCACGATGGCGACTTTCTCGCTGAGCTTCATGTGTTAGTTCCTTAAATAGGCCAATGGCCCATATATAGCAGTATGCCGACGAAAAGCTGCAGATTCCAGTCAATGCTTAGTGAAAGTCCCGTGAATTGGCGCAGGTTACCGAATCGAAATTTGCCTTGTTTAGGCCACCCGCATACGATTCATTGATTAGGGCGTGTGTTTCCATTGCCCGTTTGATGTCATGGCGGGAGGTTGCGGGTGCGTGCAATTAAGGGGCTGCTGCCGACAATCCTTGTTGGCGTCATGGGAAACAGCGTCATCTACCTGATTCCCCTGCTGGTCGGGGGAATGGTTACCGACCGCGGCTTTACCGAACAGCAAGCCGGGCTGCTGGCCTCGATCGACTTGGGCGGCTACGCGCTCGCCACAGCGCTGACCGCTTACCTCGTCGGTCACCTCAACTGGCGTCACCTCGCCTTCGGTGGTCTGGCGTTGATGGTCCTCGCCAACGCGGCGACCACCACGCTCCACGCCTTCGACACCTTCGCGGCCGCGCGTTTCGTCAGTGGCCTAGGTTGCGGCGCTCTTGCCGGCCTCGCGTCCGTGTCTCTGAGCCAGACGGAGAATCCGGAGCGCAACTTCGGGTTGCTGCTCGCCGCCGCCTTGCTGTTCGGCACCGCAGGGCTGTGGGGTCTGCCCGTCCTCACGGCTCAGTACGGCCTGAACAGTGCCTACTGGCTCTTGGCCAGCATGGCTCTGGCGGTGGCGCTGGTGGCAGGTCGGCTGCCTGAGGCCCATGCCCCAAGCGCAGAAGCGGGCGGCAACAGCGGCGGCGTGAACTGGCTGCTGGTCGGCGCCGTGTTGGTCTCGGTCACCCTGTTCTGGGCCGAGCAGAATGCTGTCTATGCCTATATCGAGCGAATCGGAAATGCAGCCGGCCTAGACCCCACGTTTATCGGATTCTCTCTGGGAATGGCGAATTTGACGGGGTTCGCCGGAGCGGCGCTGGTAGCTTGGCTAGGGACGCGAGCGGGCCGCCTATTGCCCTTGGCAGTCGCGACCGTGCTCCAACTCGCCTGCCTGCTAGCCCTCTCTGGCGGTGTCTCGTCCATGGTGTTCATTGTCGCCTTCGGTACGATGTCGCTAGCTTGGAACATAGTGAACCCCTTTCAGCTCGGCATACTTTCGGGCGTCGACCCCAGCGGCAAGACGCTGGCACTGGCCGCCACCGTGACTGGAATAGGCCTCGCCGCTGGCCCCGCGATGGGTTCCATGGCTATCGCCTCTGGCGGCTATGGGGCTATTCTTTGGCTGGCAGCCGGGCTGGCGGTAGTAAGTTTCGCGCTGCTGCTGCTGCCCATACGTCGGGCGAAGATGGCTTTCTCTGGTTAACACCCGAGGTCAGTGCCGCTAACTCAAGGAATACGGGTCAAGTTCATGGGAAAGAAAGGCGATGCAAAGCGGCAGCAAATTCTGGATGCCGCCAAGAGAATCTTGCTGGAAAGTGGACCGGATGGCTTGGTGCTGCGTGAAGTCGCTGACCAACTCGATATCACGCACGGCAACTTGCAGTACTACTTCCGCACCCGCAACGACCTGCTGATCGCGATTTTCGATAACGAAGTCGCCAAGTACACGGAGAGCATGAAGGACGCGGTTGCAGCCACCTCGACGCGTCGCGGGCGGCTGGCCGCCATCATCGACTCCGGCCTGACAGTGCTGCGGTCCCCGGATACGGCGCTTTGGCGGATTATGATGTCGATGGCTGACCATAGCCCCGAGATGGCCATGATCCTGAAGAAGGAGAACGACCTCTACGAGGCCGTGGTAGCCCAGGAGCTGAAGCAGATTGCTCCGCAACTTTCGGCGCAGCGACGTCGGCATATCGCCAAGATCATTCACGCGATCCTCGACGGCATCGGCATTCAGTTCGTCCACGACGACCCGAACAGCGCGGACATGCGCGCGCTGGAGAGCGAGATCAAGGCTGCGATCTTCGCGCTGGTCGAAGCAGAGTAGGCCCGCTCCGGCCGCCCTCGGAGCCCTTGGGCTGCCGGTCCCTCCTGCCCTCCCCTCAGGCAGCGCGTAATCATGATTGGTACTGTAATGAATGGACTCGGCGCCACCGAAGGGGCCGGTCGTCCGTCCCCGTTCCCGTCAATAAATGCGCCTGACCTATTAAAATTCTGTCAAAAAATGTCTTAAAACCCATGTTTTTTCAAAATCGAAACTGGCATGTTGCTATTTCTAGTCCGTTGGCCTAAGTTATGCCTCGTAGCTTGTGCCTTTACCAATCGCGGAGAAATAGCGTGTCCACCATCCATAAGCTGATCTCGCGGCCGGTCATTGCCGGTTGCGCCATCGTCGTCGGCGCCACCAGCTTGCCGATGGGCAAGGCAAGTGCGGAGGACCTCGAGGAGATCGTCGTCACCGCGCAGAAGCGCGAGCAGAAGCTTCAGGACGTCGCGATGTCGATCTCTGCGATCGGCGGCGACCGACTTGAGGACCTTGGTGTCAAGACCGGCCTCGACATCGTCTCGCAAATACCTGGGTTGCAGGTGTCCGGCGCCGGCGGTGGTACCGTCAACGCATTCAACATCCGCGGCGTCACGCAGAACGCGTTTGCCGCGTCGCTGGAGTCGCCGATTGCGGTCTACCAGGACGAGAGTTACCTGTCCCTGAACTCAATCGTCGACCTCGGCATGTTCGACATCGATCGAGTTGAGGTGATGCGCGGCCCGCAGGGTACTTTGTTCGGGCGCAATGCCACCGGCGGCGTGGTCCGGTACATCACCGCCCAGCCTTCGAAGCGGAGCGAGGGTCGGGTGGGCCTTGAGATCGGCGAGGAGGGGCGTATCCGCGTGGAGGGTGCTGTCGGCGGGCCGATCACTGACAGCGTCTCGTACCGGATCTCGGGAGTCCGCAACCGCGACGATGGGCTCATCAAGAACCGCATCGGTGCAAATGCGATGCAGTCCGACAACTGGTCGCTCCGTGGGCAGCTGGCGATTGAAGGCGAGTCATTGAGCGCCCTGCTGAAGGCGCAGTACCTGAAGGAAGACAGCAACCGCGGCGGCTACGCGCATGTTCTCGCCAGCGGCGGGAAGTACGTCACGAACCCGCTAGCGACCGACGCCTTCGGCTACCGGGAGCCGGATAATGACCCCTTCACCGCCTCGCTCGACTTCCCCGGCTGGAACAAGAATGAGGTCATCGACCTCACGGCGACGCTGGACTGGAAGTTCGGGTCGGTGGCACTGACCTCGGTGACAAACTACCAAGGCGTCAAGAACGACTACGCTGAGGACTCCGACGTCTCGCCAATCAGCGTCTACCACTACAACCGTGGTGCCGACGTTGACCAGTTCTCGCAGGAGTTGCGTGCCTCCTGGAGCACCGACAGGACGACGAACCTCCTTGGGATCTACTTCCTTCGGATCGACGGCGTCTATTTCACGAATCAGTTTGGCGACGGCTTCTTCGGCGGCGGGACCGAGGAGGCTGACACGGACCAGGTCACGACTTCGTACGCGGTGTTCGGGCAGACCGAGGTGACGCTTACCGACAAGACCAGCGTCGAGGTCGGTGCCCGCTATAGCCACGACAAGAAGGACTACCTCTACACGTCCACGAACATCTTCGGGATCTTCCAGCCGGGACCGGTGAATGTCGCGAGGGAGCAGTCGGACGACGGCATCTCCGCGAGGCTGCAGCTCAACTATCGACCACAGGACGGGATGCTGTTGTACGTCGGTTACAACCGGGGCATCAAGTCCGGGGGTCTGAACTTCCCGCTGTTCCCGCAGGATCCCGCCCTGCTGCCCTTCAAGGGCGAAGCGCTGACGTCGTATGAGACGGGTGTGAAGGCCTCCCTAGGCACCGGAGCCGAGCTGAACGTCTCCGCGTTCTACTACAAGTACGATGACTACCAGGCCTTCTCCTTCGACGGCCTGGCGACGCGTGTCATCAATGTCAACGCCAAGATGGCCGGTGGCGAAGCCGAGCTACGGATGACGCCGATCAAGGGCCTGGAGCTGAACCTCGGCATGTCCTATCTGTGGAACGAGATAAGCGATGTCCCGCTCGCCGTCTCGGACGGGACGGAGCGCGCGCCCTTCGCGCCCCGGTGGACTGCAAATGGTCTTGCCCGCTACTCGTGGCCGGCACTCTCGGGCACGCTGTCCGCCCAGGTCGACGGCAGCTGGCGCAGCCGGCAGAACTTCAACTTGGTCCCGACGCCTGTGCTCGAGGAGCCGGGATACGCGGTGTTCAACATGCGCATTGCCTATGCTTCCGCCGACGACCGTTGGACCGCGGCATTGGCTGTCCACAACCTCACCGACGAGAAGTACCGCTTCTATTCCTTCGACACCAGCAACGACTGGGGTGCGTTGGAGGACATCCCGGCGGTGCGGCGCTGGTACGGTGTCAGCGTGTCCTACAAGTGGTAGTGGGCCACCTGGTGAACGTCCTGAAGCCTGCGGTCATCGCACTTGCGGTGACGCTGGCGTGCACGTCGGCGAACGCAGCGGCACCAGCCGCTGCGGTGGCGCCGGCAAGTGCCCCTCGGGTGACTCTGGGGCATGTGGCGGTCTGGGCGGAGGATATCGAGGCGACCAGCCGCTTCCTGACCGACGTAGTCGGCTGGCGGCGGCATCCGATGAGGTTCGGGATCGACTCGTCCGACAGGACCATCGGCGGCATCGATCTCTCGAACATCGACGCCAACGGGCTCTGGATCGAGCTCGTATCGCCGACGTCGCCAGGCGCGGCGATGGACGTGCTCAAGGCGAAGGGCAACGGCGCGATCGGGGAGCTGGTGGTCCTGTCCACGGACTTCGACGGGCTGGCCAAGGAGATGAAGCAGCGCGGCATCACGCTGCAGAACATGGACGGAACGGACCGCAAGGGCCCAGAGGCCATCAGCTTGGCGATTGAGCAGGATGGCGTCCGTCGCCCGCACAGCCTGCGTGTGGGCTACTGGCCATCGGAGGTCTCGCGTGGCACTGCCGTGGAGGTAGTGGAGTACTCGCCAGGCGTACCCGAGAACGTCATCGCCATCCGGGAGCAGACGCGGCAGCGCGAGCCGTTCCCGGCCGGAACGCCGCGGCTTGACCGGATCTGCATCATCGTCAAGGACATTGACGCGAGCGCGCGCTTCTACACGGAGGTGCTCGGGTTTCGGAGGATACCTCTCGAGTTTGGCCTGGACGGCGCGACGAACGCACAATCTGGCGGAATGAAGGGGGCGTTCATCGATACGGGCGGCGTCTGGCTCGCGTTGGTGCAGCCAGTGGGGCCGGGACCGCTGATGGACTACCTCGAGAAGAAGGGTGATGGCCACGTCGCCGAGCTGATCGCCGAGGTCGATAACCTGGATGCCTACTACGATGCAATGAAGGCACGGGGCATCACGCTGGTGGATACCCGGGGCGAGCCACTCAGCGAGCAGAAGAAGGCCCACGTGCTGGAGCCCTATGGCGACCGAATCGCCTACTTTCCAACCAGCGTCAGCCATGGAATGGTGATCGAGGTGTTCCAGCGCGGGTCGACGCCGGCCAGCCTGATGCGTCAGCGCGATGCACTACAGGTGCGCTAGTCCTCAATGGATGGCACCCGCAGGCTGCTGGCTGTCGTTGCTGTCCTGAGCGGAACTGCCGGTTGGGCGGTCGGAGCGGCAACAGCGACGAGCACTGCGGAAACGCCTAGGGACACCCTGGTCCACGGGTCGATGCAGACCGTCAAGTGGCGGGACGTTCCGCAGTTCGGCGGCAAGGAGGCGATCCTGTACCGGTCGCCAGACGGCAGGCGCGCTGCAGGTGCCTTCACGCACACGGGAAAGTACAGCTTCAAGTTCCCGTTCGACGAGTTCGCTATCGTCATGTCCGGCAGCGTCAAGGTGACCGTCCGGGACAGCGGCGTCACCCACGTGCTGCGCCAGGGCGACGCGGTCTACTTCCGGGCCGGGATGGAAGTGGATTTCGAGGCTGGCGAGGGCTACTCGAACTTCGCGATGTTCGTCGGGGACGAGCCGTTGGCGTGGTGAAACTCCGAGTACACCAGCCCCGGGTTGGCCGCGAGCGCAGCCCGCCAAGTTCGCTCCATCCGCTCGCCGGGCGCTAGTCCGCGATCTTGACCAGCGCCTTGCCGGTGTTGCGCCCGGAAAAGATCGAGCACAGGGCCGCAGGCGCGTTCTCCAGGCCTTCGAACACCACCTCGGGCAGCGTCATCCGGCCCTCGCGCCGCCACTGCAGCATGTTAGCGACGAACTGGTCGTAGACATCCAGCGAGTCCATGAAGCGGTAGCTCTGGATCGTCAGGAAGCGGTCGAGCACATACTCGAAGTTGCGCTGGAGGCTGACCTTGCCGTCGGTGCTGTAGGTGCTGACGAAGCCGGCGATGAGGATCTGCTTCAGCTCGTTCATGAGCGGAAGGCAGGCGCACAGGTGCTCGGCGCTGGCGTTCTCAAGCACCAGGTCGATGCCCTTAGGGCAGCGTGCGCGCAGTGCCTCATCGAGCGAGTTCGTGCGGTAGTTGAAGGCCGCGTCGACCCCCGCGATTTCCTCCAGCCACCGAACCTTCTCGTCCGTGCCCGCGGAGCTGACGACGCGCAGGCCCTGGATCTTGCCGATCTGGCAGGCGATGGAGCCGACGGTGCCCGCGCCGCTGGAGACCACGGCCGTGTCCCCGGGCTTGGCGCGGTTGAGCGACACCATTCCGCGATAGGCGGTCAGCGCCGCCACGCCCAGCAGGCCGACATAGTCCTTCGGCTGCGCGCCTTCGTGCCGGCGGATGGCGAGCGTGTCGCTGGGCGAAAGGTAGGGAACGAACTCGCCGCCGTTCGAGATGAAGTGTTCCTGCCAGCCCGACATGCTCTCGACCAGGTCGCCGGGTGAGAACTTCGGGCTGCGTGATTCGACGACGCGACCGATGGACGGACCGTCGAGCGGCGCGTTCAGCGGCCAGGGCTCCAGGTCCGTGGCCTCAGGACTCATGCTTCGCCGCATGTAGGGGTCCACGGACATCCAGAGGTTCCGAACGAGGACTTGTCCCTCTTCAAGGTCGGGTAGAACCGCGTCTACCATGCGGAAGTCGTCGGGCCGCGCCAGCCCATCGGGCCGGCGGGCGAGGTGAATCTGGCGCGTACGCATAGCCATTCAGCTTTCCTTGGTTGAAAACGCTACGCCTAGCCAAACTTCAGCCAGTGAACTCTTCATCGGTGTAGGTTTTCAGTACCTTGCCATACGGCAGCACGGCGTTGAAATGAGCGTACTTGAAACCCAGCAGCTGCTTGATGGGCAACTGTGCATCTGAGGGGCAGCCGAACTGCATGTGGCCGGGGCCGCTGTAGACCTCGGCGATGCCGTCGGAGCCGACGATTGGTTCGGCCTTGAACAGCACGGAAGTGAGCTGCGCGAGCGCAGGCGTGTCGCTGCCGGCCACGTCCGGGATGACGCGAAGGCAAATCAGCGGCAGCGCGCCGACGGCCGAGGCGGGCTCGTTGACAGCCGGGCGCATCGTCGCGCGAATTGCACCGTCACCGGGCTTGACGTCCATCGCTGCCTCGACGGTGCCGTCGTCGTGGGTGATGACTTCGATGCGGTGCGCACGCTTCTTGCCGAAGCCGTAAATCTCGCGGCCCGCAATCTGCGAAGCTTCGCCGGTCACATATACGCCGGGAACGTAGCCGTAAAGCTCGCCCTTATAGGTGCAGAGGATGCCGTTGTAGACCTCGCTGTATGGCCCGAGAGTGGTCCAGTGGTTGGTCTCGATAACCATAAACGCCGTGGCGGGTTCGTAGAGTTCTAGGTCCGACGGCAGTAGGGAGAGCGCGTAGTCCGCGTCCGTGAGGAAATCCACGAGGACGCATTCGGTATCGCGGTAGTAATACGGGCCCTTATGGACGATGGAGTTCTGAACGGGCATGAACGACCCCCACTGCTTGGGAGTCAGGTTTCCGTTTCTGGCCATGACAAGCGATCTCCGGTTGGTGCAAACGAAATCTAACTATAGGCCATTCTATTTTTTTCGGCAATCACGAAAATACCGGTAATCTCTTGCGCAAAGTCAATATCGAAGGTCGCTCATGCCTTGCCTCACTTGCAAAGTATAGGCCAACGGCTTAGTATTTTTAGGATACGTGACCGGGCGCCAATGTGGCGGCGGCGTGACCTTTGGGGCAGTGCAGATGAGTCAAGCGATGGGGCCGGGCGGCGCACGCCACAGGGCGCCGGAAGACTTGACTCGCGAGGCCATACTTGCCGACTACCGTCGCAAGACGCCGCGCTCTGCGGCGCTTTATGCGCGCGCTAGGGCTAGTCTTTCCGGCGGAACTACCGGGAATCTTCGGCACTTTTCGCCCTATCCCGTGTACTTCGCCGAAGGCGAGGCCAGCACGATGGTCGATGTCGATGGCAATCGGTACATCGATTGCTTCCTCTGTAATGGCCCCCTCTTACTGGGTCATCGACACCCCGAAGTCGTCGAGGCAATTCATGATGCATCCCCTATCGGTTCGCTCATTGTTAATCCGCAGCTCGCGGTAGAAGCCGCCGAGCAACTACAGCAGACGGTGGCGTCTGCCGAGAGGATACGTTTCCTCAACAGCGGTACTGAAGCTGTCATGTCAGCGGTACGCGTAGCACGGGCGTATACGCGACGTCCGAACATCATCAAGTTTCATGGTCACTACCATGGGCAGGATGATCAATTCCTCGTCGGCCTCGGTCCTTCTGCCGAGCCGTTCGGCGCTGGCGTAGCCCCCGCGAGCCACGCCAACACGCTTCTACTGCCATATGGCGACTTTCCGGCCTTGGAGACAATGCTCGGCTCCCGGACAGATATCGCTGCCGTCGTCTTGGACCCGGCGATGCACTCGGGTGGCCTCTGGGGCAGCGCAACACCCTACCTTCAAGCGGTTCGTGAGCTGACGCTCAAGCGTGGCGTGCTGCTGGTATTCGACGAAGTGATCACCGGGTTTCGGCTTGCCAGTGGTGGCGCCCAAGCCGTGCACGGGGTTACCCCCGACCTGACCACCTTTGCGAAAGCTCTAGCGGCTGGAGAAAAGCTGGCCGCAGTCGTCGGACGGGAGTCCGTCATGAGATGCCTGGACCCGGAGCGTCCGGAGGGTACGCCGGCTGTTTTTCAATCTGGAACCGGCAACGACGGAACCTCGGGTCTTGCCGCGGCTTGTGCCGCTATGCGTACCTATCGGAATTTGCACAAGAACGGTGGATATGACCGCTTGGCCCGCCAGTCATCGCGCCTTGCTGAAGGAATTCGCGCGGCCTTCCGTGCCCACGCGGTGCCTTGCCACGTCAATCAGATAGGGCCGATGTTGCAGTTGTTCCTGACAGATGCCCCCGCATCCTTTGCGCGTTATGCCGCGGTTCCCACTGGTGCACTGGCACTTTTTTATCTGGCACTCATCAACGAAGGGGTCCTGCTCTCGCTACCAACCTCTAATCATATCTATCTCTCGTTTGCGCATACCGATGCGGACTTCGAAAACATCATCCGTGCTGTCAACACCGTACTGACCAAGTACGACATTAGGTGTCTTGTCCATGCCGAAAACAGTCGCCAAGGAGAAATGCGATGACTGAAACGACCAAGGCCGAACTGCATGCTCTGTTCGCTCGTCAAAAAACAGCATTTTCAAAAAACCGAACTCCGACGCTGGAAGTGCGCTTAGCCCGACTGCGGCGACTCGATGAAATGCTTATCGCATACCGCGAAAAGATGCAGCAAGCATTGAGTGCAGACTTCGTCTCGCACCACCCTTTAGTCACGGACCTGTTCGAAAGCGGTGCTGTTATCGCAAGGTCAAGGCATATCCAGTCCAAGTTGGCGGAGTGGTTGGCCCCGGAGAGCCGCGAACTCAACCCGTTGGTTCATGGTTCATCTCGCGCGTACGTGATGCGGCAGCCGCGCGGCGTGGTGGGGAACATATCACCGTGGAATTTTCCAATCGAATGCGCGCTGGTGATGGTTGCGGACATGCTGGCCGCTGGCAATCGCGTCATTGTCAAGTGTTCAGAGTTGGCACCCGCCTGCGCAGTGGTCTTGTCGGAGGCAGTGAAGGAGTACTTTGACGAAGATGTTCTGGCCATCGTCACCGGCAAC
>CAIOHZ010000259.1 GCA_903858165.1 uncultured Pseudomonadota bacterium
GATGATGAAGGAACTGTCGGCGTGGAACCATGATCGCCGCGCCAATGGCAAGCCCGAAGTCCACATCGGTATCGGCCTCAACACCGACGCGGTCGTGGCAGGAAACATCGGCTCCAAGAAGCGGATGGACTACACCATCATCGGCGACGGCGTGAATCTCGCCTCGCGGCTGGAGTCCGCCTGCAAGACCTACGGCACGCAGATCCTCATCAGCGAGTTCACCTTCAAGGCGCTCAAGGCCACGTACACCACGCGCGAGCTCGACGTCGTGGTGGTCAAGGGCAAGTCTGAGCCGGTGGCAATATACGAGGTCATGGACCACCATACCGAGGAGGACTACCCGCACATGATGGAGGCCCTCCGTCACTTCCGCGAAGGGTTGTCGCAGTACCGTCGTAGCCGGTTCAAGGAAGCACTCGCCGCGTTCAGGGAAGTACATGCACTGAATGCTGCGGACAAATCCGCCGTGCTCTACATCCAGCGTTGCGAGCACTTCATAAGCTCACCGCCCGCTGACGACTGGAACGGCGTCTGGATCATGGAAGGCAAATGACGCAAGCCGGACGACTCAGGTCAGATGAAACAAGCCAGATGAAACAAGCCAGGCCTGTCGCGGCCACGGCGATATCGATGCGGATGCTACTGACATTGGCTGCAGCAGCGATGCCGTTGACCGCTGGCGTTTCACTTGCCCAGTCCTATCCCGTCCGGACTGTCAGGATCATCGTGCCGTTTGCGCCGGGAGGTGGAACCGATATCGTCGCGCGCGCCATTGCGCCCCGCCTGGCCGAAGCGCTGGGACAGCAGATCGTGATCGACAATCGTCCGGGCGCCGGCACCATCATCGGCGCGGAGCTCGCAGCCCGCTCTGCTCCGGATGGCTATACGCTGTTCATGGGCATCACCGGCACCATGGCGATCAACCCCAGCATGTACCGGAAGCTACCGTATGATCCGGTGAAGGATTTTTCACCCGTGATGCTGACCGCTCACGGCCCCAATATCCTGGTCGTGCATCCATCGCTGCCGGTGAAGACCGTGAAGGATCTGATTGCCATTGCAAAGGCGCGTCCCGGTGCCTTGGCGTATGGCTCTTCAGGCATCGGACAGGCGCCGCATCTCGCAGGTGAGCTCTTCAAGTCGATGGCCGGTGTGGACATGATCCATGTGCCGTACAAAGGAGCTGCACCGGTCACCGTGGACCTGCTGGCCGGACAGGTTCAACTCATGTTTGCGGGGCTGGGGGCGGCAATGCCCTACATCAAAGTGAACCGCATCAGGCCGGTGGCGGTGGCCAGTGTCCAGCGATCGCCTGCACTGCCCGACGTGCCAGCGATTGCAGAGACTCTCAAAGGCTTCGAAGCGGCTACGTGGTTCGCGGTATTCACACCTGCCGGCGTTCCCCGCGACATCATCAACCGGCTGCACGCCGAAATCACGAAGGTGCTTGCGCGTCCGGATGTGGTGAAGCAACTGACCGAGCTAGGTTACGAGCCGTTGACGAGTTCTCCCGAGCAACTGGGGCAGTACGTGCGCAGCGAGATCGACAAGTGGGCCCGGGTGATCAAGGCTGCCGCCATACAGCCGGAATAGCGCTATCTGGGCGGCGGCGGGAGTGCCGTCATGAATGTCGTTGTTTTCATGAGATTTCCGGCGCGTTCAGCGTGCCTCCCATTCGGGTTTTTCCTGCCCGCCACGATGGTTGCCGCCTGGTACGGCGGCTTCGGCCCCGGCCTGCTGGCTGCGTTTCTCGGACTCCTGCGCGGGGATTACTTTTTTCTGCCGTCCCAGAGCGTCTGGGACCGCTCCGCGACGCCGGGCGTACCGCCATCACCATCTATTCGGGTACGGCCGTGCTGGCAGTCGCGCTGCGCGACCACCTGCATACGCGCGTGAGCGTGCTGCAATGTCGGCTGAAGCGGGCTTCCGGCCCCGAAGAGGTTTCGCGCCGCAGACGAAACGTGAGTCGGCGGGCGTCGGCCTTATAATCTCCGCCCTGCCTCCATAGTCAGGTCGGCTTCAGCTTCCCCTTTTCTTCCATGGCGTCCCGAAACAAGAGTCTTTACGTCTGCACCGAATGCGGAGGCCAGTCGCCCAAGTGGCAGGGCCAGTGTCCGCATTGCCAGCAATGGAACACGCTGGTCGAAACGGTGGCGGAGACCACGCC
>CAIOHZ010000260.1 GCA_903858165.1 uncultured Pseudomonadota bacterium
AGCGCCAGCGCGGCCTCACCCGCAAGGACATCGATCTGATCCAGCGCTATGGCGAGCAGGTCGACGACGGCTGGGTGCTGAGCGACCGCGCCCTCGAACTCGCCCGCAAGGAGATAAAACGCACCCTCCAGCGCCTCGATCATCTGGCTGGCGTGGCCGTGGTGGAGAAGGGCGGCACCATCGTCACGGCGTATCGGGCGACGGGGAGAAGGGTGAAGCGGTTGCGGGATGGGGAGAGGCTGGGGGAGCGAGCCGGGAGGGCGACGACACTGCATTGATCAGCCGCCCGAAACGCGCGCATGCAACGGGTGGGCGCTGCCATCGGATCGGGTTAATCTGCAGCAACGCAATCACAATAATCGGTCCGCATGAGGGCCCCGCATTTTCCTGGCGGGACAGGCGGACAGTTGCTCGCTCGGGAGGGACCTGGTGGCGGATCTGGCAGATGGCGAAAGCGCCGAGGTAAAGGGATCGGGCGCAAAGCCCTGGATCATCCGGAACACGGGCGGTGTGTTCAGTTGCAACTGCCCCGCGTGGCGCAACCAGTCCGTGCCCATCGAGCGTCGCAGTTGCAAGCACATTCGGGCGTTTCGCGGCGCGGCGGCAGAGGCCGAGCGTATCGGGGGCTGTGCCGAGCCAACCCCGTCTGAGATGGTAAAGCCGTCACGCGGGCCTGCATCCCGGAAACCGTCCGGGCACACGGGTGCCATCGAAGAAAGTTCTGCGCCACCTTTGTTGCTCGCGCACCCGTGGGACAACCAGACGCCGCTCGACGGCTGGTGGATGAGCGAGAAACTCGACGGCGTGCGTGCCTACTGGGACGGAACGCAGTTTCTCTCCCGCCAGGGCAATCGCTTCCACGCCCCCGCGTGGTTCCGGGAGCGCTTGCCCGCATCCCCACTGGACGGGGAATTGTGGATCGATCGCGGCGCCTTCCAGCGCACCGTGAGCATCGTCCGCCGTCAGGACGAAACCGATCTCTGGAGCGAAGTGTCCTACCTGGTGTTCGATGCGCCTGCCGTTGCCGAACCCTTCGAAGCGCGCCAGAAGTTCCTGCGTTCATTGCTCGGCCGCTCCCGCAAGGCGCAGGTGCGCGTGCTGGAGCACCAGCGCTGCAAGAGCATCGACCACGTGCGGGAAGAACTGCAGCGTGTCGAGGCTCTGGGAGGAGAGGGCCTGATGCTGCGCGAGCCCGGCTCCCACTACGAGGCCGGCCGCTCGCACACCTTGCTCAAGGTGAAATCCTTTCTTGATGCCGAAGCGCGTGTCGTCGGGCATCAGGCGGGCACTGGCAAACACAAAGGGCGTCTGGGCGCGCTGCTCGTGGAGATGCCCGACGGGAAGCAATTCGCGATAGGCACCGGCATGAGCGATGCCGAGCGCGCGCATCCGCCACCCATCGGCAGCCTCGTCACTTACCGTTATCAGGAACTCACCGACAGGGGGGTTCCGCGGTTTCCGTCGTTTCTGCGCGTCAGGACGGACGTTGATTCGGGCGCGGGACAGGCGCGTCCCATTCGAACGCGTAGTGGAAGATAGGACTGCCGCGATTTTCCTCCCAGAGCAAAAACCTACATCAAGGATGCAAGATGGCGGAAGCCAAAATCAACCGTGGCCAGTTGGAACTCGCGCAGTTACGGCTGGAGTTGGCGATCAAGCGCAATGATGTCAGCGGGGCGCTGGCGGCCTTGTCGGAGGGCGTGAAAGTCGATGCTCGCCTCGGTGGGTTACAGAAAAAGCCGCTGGCTTTTGCGTTGGAGAAAGGCTCTGTTGATGTCGCGCGCGAGTTGCTCGCCCTTGGCGCGAGGATGCCCGCCAATCCGTTCGAAGATCTGATTCCCGGCTGGCGAAAACTCTCTGATTGGGAGGCTCAGGCCGCGGCATCCATGCTGAGACTCCTTGTATCCAATGGAGCCAACATCAATGCGGCCGGGCCCAGCGGTACGACTTTGCTCGAGCGCGCTGTCAGGTGTGGAAATGCATACCTGGTTCGTGAGTTGCTGGCCCTCGGTAGCGACCCACGCAAAGGCAAACCCTTCGCGCGATGCGACAGCGCAGAGATCTTCGAATGCCTGCTTGCCGCTGGCGCCGACCCGTGCAAAGCCATTCATGTCGCAGTTCCGAGCACATGGCAGGGCTGGTCCGGAAGGCTGGATCGTTTGCTCGCGGCCGGCGTCGACATCAACCATCGTGGCGAGGAGGGCAACACTCCGCTGCAGGCGTTTTTGGTCGGGTCGGGTCGCGATAAACCTTCACACATCACGCGGCTTAAGAAATTGCTCGGGAAGGGGGCAGACCCTGAGTTGGCGAATGACAAAGGCGACGCTGCCATTCATCTTGTCGCAGATATCAAGGGTCTGTCGGAACTCGGCGTGCTGCTGGAGAGGGGCGTCGACGTCGATCGCAAAGACAAGGCGGGCAACACCGCACTCCATCGGGTGCCGGATCGCAACTGGCAGAAGGAGGACGGCACGAAACTCGCCGTGTGCCGTGCGCTGCTGGATGCCGGCGCAAATCCGAATGTACGCAACCGGCAGGGTGACACACCGCTTGATCTGGCGATCCGATGCGACCTCGTGGATGTCGTGCGGTTCCTGGTGGCGCGCGGCGCTCACACCGGGTCACCGGTCCCGGTCCCTCACTGGCCGGGGTTTCCGGACCAGAAGTCGATCGCCATGCTGCGGCTGCTCGTCAAGTTGGGGCTTGCGCACTCCGACGACCGTGACGCAGACGGCAGGACACGGCTGCATCACGTCAAACTGAAATCGCATATCAAGGCGCTGCTTGCTCTGGGCGCAGACGTGAACGCACGGGACACCCAAGGCAACAACGCGCTGCACACGGTGTTGCGCACGCGCAACCGTGGCAATGCCCGTGAGCTTTCCCTGATCTCGGTATCTGCCACCGTCCTGCTTGACGCGGGCATCGACCCTTCCGCCGAGCAGGCGCAGAGATTGATGGAAATCGCCATCCAGCGGCGGGATGTCGACCTCGCTGCGGCGCTGCTCCAGCGGACGGAGGTGACTCTGGAGATCGAACCCCGGGCGGCCGTATCAGTCACCAGTTTCCTGCAGCAGCTCCATGCGGCGCATCCCGAATCGCTCGGCCGCCTGATCGGCGCCGACGTCGTTGCCACGCAGGTGCTTGCAGCTCTGGCGGAGGCGGCCTCACCCGTGGCGGATCCCGGGCAGTTGCCTCCGGAACTGTTCGCACTTCCCGCGGGTGTCGATGCAATCACAGACAGGCTGCTCGCTGTCGCGCGAGCCTATCCCCGCCCCCGCGTGCTCTCCACTGGCGATGCAATCCCCGACGAAGCAATGGCTGCGCTCATCGCGCAGTTGCAGGCCTCCTCTGCCGGCGCGCCTGCGGCGGGGCTCGGCCCCTTCAGAGAGCATCTGGCGCCGGTGTCACTCAAACAGTTGGGATGGAGCCTCGTGCGCGA
>CAIOHZ010000261.1 GCA_903858165.1 uncultured Pseudomonadota bacterium
CCCGAGACCGGCCGCAAGGTCCGCGCGACGGAGCGCTGACCCATGCGCTTCGCCCGACACTTCATCGACCGGCCCGTGCTGGCCGGGGTGCTCTCTCTGGCCATGTTGCTGACTGGCTTGGTGTCGATGCGCCTGCTGCCGGTCGCCATGTTCCCGGAGGTGGTTCCACCCACCATCGTGGTTACCGCGAGTTACCCCGGTGCCAACCCGAAAGTGGTCGCCGAAACCGTGGCTTCGCCACTGGAACAGGAGATCAACGGCATCGAGGGCGTGCTCTACATGTCTTCGAGCTCGGGCTCCGACGGCTCGCTGCAGTTGGGCGTTACCTTCGAGATCGGCACGGACGTCGACAAAGCGCAAATGCTGGTGCAAAACCGCGTATCGCAAGCTTTACCGCGATTGCCCGAAGAAGTACGCGCACTAGGTGTTGCCACCACCAAGAGCTCACCCGACCTACTGATGGTCGTGCATCTCGTCTCCGACGAACGCTACGACCCCACCTATCTGCGCAACCTCGGGTTGCTGCAGGTGCGCGACCGCCTCTTGCGCTTGCCCGGCGTCGGACAGGTAGCCCTGAACGGCGGCGGCGACTATGCCATGCGCATCTGGCTGGACCCCCAGCGGGTAGCCGCCCGCGGCTTGACCGCCGGCGACGTGGTACGCGCCATCCGCGAACAGAATCTGCAGGTAGCCGCTGGTACTGTCGGCGCCCCGCCAGCCACCGCCGGAACTGCCTTCCAGTTGACCGTCACCGCCGGTGGCCGCTTGAAGACGCCAGAGGAATTCGGCGCCATCGTGGTAAAGGCCAACCCTGAAGGGGGCATCACCCGCTTGTCCGACATCGGGCGGGTGGAGCTGGGTGCAGGCTCGTACTTGGTGCGTAGCGGGCTCGACAACCATCCGGCGGTCGCCGTGGCCATCAATCAGGCCCCCGGCGCCAATGCTCTGGCATTAGCTACCGCAGTACGCGCCGAAATGGCCGACATCGCGAAGAACTTCCCGGAGGGCGTTCGCTACGAAGTGCCCTACGATCCGACCGAGTTCGTGCAGGAGTCCATCGAGGCCGTAGTCCACACGCTCCTCGAGGCGACCCTGCTGGTGGTCATTGTCGTGGTGCTGTTCCTGCAGAGTTGGCGCGCCTCAATCATTCCCTTGTTAGCAGTGCCAGTCTCGATCATCGGCACCATGGGGGCGTTGCTAGCCTTCGGTTTCTCTATCAATACGCTCAGCCTGTTCGGCTTGGTGCTGTCCATCGGTATCGTGGTCGACGATGCCATCGTGGTAGTCGAGAATGTGGAGCGCAATATCGCCGCAGGCTTCTCGCCACGCGAGGCCACAGTGCGCGCCATGGACGAAGTGACCGGGCCCATCATCGCCATCGCACTCGTCCTGTGCGCGGTATTCATTCCCATCGCCTTCATCCCCGGTCTCACCGGTCGCTTCTATCAGCAGTTCGCGCTCACCATTGCGGCCTCCACCATCATCTCGGCCTTCAATTCACTCACCTTGAGCCCGGCGCTGTCCGCAGCCTTGCTGCGCCCGCACGGTGCGCCGCCGGACCGCGTCTCGGCGTGGCTGGAAAAATACTGCGGCCGGTTTTTCGCGCGTTTTAATCGCGGATTCGCACGGTCGGGCGCGCGCTACGAGACAGCGGTCAAAGGCACGCTACCGCGCAAGGGCCGCATGCTGGCCATCTATGGCGTACTGGTAGTTCTAGGCGCCCTGGTGTTCCGCCAGGTGCCACCTGGCTTCGTGCCCTCCCTCGACGTCGGTAGCATCATCACGTACGTCCAGATGCCCGACGCCGCCACCATCGACCGCACCGAAAAAGTCACTCATCATGTTGGTGACCTATTACTCGCCGACCCGAACGTCGAGCATGTCATTCAGTTCACCGGAATTTCCGTGAAGGGCTTCGCCCCCAACCCTTCATCGGCCATGATGTTCGTACGTCTGAAGCCCTATGCGGAACGTACCGGTAAAGAACTCACGGCACAGACCATGGTGCCGCGTCTGCAAAAACTGCTCGCGCCCATCAAGGAAGCCCGGGTTGGTGTTGTGGAGTTCCCGCCCGTCCGCGGTCTTGGTCTGCTGGGCGGTGTCTCCATTCAAATTGAAGACCGCGCCGGTCTCGGCTATGACGCCTTGTTTGCCGCTACGCAAACAGCCGTCGCCAAAGCGGCGCAAACCCCCGGACTTGCCGGCGGCTTCAGTTCCTACAGCGTCAACGTCCCACAACTGCGTGTCGAGGTGGACCGGACGCGTGCCAAGGAGCAAGGTCTGCAACTGAACGACGTCTACCAGACGTTACAGGTTTATCTAGGCTCGCTATATGTGAATGACCTCAACTTGTTCGGACGAACCTACCGCGTGATGGTGCAGGCCGATGCGCCCTATCGTTCGCGCGCCGAGGATATCCGTCTGCTGCAAACCCGGAACAACCGCGGAGAGATGGTGCCATTGGCCAGCGTCATTGAGGTCACGCCCTCCAATGGCCCGGACCGCGTTTATCACTACAACGGCTTCCTCGCTGCAGATCTCAATGTGGCCGGCTTGCCCGGTGTTGCCAGTGGCGATGCTTTAGCAGCTACCGAAAAAATCCTGCGCGACACGCTACCGAACGGGCTTACCTACGAGTTCAGTGACCTCACTTTGCAAGAAAAGCTTGCCGGCAATAGCGCGCTGATGGTGTTCCCGCTGTGTGTGGTGCTGGTGTTCCTCGTGCTGGCGGCGCTTTACGAAAGCTGGACCTTGCCACTGGCCGTGGTGCTGATTGTGCCGTTGTGTATTCTCGCCGCCCTAACCGGCGTTTGGCTCACAGGAGGCGACAACAACATCTTCACGCAGGTGGCGCTGTTCGTTTTGGTCGGCTTAGCCTGCAAGAACGCCATCCTCATCGTCGAGTTCGCCAAGTTGCGGCAGGACCATGGACTTACTGCCCGCGAAGCGGCGCTCGAAGCCTGTCGTCTGCGCTTACGCCCCATTCTCATGACCTCCATCGCGTTCATCGCCGGTGTCGTGCCCTTGGTATTTGCGACCGGCGCCGGCGCCGAGATGCGCCATGCCATCGGCATCTCGGTGTTTTTCGGCATGCTTGGCGTTACCGCTTTCGGTCTCTTGCTGACGCCGTCGCTGTTCGTGATGGTTCAGGAGGCTACTGCCCGCTGGCAGCATCCACGAGCCAACGCGCATCCGGAGATTCCGCACGACCCCAGTCACGACTCTGATCCGAGCTCTGGCCAAGACGAGCAGAGATTGCCATGAAGCCGACTCTCATCACTGCAAACAGGACAGCCATCCATGCTGTGGGCGCAATACTCTGCGCGTCATTGCTGAACGGTTGCGCCACCTGGTGGCCATCACAGCCCCTGGCTTCATCGACCCCAACCGTGCCCGCCACGTTTAGCACGCATGGCCCGACTGTCACCGGCGAAGCGCCCTTACCAACATTCTGGTCATCGTTTGGCGATCCAGTACTGCCAGAACTCGTCAGCGCCGCGTGGGGGCAGAACCGCGATCTCGGCCTGACGCTCACTCGTCTGCGCGAAGCGCAGGGGCTGCGGCATGAGCAGGCTTTTGATTACCTGCCGACGGTACGGGCCAGTGCCGGGCGTGCCGCCCAGCAGACCGCGCTGGTAGATGCACCAACGCTGAGCGTCAATGCTCGCGAGCGCACGGTTTATCAAGCCAGCTTCGACGCGCGATGGGAACTGGACTTGTTCGGCCGTGTGCGCGGTGCCAATGGTGCACGCGCTGCCGACCTGCGCGCTGCCCGTGCCGACCTCGATGCAGTGCGTGTGTCGTTGGCTGCGGAAGTCGCCAGGCAGTGGTTCGAATTCCGTGGCGCAACGGAGCGCTTGGCCGTGGCCAAGCGCAATGCCGAGACGCAAGCCGCCGCCCTGAAGTTGGTGAGCGAACGCCTAGCAGCCGGCCGCGGTTCAGGTTTGGATGTGGCTCGCTCGCGAGCCCAACTGGCCACGACGCAAGCAGCCGTTCCCGCGCTGGAACTGCAAACCGCGCGCGCGCGTTTGCGACTGGCCGTGCTACTTGGTGAACCGCCCAACAGCCAGACGCTCGCCCGCTTGACTGCCGGCGACCTCGTCGCCGCGCAGGTGCCGCAATTCCTCCCGACCGGCTCGCCTAGCGACTGGCTGCGGCGCCGTCCGGATATCCGCAGTGCCGAGGCCGAGCTCACCGCCGCCACGCGCCGGCGCGGCATAGCGGTCGCGGATCTCTTTCCCGTAGTGAGTTTTGGTGGCGTGTTCGCGTGGCGTGCCGGACAGCGCAGCGGTGTTGGCGAACCCAACAGCGACAGCTACCAGTGGGGCCCTTCTCTCACCTGGCCGGCCTTGGATTTGGGGCGCATCTGGGCACGCTTGCAGCAAGCCGATGCTCGCGCTGAAGGCGCTGTGCTGCAGTACCAGCAAACCATACTGCTGGCGCTGGAAGAAACCGAGGCCTCGCTAACCGCCTTCGACCGACTAGGCGTCCGCCAACGCTTGCTGGGAGAGGCGGCTATCGCCAGTGGCGATGCTGCGCAACTAGCAACGCTGCGCTTCGAAGAGGGCTACAGCGACTTTCTCACCGTGCTGGATGCGCAGCGCACGCAGTGGGAAGCCGAGGACCGTGCCGCTCAAGGGCATACCGAAGCTTTGCAAGCCGCAGTGGCCGCCTACAAGGCGCTGGGTGCCGGCTGGGAAGCCGCCGCCACAACTCCGTTCGCCCCGCCGCGCTAAAGGCGCGGCCGGTGCCAGACACCGGCCAGCACACCGGCCAACACGCCGGCGGTCGCCAGTAACAACACCGCCCAGTCGCCACCAAGCCACGCGTAAGGCGTCAGGCCCGCATAAGGCACGACCTCACCGCGCAGCACCACGGGCTGGAACTGCGGCGCACGCGCGAGCACCTGCCCCTTGGGCCCGACGATGACGCTGATGCCATTGCTCGTGGCACGGACCAGATAACGGCCGGCTTCGATGGCGCGCATGCGCGAGATTTGCAAATGCTGATGCGAAGCGCTCGAATCACCATACCAGGCGTTATTGGTCACGTTCACCAACAGCTTGGCCTGCGTGAGCGGCGCCAACTGGTCACTGCCATAGGCATCTTCGTAGCAGATGGTCGCCGCCAGCGGCAGGCCCTGCGCCACTGGCACTGGCTGGCCCTCTATCCCGGGCTGCAAATCCACGAACGCGAGACTCGACAACCGCATCCATTCGCGCACTTTGGCAGGTACCGGGAAATACTCACCGAACGGCACCAGGTGTCGCTTGAAGTACCACTGCGGTGCGCGCTGCGTATCCAGCACCAGCAAGCCATTGCGGACACTGCCACTTTGCAGGTCGTAGCTCAGCAGACCCATCAGCAACGCGGAGCCCTGACGGCTGGCTGCACTCCACTGCTCACGCAGGAATGGTGTGGCTTCTTCTGCCAGCACCGGCAGCGCCGCTTCGGGCCAGACCACCAGTGGGGTGCCCCATACTGGCTTGGATAAATCACGGTAAAGCGCGAGGGTGGCATCACGTTGCGCTGGCGACCATTTGAGATCTTGCGGGACAGCGCCCTGAACAATGGCCACACCCAGCGGCTTGCCATCCGGGTGGGTCCATGGCACTGCCACCAAACCGCCACCGACGCCAACAATCCCAACGAGCAAACCCACCGGCCAACGCCAATGCTGTCGGTCCGCGCGCACCAAAGCCGCCATGGCACCTGCACAAACCGCTGTGGCCAAGGTCACCAGATACACGCCCCCCACGGGCGCATAACCGGCCAGCCAAGTGTCCACTTGGGTGTACCCCAGCGTCAGCCAAGGGAAGCCCGTAAACGCATGGCTGCGCGCCCATTCCACCAGCACCCAGCCCCCGGGCAGCACCACGAGCCAGCGCAAGCGGCCCGGGTGGGAAAACCAGCGGCGCGTCAGGTAGCCCAGCAGCGCATACCAAGCCGACATGAGCGCCACGAGCCCAGCCATGAGGAACAAGGCCAAGGCGACTGGCGCGTGTCCGAAACCGTGGATGGCCGTGAACAGCCAGTAAGTGCCCCCACCAAACAAGCCGACACCGAAAGCGAAACCAGTGCGAGCACCTACCGCAGGCGTGCCCTCATCCAACATCAAGAACAGGCCGGCCAGCGCCAGCACGCCCACCGGGTACCAACCCAATGGCGGGAATGCCGTCACCTGCAATAAGCCGAGCAGGCAGGCCGTCACGGCGGGCCAACGGCGGACCACGGACAACCTACCGTGTATCCACGCTACCGACATGCTCGCTGCCACGCGGGTCAGGCCTCGCTACCCGGCAAAGGCGGTTCATGACCGGCGTTATCGGTAGCGCCACGCTCGGCGGGTAACAGCACCTCTTCCGGGGTCACCACGCGCAGCAGTTCAATACGACGACGCGCCACACGCAGCACCCGGAACTCGAGTCCATCGAGCACTGTCTGGTCGCCACGGCGTGGCACACGACCAAAAGCATGGGCCACATAGCCGCCGATGGTGTCGAATTCATCCTCGGGCACGGCAAGACCAAACGTCTCGTTGAATTCCTCGATACGCGTGAGAGCGTTCACAGTGAAATTGCAAGACGACTCGCGCCGAATCTGCGTGGCTTCTTCAACGTCGTACTCGTCATCGATGTCACCGATGATCTGCTCGATGACATCTTCGATGGTGACCAGGCCCGCCACGCCGCCGTACTCGTCCACCACGATAGCCATGTGGTTGCGACTGGCGCGAAAATCGCGCAGCAGAATATTCAGTCGCTTGCTTTCCGGCACCAGCACGGCCGGTCGCAACAGGCGCAGCATGTCGAAGTTCGTCTCGTTGCCGACATAGCGCAGCAAGTCTTTGGCCAACAAAATGCCGACAACCTCATCACGGTCGTCACCGATGACCGGAAACCGCGAGTGCCCAGACTCGACCACGAGTGGGATGATGTCGCGGAGGGGGGCGTCGCGCTCCACCACCACGATGGCTGAACGGGGCACCATGATGTCCCGCACTTGCTGGTCCGCCACCGCCATGACGCCTTCGACCATCGCTGCTGCCTCAGCGTCGATGAGCCCCGTCTCGCCCGCAGCGCGCAGATCTGCCAGCAGGTCCTCGCGGTCGCGTGGCTCGCCCGACACCGCGTGCAGAACGCGCGACAACCAGCCGCTTCGTCCTTCGCGCCGCGGTGTCGGTCTGGGTTCCGGGACGTCGCCGTCGTTATTCATGGGTCAACCTCGAACTGGAAGGGGAAAGCTGAAAGTCATTCTTGCTCGGCCGCATAGGGATCCGGAAAACCTAGACCAGCGAGGATGCGTCGTTCCAGACGCTCCATACGGACCGCCTCGGCATCCTGTTCGTGATCGTGCCCAAGCAAGTGCAGCACGCCGTGCACCACCAGATGCGCCCAGTGCGCGGACTGCGTTTTGCCCTGCTCCAAGGCCTCCGCGGCCACAATCGGCGCGCAGATGACGAGGTCTCCCAAGGGACGAGGGCGGACGACAGGAGGCATTCCCTCCACCGGGAAGGACAGCACGTTCGTGGCGTAATCTTTGTCGCGCCAATGCGCGTTCAGTCGGCGCGACTCCCGCTTGCCAACGATGCGGATCGCCAGTTCTGCGTGGCGCCCGCTAGTTCCTGCTGCTACCGCAGCCCACAGTGCCATGCGCTTTGCGGAGGGAGCCCAAGGCCGCCGGTCGGCGACCACTACTTCCACCTGCAAGTCCGGCACTACGGGCCGCTGGCGACTTCGCGGATTCACGGGGCGGGGCCTCCGCCGTTACCGCGCGGCGCGTGACGCTCATCTCCCACGGCGTCCATGCGGGAGTCCGGATGTTGCTGTCCACCCGTATCCGATGATTCGTAGGCCTGAACGATGCGCTGCACCAAGGGGTGGCGCACCACATCGCGACTGCGGAAGAACGTGAAGGCGACGCCATTAACCCCCGGCAGGATATCGATGACATGCCGCAACCCGGAAGGTCGGTTCGAGGGCAGGTCGATCTGCGTCACGTCACCCGTCACCACAGCCTTGGAGCCGAAACCGATACGGGTGAGGAACATTTTCATTTGTTCGATAGTGGTGTTCTGCGCTTCGTCGAGGATGACAAACGCATCATTGAGGGTGCGGCCGCGCATGAAAGCCAGTGGCGCAATCTCGATGACATTGCGTTCGATGAGCTTGGCTACCTTATCGAAGCCGACCATCTCGTAGAGTGCGTCGTACATGGGGCGCAGGTACGGATCTATCTTCTGCGTGAGGTCGCCGGGCAGAAAGCCAAGACGCTCGCCGGCTTCCACGGCCGGGCGCACCAGCACGATGCGGCGAACGCGGTCTGCCTGTAGCGCCTCGACAGCACAAGCCACGGCCAAGTAAGTCTTGCCCGTGCCCGCAGGCCCAATGCCGAAAGTAAGGTCGTGACACCGCACCTGGCGCAGGTACTGGACTTGGTTGGCCCCGCGCCCGCGGATCTGTCCGCGAAGTGTCTGTACCTTCACCTCGTCCGTGCCACCGGCACTCGCTTCCACCAATGCGAGGTGCACGTCTTCGGGACGCAGGCCACTACCGGCGCGTTCGTAGAGCGCCCGTAGGACATCGCAGCCCATCTCAGCCGCGGCGCCGACCACGTTGAAGGTATCGCCCTGTCGGCGAATCTCCAGCTCCAGGCGCTCCTCGACCAAACGCAGATTGCCATCGAGCGGACCGCAGACATGCGCCAGCCGCGCATTGTCGGCGTTCTCGACGGTGAGGTTCAACGCCGGTACGGTACTCATGCGGTCACCAGACGGCCGCGCAGACTATTGCGCATGACCTCGGTGATGACCACCTCCACGAACTGCCCAAGGAGTTCGGTGGGCGCCTGAAAATTCACCCAACGCATGTTTTCCGTGCGTCCTGCGAGCATGCCCTCGCCTTTCTTGGCGGGACGCTCCACCAATAGGCGCTGCGTGGTGCCCACCATCGCCAGCGAGATGTTTTGCGCGTTTTCGTTGAGTAGTGCTTGCAGACGCAACAGACGCTCGTGCTTCACTTCCGCGGGCACATCGTCAGCCAACGAGGCCGCAGGCGTTCCCGGACGGCGGCTATAAATGAAGCTGAAGCTCTGGTCGATACCGACGTCGCGCACCAGTTGCAGCGTGGCTGCAAAGTCGCGTTCCGTCTCGCCGGGAAAACCGACGATGAAGTCGGAGCTGAGGCAGATATCGGGCCGTGCCGCGCGCAGCTTGCGCACCTTCGCTTTGAACTCCAGCGCCGTGTAGCCGCGCTTCATGGCTGCCAGCACCCGGTCCGAGCCGGACTGCACGGGAAGATGCAGGAAATTGGCCAATTGCGGAATTCGCGCATAAGCCTCAGCCAAACGGTCGGTGAATTCCAGCGGATGCGAGGTAGTGAAGCGTATGCGCCCGACACCTGACAGCGCAGCCACTGCTTCGATGAGCAATGCCAAGTCCGCTTCACCCCCGCCGTCCATCTCACCACGGTAGGCGTTCACATTCTGGCCGAGCAGGTGGATTTCGCGCACGCCCTGCGCAACAAGTCCGCGCACTTCAACCATCACTTGCTCGAAGGGGCGGCTAACTTCTTCACCACGCGTATAAGGCACCACACAGAAACTGCAGTACTTGCTGCAGCCTTCCATGATGGAGACGTAGGCCGTCGCGCCTTCCGCCCGCGGCGGCGGTAAAGCATCGAATTTCTCGATCTCCGGAAAGGAGATGTCGACCTGCGGACGGGCCGACCGGCGACGTTCAGCGATAAGTTCCGGCAGGCGGTGCAAGGTTTGCGGCCCGAACACCACGTCGACGTAAGGCGCGCGCTGCAGAATGCCTTCGCCCTCTTGGCTGGCCACGCAGCCACCAACGCCGATGACGAGTTCCGGCTTGCGCAACTTCAGTTCACGCCACACGCCTAGATGGGAAAACACCTTCTCCTGCGCCTTCTCGCGAACGGAACAGGTGTTCAGCAACACCACATCGGCCAGTTCAGGATCGTCCGTAGGTTCGAGGCCGGCAGACTCACGCAGCACGTCCACCATGCGAGCGGAGTCGTATTCGTTCATCTGGCAACCGAAGGTCTGGACGTAGACGTGGCCGGGCATGAGGATGTCAGCAAGCAGAAGGAGGGCTAGTATAGCCGCACCATGCTTGCAGCCCTGTTACTGGCTTTTTTGTTTACCTTGCCGCTGGCCGCGGTGGCGTCGCCGGGCACTGCCCCGACGGCAGGTACGCCCGTGGCCGAACCAAGCGCGGCGTCGGCCCCCATCGCGCCCGACCACCTTCCCGATTTGGAAGAAGTGGAGGTCACTGGTGAGCAGCCCGGGCCAGCCCTGTGGAAGGTCACCTTGCCCGCCAGCGCCACTGGGTCGACCGAGCCGCATGTGCTGTGGATTCTAGGGACCCTACGACCCCTGCCGCGGAAAATGGAATGGCGCCCTACAACGGTCGAACGGGTACTGACGGGGGCCGAGGTCTTCATTCCGTACCAACCGGATATCGACGTGAAAGCCGGCCCGTTTGCGCTGGTGGGCTTGTTCTTCTCGGCTCGTGGCGCCCTCAAAGACCCGGACGGCCAACCGCTGCGCGAGACGCTACCTGCGCCGCTTTATACCCGCTTCACCGTACTCAAGGCGCGCTACGCACCGCGCGCCGGCAGTATGGAAAAACGCCGCCCCGCCATTGCGGCCATGGAGTTGTATCGCGAAGCGCTGGACGCCGTGAAACTGTCCATGCGGCTGGACGTAGAGGGACTGGTAGCCCGACAGGCACGCAAACGTGGGGTGAAAGTGCGCCCTGTGAAGATGACAATGACCGACCCGAAAGCGGTTCTGGCAGAACTGACCGCGCTACCGCGCAGCGCCGAACTGGCCTGCGTCGAGGCCACGCTTACTCGTCTGGAAACCGACTTGGGGCCCATGCGGGCGCGGGCAGAGGCTTGGGCAGAGGGCGACCTGACAGCCTTGGGACGCTTGCCCTTCCCCGCTCAGGAAACGACCTGCGGCGATGCCATCGCCACCTCGCCTCGCTTCAAGGCCCTGCTAATGCAGGCGCGCGCCGGCTGGCTGGAGGCGGTGAGCAGTGCCCTGCGTGAGCACCGGGTGAGCGTAGCCACCGCACCGGTGCAATCTCTGCTGCGGCCAGGCGGCATTGCCGACCAACTGGCCAGCCGCGGGTTCCTCGTCGAGGCCCCCACGGCTGACTGATGAGCCGACCGGATTAACCGGTCACCCGCCGCTTGGCGACTGGTTCAGAACGGAATGTCGTCGTCCAGATCCGGCGCGGAAGAACCGCCGCGACCACCGCCCGATGGGGCTGACTGGCCGTAGTCGTCGTCGTAACCGCCACCGCTGGCACCACCACCCGCGCTGCTACCAGCGCTCGCGCGACGTGGGGCGCCGCCCTCACCGCCACCCATGCCGCCCCCCATGCCGCCCCCCATGCCGCCGCCGGCACCCTTGGAGTCAAGCAGTTGCATTTCGTTGGCGGTGATTTCCGTGGTGTAGCGGTCCTGACCGGCCTTGTCCTGCCACTTGCGGGTGCGCAAGCGACCTTCGATGTACACCTTGGAGCCCTTGCGCAGGTAATCCTTGGCAATCTCCGCGAGACGGTCAAACATGACCACGTTATGCCATTCGGTCTGTTCTTTCATCTCCCCGGTCTGCTTGTCGCGCCAGCTTTCGCTGGTGGCGACACTGAAATTAGTGACCGCCTTACCATTCGGCATGGCCCGGCTTTCGGGGTCCTTGCCGAGGTTACCGATGAGTATGACTTTGTTAACGCCGCGTGCCATGGGAAAACTCCTTGTCTGTTGGGCGCATTGTAGACGCCTCGCGCCCGGCTGTGCCGGCGCAAATACGCTGCGTTTGTAGCAATTGTCGCCGCCCCAACACCGGGGCCACCCCTAAGGGCAGTTCAAGCCGATTTTTTCGGCCGGAAGGCCAGCAACCACGCCAAGGCGAGCAGGCAAACGCCGGCAAACAGCCCGGACAATCCAAAGCGGGTACCGGACAACACTCCGCCGAGCGTACCCCCGGCAAACGCACCGAGAAATTGGCTGGTAGCGAACACGCCCATGGCCTGCCCGCGGCGCGCGGGGCCGGCGGCCTGCGACAACCGGGCAGGCAGGCGGGCCTCGAGGAAATTGAAAGCCACGAAGAACAGTGACAGGCCAGCCCCTAGCGCCCAGACGGTACCGTGGAACAGAGCCATGCCACCTTGGGCAAATACCAGCAAGGCAATGCCGTAGCGCATTACTCCGTCAGGGTGCCTGGCGCGTTCGGCCCACAACACCAGTCCACCGGTGCCGAGCAGCGACAGCAGGAACACCGGGAGATAAACCTGCCAGTGACTGGCCTGCGGCAAGGCGAGCAGATCGCGCAGGGCCAGAGGCACGCCGACGAAAGTCGCAGTCAGGATGGCATGCAGGCAGAACATGCTCAGGTGCCAGGGCCAGAGCAATTCACCCGTTTCTTCCGCCACGCCCGCCTGACGCGGCGTCTGGACCGGGCGCGGCACGAAAAAATGCAGGACCAGCAAGCCGATGACGGCCAGCAGCGCCATACCCCAAAACAGACCCGGCACGCCCACGTGGGCAGCCAAGACCGGTGCCCCGAGCAGCGAAACGATGAAGCACAAGCCGATAGAAATGCCGATGAAGGCCATCGCGCGGGTGCGCACCTCGGTGCGGGTAAGATCGGCCAGCAAGGCCGTGGTGGGACCGGAAATGGCTCCGGCGCCCTGAATGGCACGGCCGGCAATGACCCACCACAGCGGATAGCGGGAATGCGGCGCCAGTGCACCCACCACCGAACCGATGGCGAACAAGCCAAGCCCCAAGGCGATGACTGGATGGCGACCGATACGGTCGGACCAACGCCCCACCGGAATTTGCAGCAAGGCCTGCGTCAGTCCGTAGGCCCCCAAGGCGAGACCGATGCCTAAGGGTGTCGCTCCCGGCAGGCCGGAAGCGTATAGCACCATCACCGGGAGCACCCCAAACAAGGCCAGCATCCGCGTCGCATAGATGGTTCCCAGCGCCAGAACGGCGCGCCGTTCGGCAGGCAAGAGGCTAAGGGCGGTACTGGACATGGGCAGCCTGCAATCAACGAGTTTGCGGCAGTGGCCGCGGCGGCGGTATCTTAGCGGATTCGCCCTCGAGCACCTGCCTCATGCATACCCTGCGCATTCGCGGCGCCCGCACCCACAATCTGCGGAACGTCGACCTTACCCTGCCGCGCGACAAGATCATCGTGTTCACCGGTCTGTCCGGTTCGGGCAAGAGTTCGCTGGCCTTCGACACCCTCTACGCAGAAGGCCAACGCCGCTACGTAGAGAGCTTGTCGGCCTACGCCCGGCAGTTTCTGTCCATGATGGAAAAGCCCGACGTCGACAGCATCGAAGGTTTGTCGCCAGCTATCTCCATCGAGCAGAAAAGCACTAGCCACAACCCGCGCTCCACCGTCGGCACCGTCACCGAAATTCACGACTACCTGCGTCTGCTGTTTGCGCGCGCCGGCACGCCGCGCTGCCCGGACCACCACGTGGATCTCGCTGCGCAGACCGTCAGCCAAATGGTCGACCATGTGTTGGCGCTACCCGAGGGCACCGCCCTGCTGCTGTTAGCCCCCGTGGTGAAAGAGCGCAAGGGGGAGCACCGCGACATCATGGAAGATCTGCGCAGCCGCGGTTTCGTGCGCGCACGCATCGACGGCAAGGTGGTGGAATTGGAAGAGCCGCCAAAGCTCGACTTGCGCCGCAAGCATTCCATCGACGCGGTAGTGGACCGCTTCAAGGTCCGCAGCGACTTGGCACAGCGCCTGGCCGAGTCCTTCGAGACGGCGCTCAAGCTCGGCGAAGGCGTGGCACGTATCGCCTGGATGGATGACAGCCAGCCGGAACTAACCTTCTCCGACAAGTTCGCTTGCGCCGAATGCGGCTACTCGCTGCAAGAGCTCGAGCCGCGTCTGTTCTCGTTCAACAACCCGAGCGGTGCCTGCGCGAATTGTGATGGCCTGGGCGTGAAGCAGTTCTTCGACCCAGTGCGCCTGATCGTTAATCCGTCGCTGTCGCTGGCGGGTGGCGCAGTGCGCGGTTGGGACCGTCGCAACGCCTACTACTTTCAGTTGGTGCAAAGTCTGGCACGGCATTTCAAGTTCGACGTCGAGACAGCTTGGCGCGAACTAGCCGCCAAGGACCAGCAGATCCTGCTCTACGGCAGCGGCGAAGAAAGCATCGAATTCCGCTACTTCGACGGTCGCGGCGGCACCCAGCGCCGGCGCCACCCGTTCGAGGGGATACTCCCGAACCTGGAGCGGCGCTACAAAGAAACCGAGTCGCAGACCGTCCGCGAGGAGCTTTCCAAGTACATCGGCAGCAAGCCCTGCCCCGAATGCAACGGCACCCGCCTGAACCGCGCGGCGCGCCACGTGTTCGTGGCGGACAAAGCCCTGCCAGACATCTCGCGCCTGGCCGTAGGCAAAGCGCTGAAGTTCTTCCGCGAACTGCATCTGGATGGCTGGCGTGGCGAGATTGCCGCCAAGGTAGTGAAGGAAGTCGGCGACCGGCTTGGCTTCCTCGTGGACGTGGGCCTCGACTATCTCTCGCTCGACCGCAGTGCGGAAACCCTGTCCGGTGGCGAGGCGCAGCGCATCCGTCTTGCCTCGCAGGTGGGCAGCGGCCTCGTGGGGGTTCTGTACATCCTTGACGAACCCAGCATCGGCCTGCATCAGCGCGACAACCAGCGCCTGCTCGATACCCTCACGCGTCTGAAGAATCTCGGCAACACCGTCATCATGGTGGAGCATGACGAAGACGCCATCCGCCAGAGCGACTACGTGGTGGACTTGGGGCCCGGCGCCGGCGTCCATGGCGGGCGCATCGTCGCTGAAGGTACGCCCGCGGAAGTTGCCGCCCACCCGGATTCGCTCACCGGCCAATATCTCTCCGGCCGCCTTGCCATCGAGGTCCCCAAGCGCCGCCGTGCTCGCGACCCCAAGCGACAAATCAAAGTAGTGAATGCCACCGGCAACAACTTGAAAGGCGTTACCACGTCTTTCCCCATCGGCATCATGACCTGCGTTACCGGTGTATCGGGCAGTGGCAAGAGCACGCTGGTGAACGACACCCTGCTGCGTCAGGTGTCCGTGAAACTAAACGAGAGCACCGCGGACCCCGCGCCTTGCGACCGCGTCGAAGGCCTCGAGCATATCGACCGTGTCATCGACATCGACCAGTCACCCATCGGCCGCACACCGCGCTCGAACCCCGCCACCTACACCGGTCTGTTCACGCCCATTCGAGAAATGTTTTCGGGCGTTCCCGAGGCGCGCGCGCGGGGTTACGAACCGGGCCGCTTCAGCTTCAACGTCAAGGGCGGGCGCTGCGAGGCTTGCCAAGGCGATGGCGTGTTGCAGGTGGAAATGCACTTCCTTCCCGACGTTTATGTCCCTTGCGACATCTGTCAGGGCCGCCGTTACAACCGCGAGACGCTCGAGGTTCGTTACAAAGGCAAGAACATCAACGAAGTGCTGGAGATGACCATCGAGGACGCAGCGCAGTTCTTCAGTGCCGTTCCCACCGTGGCCAGCAAGCTACAGACCTTGCTCGACGTCGGACTTTCCTATGTGCGTCTGGGCCAAAACGCCACCACCCTTTCCGGTGGCGAGGCACAGCGCGTAAAACTGTCCAAGGAACTTTCGAAGCGCTCTACCGGCAGGACGCTCTACATCTTGGACGAACCGACCACCGGTCTGCACTTCCATGACATCGCACAACTCCTGAAAGTACTGCACCGCTTGCGCGACGAGGGCAACACCGTCGTCGTCATCGAGCACAACCTCGATGTCATCAAGACCGCGGACTGGATCATCGATCTGGGGCCAGAAGGCGGCGAAGGAGGAGGACGTATCTTGGTGGAAGGAACGCCCGAGACTGTGGGCGCGCACGCCAGCTCCTACACTGGCCACTACCTGCAGCCCCTGCTGCAGCGCGGGGCCTAGCCTTCAGGCTGCTGGCTTTCCAGCGGGACGGGCCGGCGTGCTAAAGGCATGCCGGACGTCGCCATCCACCAGGCGCTCCGTGTAAACACCGCTGGTGAAAGCACTGATGACACGGCGCCAAAACACGACCGCCGGTGTGTTGCGGTAGGCCTCTGATACCCGCCAGTCCCCGCCGAAACGGCGAAAAATGAGGCCAGCGGCTTCCGCGCCCACTCCCCGACGTCGGTGCGGGGTGCGAATGAAGAACTCAGCCATTTCGTGCACTACAGGCTGGGTGGCAGCGGTCGCCTGGAGCGGGCGGGCCACCAGCGCAAAGCCGGCCGGCTGGCCAGCACTGAGAATTAGTAACGGGTGGGTTCGGTCGTCGCGGAACCAGCGCAGCAGCCATTCAGGCTGGCGGTTACCGTGCTCGGCATCCACCGGAAAAGGCGCGGCAGTGCCACTGATACGCATCGCCAGTTCGTTTACGTACTCGGGATAGTGCCGAGAGATCCAAGCCCGGTCTTCAGCAGAAGGACGGGCATCGCGCAGTGTCACGGTCACAGCGGCCCACTTCCATTCGCGGCCCAGAAACGAAAAAGGCCGAGCAAGTTACCCTGCCCGGCCTTCGGCAATCAACGCACGAGGCGTTGATTACTGCTTCGGCGCCTCGGCCGGAGCAGCAGCGGCATCAGCCGGTGCAGCAGCGGCGTCAGCCGGTGCAGCAGCCGGTGCCTCAGCAGCGGCCGGAGCCTCAGCCGGAGCAGCCTCTTCCTTCGCGCCGCAAGCGGCGAGAACCAGCGCAAGCGCAGCAGCGCTCAGTGCGATCTTCGCGTTCATCAGATGTACCCCAAAACGTTTCAGGTGTAGGAAAGATCTTTTCTGTGCAGTAGGGCTCTTGTTGGAACGCCAGCCTTCCTGTACGGGAGAAGATTGTAGAGACTTTTTCGCGGATAGCAAACGGAATCAACGTTCAGAACGCGTTTTTTATGTCACAAACCCTCCAGCACGGTATTGTTCGCACATCATTCATGCCGGACTGAGGTCGTGGAGCAACCCAAAAACGGGGTTCCGCGGCTCACCGCCTTCGGAGTTGCCCGTGAAGAACCCCCCGCCCTATGCCGCCGCCGAGCTAGACGCCTTGTTTCCAGCCCATCTGGCTACCCTCCAAGCCGGTACGGCGCAGACCTTGGCGGCCTGCGGACTGGATTCCCTGTTGGTTGGCGCAGGCAGCCTGCACTTCCAGTTTCTGGACGATCAGCCGTACCCGTTCAAATCCAATCCGCTGTTCCGTCAGTGGGCGCCAATACTGGACGCACCCAATTCCTTCGTTGCTTTTACCCCGGGTAAAAAACCGCTCTTAATCTTCATGCAGCCAGAAGATTACTGGCACAAGCCCCCGGCCTTGCCGACCGGCGCTTGGCTAGACAACTTCGAGGTCAGAGTCACCCGTGCCGCCGCGGAAGCAAGGCATCACCTGCCTGGCCAAGGACGCACAGGCTACCTTGGCGAGGTGCATGCCGGACTCGAGCACTGGGGGATGACAGTGAACCCAGAGCCACTGCTTAACCGGATGCACTACAGCCGACTGGCCAAGACCCCGTACGAAATTGCCTGCATGCGCGTTGCGAACCACAAGGGCGCACTGGCACACCGGGCGGCCGTAGCGGCGTTCCGCGCTGGCCAAAGCGAATATGCCATCCACTTGGCGTATCTCGCTGCCACGGGCCACCGCGAAGAGGAACTGCCCTACCCGAACATCATCGCGCTTAACGAGGGTGGCGCCATCCTTCATTACACGGACCTTTCCACGCACCTTCCAGCGGCGCACCTGTCCTTACTGATCGACGCGGGTGCGCAGTGCCGGGGTTACGCCAGCGACATCACCCGCACCACTGCTGCGACGGCCGGTGCGTTTGCTGACTTAGTCACGGCGATGGAAGAGCTAGAACTCGCGTTGTGCGCCCAAGTAGTGCCAGGCAAGCATTACCCGGAGATACACCTCGATGCCCACCTACGCTTGGCGCAACTACTCGGTGAGGCCGGCATCATCCGCGGCACGCCGGAGTCCGCGGTCGCTACTGGGCTTTCCAGTGTGTTTTTTCCGCACGGCATCGGGCACCCACTCGGTCTGCAAGTGCATGACGTCGGCGGTTTTCAGGCCGCACCGGAGGGGGGCACGCTTGAACGCCCTTCAGGCCACCCCTACCTCCGCCTGACGCGCACCCTCACCGAAGGGGCTGTGGTTACCATTGAGCCGGGCATCTACTTCATCGACCTGTTGCTGAAGAATGCGCAGGCAGACGGCCGCGGCCGCGACATCGTCTGGGAACGGGTAGAGGCCCTGCGCCCTTATGGTGGCGTCCGTATCGAGGACAACGTCGTGGCAACCGCCCAGGGCGCCGTGAATCTCACGCGCGAGGCATTCGCCTCTCTCGGCTGAAGCGACGGACATCGAAAGCCGCCGCCCAAGTTCCTCGGGTATTCGACCGAGGTGCTGAGCGGCGGCGTTGGTCTAACCTCGTTGCTGCCGACTCAGCGTTGGCGCAACAAATCGCGTATTTCCGTCAGCAGTTGCTCTTCCCGCGTTGGCGCTGGCGGAGGTGGCGGAGCGGCAGCGGCCGTCGGCGCGGCGGGCGGCGCCACCAACCGGTTAATCGCCTTCACCGCCAAGAAGATGACCAACGCTACGAGCAGGAAGTCGACGACGGACTGCAGGAACACCCCGTATTTCAACAGTACCGGCGCGCCTTTGGCGTCGACCCCTAACGTAAGCGCCAGTTCACTAAAATTCTGCCCGCTGGTGACCATACCCAGCGCCGGCATGACGATAGCGTCTACCAACGCCGACACGATTTTGCCGAAAGCGGCACCGATGACGACACCGACCGCCAGGTCAATGACATTGCCCCGCATGGCGAAAGCCTTGAATTCGTCTACAAAACGCATGTGAAGCCTCCTTAAGATGCCGCCAGGAAGTGATTCCCTAAGCTGGCAGAGCTGAGCATCCTCCCTAAAGGGCTAGTTGCGCAACTACGATGGCACGGTAGCCCAAACGCGAAAAGGCCGGCAGAGCCGGCCCTTTCTAGGAAGGTAACGGAGAACCCCGCTACCTAGCGCAGTTCAGCAGCCCCAAAGGAGACGGCCGACAGCGCCAACCACCCAGCTTAGGCGGCGGCGCGCTTGCGCTTCGGCGCCGCAGCTTCGCCTTCGGCCTTGACCTTACGAGCACGCGGCTTCTTGGCGGGGGCTGCAGCAGCAGCCTCGACGGCCTTCGGGGCTTCCGTCAGCAACATCAGGGCCATCGGAGCAGCGTCACCCGACCGGTCCTCAAGACGCAGGATGCGGGTGTAACCGCCCTGACGATCCTTGAAACGGGGACCCAAGTCCTCGAACAGCTTGGTGACGAGTTCAGCATCACGCAGCTTGGCGAACGCCCGGCGGCGCGCCGCCTCGGAGTCCACCTTGCCGCTATTGATGATGGGCTCAACCACTCGACGCAGTTCCTTGGCCTTAGCCACGGTGGTGCGGATGGTCTCGAAACGCAGCAGGGCGATGCACAAGTTGCGCATCAGGGCGTGGCGGTGGGAGCTGTTGCGAGACAGCTGACGACCGGAGAGTTGGTGACGCATGGTACTTAGGTTCCGTTGGTCGCCCGCCCCGCCACCCCAAAGGGGCGGCATGAACGAGCCGTGTTTACTAGGAGGCTACTCTCAGAGCGCCTTGAACTCTTCGTCGCGACGCAGCTGGGCCGGCGGCCAACCTTCGAGGCGCATGCCGAGGGTCAAGCCACGGCTTTCGAGGACTTCCTTTATCTCGGTGAGCGACTTCTTGCCGAGATTCGGCGTACGGAGCAGCTCGACCTCGGTGCGCTGCACCAGGTCGCCGATATAGTGGATGTTCTCGGCCTTCAGGCAGTTTGCCGAACGCACAGTGAGCTCCAATTCGTCGACCGGACGCAGCAGCACCGGGTCGATGTGGGGAGTGCTGGACGACGAGCCCGAGCCATCGCCAGTGGACGCGCCACTGTCGAAGTCTGCGAACACAGCCAACTGGTCCTTGAGAATGGAACCGGCACGGCGGATAGCGTCTTCTGCGTCGATGGTGCCGTTGGTCTCGATGGTGACGACCAGGCTGTCGAGGTCCGTACGCTGGCCAACGCGCGTAGCGTCGACCGAGTACGTAACGCGACGCATCGGGCTGAAGGAGGCATCCAATCGCAGGCTGCCGATAGGGCGGGTCTGCTCTTCGAACACCGGGGCCGTTGCCGGACGATAACCGCGGCCGCGCTCGATCTTCAGCGTCATGCTGATCTCGGTGGGCTTGGTCAGCGTGGCAATGACGAGGTCCTTGTTGACCACCTCAACCGTATGGTCGTGCTCGATGTCACCAGCGGTGACCGGGCCGGGGCCCTTCTTCCGCAAACGGACCTCGGCGCTGTCACGGTTGTGGAGTTTGAGGGCCACTTGCTTCAAGTTCAACATGAGTTCGACCACGTCCTCTTGGACGCCGTCGATCGTGGTGTACTCGTGAAGCACGCCATCGATATGCGCCTCGGTGATGGCAGCACCGGGCATCGACGAGAGCAGCACGCGCCGCAAAGCTGCGCCAAGAGTATGGCCAAAACCACGCTCGAGAGGGCCGATAGTGGCCTTAGCCTCGTTCGGGGCGGTGAGTTCCAGCTTCAGGCCGGCCCTCTGAAAATCGCTGACGGATCCATGCATGGGGTCTGTCCCTTTATATTCGACGTATCAGTCGTGAAACCGGTCGCTCGTGCAGCCGCTCGATTACTTCGAGTACAACTCGACGACCAGGTTCTCGTTGATGTCCGGCAGGATCTCGTTGCGCTCAGGCACGCTCTTCAGCAAGCCGGAAAGCTTTTTCTCGTCGACCTCCACCCAATCGGGGCGGCCAACCTGAGCCGAAATCTGCAGGGCACTCTGGATGCGAACCTGGGCCTTCGACTTCTCACGGATCTCTACCGTGTCACCAGCGCTGCACTGGTAGCTCGGCACATTGACGGGCTTGCTATTCACCAGCACGCCCTTGTGGCTCACCAACTGGCGGGCCTCGGCGCGGGTAGAAGCGAAACCCATGCGGTACACCACGTTATCCAGACGACGCTCCAGAAATTTCAGGAGGTTCTCGCCTGTAGCGCCCGGACGACCGGCCGCCTTGTGGTAATAGTTACGGAACTGGGTTTCCAGCACACCGTACATGCGGCGCAGCTTCTGCTTCTCGCGAAGCTGCAGGCCGTAGTCAGACGTACGCTGGCGGCGCTCGCCCTTAATGCCGCCCGGCGGCACTTCGAGCTTGCACTTAGACTCGAGCGACTTAACGCCGCTCTTGAGAAAGAGGTCAGTACCCTCGCGACGCGAGAGCTTGCACTTGGGGCCGAGATAACGAGCCATCGTGATATTCCTTAGACGCGCCGCTTCTTGGACGGGCGGCAGCCGTTGTGCGGGATGGGGGTGACGTCGCTAATGGACGTAACCTTGAGGCCGGCAGCGTTGAGCGCGCGCACCGCAGACTCGCGACCAGGGCCGGGGCCCTTGACGCGAACTTCAACGGTACGCAGGCCATATTCCTGCGAAGCAACGCCGGCCTTCTCGGCCGCGACCTGGGCCGCGAACGGGGTGCTCTTGCGGGAACCGCGGAAGCCGCAGCCGCCGGAAGTCGCCCACGACAGGGTATTGCCCTGACGATCGGTGATGGTGATGACGGTGTTGTTGAACGACGCATGCACGTGGGCGATGCCGTCCGACACTTGCCGACGTACCTTCTTGCGCTGGGGCTTGTTGCCCTGCTTCTGCTCAGCCATTGCCTAACCCTTCCTATTGCCGCGTCGGTTACTTGCCGACTTGGCTGTTGAGCTTGACGGCCTGCTTGCGCGGGCCCTTGCGCGAACGCGCATTGGTGCGCGTGCGCTGGCCGCGGAGCGGCAGACCACGGCGATGACGCATGCCACGGTAGCAACCGAGGTCCATGAGCCGCTTGATGTTCATGGAAACCTCACGACGGAGGTCACCCTCGACGGTCAGCTTCGCCACCTGTGCGCGGAGCGCACCGACTTCGGCCTCAGTGAGGTCCTTGGTCTTGGTGGTGGGCGCCACACCGGCGGCCGCGCAAATAACCCGAGACGTCGGACGGCCAATGCCGAAGACGTGCGTCAGGCCAATTACGATGTGCTTATTCATCGGGATATTAATCCCGGCGATGCGTGCCATGTCTGCTCCGGATGCCTAGTGCCGCGGGAAAAGCGCGGCAGTATACTAAAAAATGCCTACTACTTCAATGCGTTGGCTGCAATCAACCCTGGCGCTGCTTGTGGCGAGCGTCGGAGCAGATGATGTAGACGATACCGCGACGGCGGACCACCTTGCAGTTTTTGCAGATCTTCTTGACTGATGGACGGACTTTCACGGGTGTCTCCTGGAAAACGGTGCCGCGTCAGCGGTTCAGGCCAGCAGGCCGCGGGTTGCCCCGCAGACTGGCCTTCTTCATGAGGCCCTCGTACTGGTGGGACATCAGGTGCGCCTGAAGCTGCGCCATGAAGTCCATAACCACCACTACGATGATTAGCAACGACGTACCACCGAAGTAGAACGGAACGTTACCGAAGGAAATAAGTAATTCCGGCAAGAGGCACACGCCGACGATATACAGCGCTCCCCACAGCGTCAGCCGCGTGAGTACCTTGTCGATGTACTCACCGGTGTGCTGGCCAGGACGGATACCCGGGATGAAGGCGCCGGCCTTCTTCAGGTTGTCCGCGGTTTCACGGGCATTGAAAACCAGGCCCGTGTAGAAGAAACAGAAGAACATGATGAGAACGGCGTACAGCAGGATGTGCAAGGGCTGGCCGTAGCCCAACGCCGCCGACGCATTCTGCAAAGCCCGCGCGTGCCAACTGTCCCCCGTACCAGCGAAACTGGCGAGCGTCGCCGGGAACAGCAGCAAAGACGACGCAAAAATAGGCGGGATAACGCCCGACATGTTCATCTTGAAGGGCAAGTGCGTAGCCTGACCCTGCATGACCCGGCGACCAACCATGCGCTTGGCGTAGTTCACCGCAATGCGGCGCTGGCCACGTTCGACGAACACCACAAAGAAGGTGACCGCCGCGACCATCACCAGCAAAAGGATAGCGAACGCACCATTCATCTCGCCGCTGCTGACTTGCCCAAACGTACTGCCCAGCGCGCTCGGCAGGCCAGCCACGATGCCCGCGAGAATAATCATGGAGATGCCGTTGCCAATGCCGCGCTCGGTAATCTGCTCACCCAGCCACATCAGGAACAGAGTTCCGGTAACTAAAGTCACGGTCGCCACGAACAAAAACTGGAAGCCGGGGTTGAGTACCAAACCTTGGTTTTGGAACGCCCAGGACGCACCGAAGGCCTGAAAAGTCGCCAGAGCGACCGTGGAATACCGAGTCATCTCGGTCATCTTGCGACGACCCGACTCGCCTTCCTTACGCCATTCCATCCATGGAGGATAAACCACTGCCACCATCTGAATGATGATGGACGCCGAAATATAGGGCATGACACCCAACGCGAACAACGACAGACGCGACAGGGCTCCGCCCGAGAACATGTTGAACAGGCCCAGAATAGTGCCCGACTGCTCTTCAAAGAAACGGGCCAGCGCCACCGGATCGATGCCAGGCGTCGGGATGAAGCTCCCGATGCGAAACACGATCAGGCCACCCAGCAAGAACAGCACGCGCTGACGGACTTCCGTCAAACGTGCTGCATCACCAAGCGTTGCTGCGGCATTTGCCACGATCTGTTATTCCTGTTCCGTTCGGTTGTTTATTCGACGCGGCCGCCGGCTGCCTCAATGGCAGCGCGGGCACCCTTCGTTGCCAGAATGCCCTTCAGCACCACGGCCGTGCTGATGGCACCGGACAGCACCACCTTGCAGCGCTCGACGGTGTAAGGCACGAGGCTGGCGGCGATGAGCGCTGCCAAGTCGACCTCGGCCAAGCCGAGCTTGCCGATCTCAGTGAGAGTGACTTCGCCGCGCGTTGCCTTCATGGCCGACCGGAAGCCGGTCTTCGGGAGACGGCGCTGCAGCGGCATCTGGCCGCCTTCGAAGCCAACCTTGTGATAGCCACCCTTGCGTGCTCGCTGGCCCTTGTGGCCGCGGCCGCAGGTCTTGCCCTGGCCAGCGGACGCACCACGGCCGACGCGGAGCTTGGTCTTTTTGCTGCCCGGTGCGGGCGACATGTCATTGAGCTTCATGGTACGTGTTCCTGTAGCTTGGGCTTCAAGCCGGCTCGACGACGAGCAGATGCTCGGCGGTCTTCACCATGCCGCGGTTGGCAGGGGTGTCGATGACCATACGGCTGTGACCGATACGGCGCAAACCGAGGCCATGGACCGACTGGCGAATATTCGCCAACTGGCCAGATACGCTGCGCTTCAGGGTGACCTTAATCATGGGGGTGCTCATGTTCGCTACTCCTCGTCCTCGTTGGGACCTGCTTGGCAGCAGGTCTTAGCGGAGGATGTCCTCGACCGACTTGCCACGCTTGGCAGCAATCTCGCCCGGCGACTGGACGCGCTGGAGCGCATCGAAAGTGGCACGAACGACGTTGATGGCGTTACGCGACCCGTAGCTCTTGGCGAGCACGTTGCGTACACCGGCGCATTCGAACACGGCACGCATGCCGCCGCCCGCGATGACGCCCGTACCGCCCGAGGCAGGCTGCATGTAGACGCGCGTGGTGCCATGACGGCCCTTCACTGCGTAATGCAAGCTATCCTCGCGCAACGGCACGTTGACCATGTTCTTCCGCGCGGCCTGCATCGCCTTCGCGATAGCCGTAGGAACTTCACGGGCCTTGCCGTAGCCGAAGCCGACGCGACCTGCGCCGTCGCCAACCACAGTCAACGCGGTGAAGCTGAACTGACGACCGCCCTTGACGGTCTTCGAGGTGCGGTTCACGGCAACCAGCTTCTCGATCATGTCGTCAGCTGGTGCAGCCTTTTCAACCCTAGCCATGTTCAATCCTTTTGCGTCACGAGGACGGGGTCTGACCCCGCCCGGTCGTTACCGGAATCTCTTAGAACTCAAGACCCGCTTCACGGGCGGCATCAGCCAGCGCCTTGATGCGACCGTGATACAGGAAGCCCGAGCGGTCAAAGGCAACTTGGCTGACGCCAGCGGCCTTGGCACGTTCGGCGATAGCCTTGCCCACCGCAGCAGCAGCGGCGACATTGCCCGTACCCTCGAGGCCCTTGGCGATATCGCCCTGAACCGTGGAGGCCGTAGCCAGCACCTTGCCGCCCTCGGCCGCGATGACCTGAGCATAGATGTGCCGCGGAGTACGGTGCACAGTGAGGCGGGCGACCTCCAACTCCTTGATCTTGGCGCGGGTACGAACCGCGCGGCGGAGCCGAATGCCCTTTTTGTTGATAGTTTTCTTCATGGCTTACTTCTTCTTGGCTTCCTTGAGCTCGATGCGCTCGCCCGAGTAGCGCACGCCCTTGCCCTTGTAGGGCTCCGGAGAACGGTACGCGCGAATCTCGGCGGCCACCTGGCCCACCTGCTGGCGATTGATACCCTTGATCAGGATCTCCGTCTGAGTCGGAGTCGCGATCTCGATGCCTTCCGGCACCGGGTAAACCACCGGGTGGGAGAAGCCGAGCGTCAGATTCAGAGACTTGCCCTGAACTGCCGCACGGTAGCCCACGCCCACGAGTTCAAGCTTCCGCTCGAAACCCTTGGTGACGCCCTCGACCATATTGGCGAGGTGCGCACGCGTGCTGCCAGCCTTGGCTGCCTGGGCGGCAGCTCCTTCGGCCAGCTTGACGTTAATGGCCTTATCGACCTGCTCCACCAACACGCCTTCGGCGAGAGGGAGCGAGAGGGTGCCCTTGGCACCCTTGACCGTCACGCTGCCGGCATCGACCGTGACGGTGACACCTTCGGGCAGGTTGACAGGCTTCTTGGCTACGCGGGACATGATCTGTTATTCCCTGCTGGTATTAGCTGACAACGCAGAGGACTTCGCCGCCGTGACCACCGGCGCGAGCCTGACGGTCCGTCATGACGCCCTGAGACGTCGAGACGATGGCGACACCGAGTCCACCGAGCACCTTGGGGAGTGCGCCCTTACCGCGGTAGGCACGAAGGCCGGGGCGGGAGACGCGCTCGATGCGCTCAATGACCGGACGGCCGTGGTGATACTTCAGCTGCACCGACAGTACCGACTTGGCGCCCTGCGCCTCGACGGAGAAACCACCGACGTAGCCTTCGTCCGCCAGCACCTTGGCGATGGCGTTCTTGATGTTCGATGCACCGCACTTCACCTCAACATGGCCCGCCGCTTGCGCGTTACGGATGCGAGTGAGGAAGTCGGCAATAGGATCAGTCATGCTCATTTCAAGCGCTCCTTACCAGCTCGCTTTCGAGAGGCCGGGGATTTCGCCCCGCATGGTTGCCTCACGCAGCTTGGTACGGCCGAGGCCGAACTTGCGATAGACACCGCGCGGGCGGCCGGTGATAGCGCAACGATTGCGCTTACGACTAGGGCTGCTGTCGCGCGGCAACTTCGCCAAGGCAACGACGGCAGCTGCCTTCGCGTCCGGATCGGCGGTTTGGTCGGCGATCAGTGCCTTCAGCTTCACGCGCTTGGCGCCATGCTGCTTGGCAAGGGCGGCGCGCTTCTTTTCGCGCATCAACATGCTGGTCTTGGCCATTTGTCAGCGCCTCACTTGCGGAACGGGAAATTGAACGCCTCGAGCAACGCACGACCGGACTTATCGTCCATGGCAGTCGTGGTGATCGTGATGTCCATACCGCGGATCTTGTCGACCTGGTCGTACTGGATCTCGGGGAAGATGATTTGTTCCTTCACACCGAAGTTGTAGTTACCACGGCCGTCGAAGGAACGGGGGCTCACACCACGGAAGTCGCGGATGCGGGGCATTGCGATAGTGATGAGGCGGTCCAGGAATTCATACATGCGGGCGCCACGCAGCGTGACCCGCGCGCCGATAGCCAAACCTTCACGCAGCTTGAACGACGCGATCGCCTTGCGCGACTTGGTCGTCTGAGGCTTCTGGCCCGTCAGCTTGGTGAGGTCCGCCACGGCGTTCTCGAGCAGCTTCTTGTCGCTGACAGCCTCGCCCACGCCCATGTTCACCGTGATCTTTTCGATCCGCGGCACTTGCATGGTGTTGCTCAGGCCCAGCGTCGCTTTGAGCTGGGGTTGCAACGTCTCGGTATAATGCTTCTTTAGTCGGCTCATTTCAGTTTCCCAGTGGCCGTTAGGCGTCCACGACTTCGCCGTTGGACTTGAAGAAGCGGACCTTGCGGCCGTCCGCCAGAACCTTGACGCCGACGCGGTCAGCCTTGCCCGTTGCCGGGTTAAGCAGAGCCACGTTGGACACCGCGATCGGCGCCTCACGCTGGAGGATGCCGCCGGCCTGGTTGGCCTGCGGATTCGGCTTCTGGTGCTTCTTCACCATGTTCACATTCTCGACCAGGAGTTTGTCATCCGCCTGTACGCGGATGACGGTGCCCTGGCGGCCCTTGTCGCGACCGGTCGTTACAACGACCTTGTCGCCCTTGCGGATCTTGTTCATTGCCGTTTCCTGCCTTGTGCCTTACAGCACTTCGGGAGCGAGCGAGATGATCTTCATGAACTGCGCGGTGCGAAGTTCACGAGTCACTGGCCCGAAGATGCGGGTGCCGATGGGCTCGAGCTTGCTAGTCAGCAACACTGCGGCGTTACCATCGAAGCGAATAAGCGAACCGTCAGCACGACGGACGCCAGCGCGGGTGCGCACGACGACGGCATCGTACACCTCGCCTTTCTTCACCTTGCCACGGGGGATGGCGTCCTTGACGGACACCTTGATGACGTCGCCGACCGAGGCGTAACGACGCTTCGAGCCGCCGAGCACCTTGATGCACATGAGGCTGCGAGCGCCACTGTTGTCAGCCGCGGCGAGGAGGCTTCGGGTCTGGATCATTTTCTAGCTCCCTTCTCAGCCGGCCGACTTAAGGACCCGCACGAGGCGCCAATTCTTGCGGCGCGACAGCGGGCGGCACTCCGCGATGGCGACCAGGTCACCCTCACGGCATTCGTTGTTTTCGTCGTGGGCGAGGACCTTGGTGGTGCGACGCACGTACTTGCCGTACATGGAGTGCTTTACCAAGCGGTCGATGGCCACGGCGATGGTCTTATCCATCTTGGTGCTGACAACCCGGCCGGTCAATTCATGACCAACGGCGGCAGTCACGGTGTTCTCTGCGGTCATCAGACTTCACTCCCGACGCGCTTCTTCTCGGTCAGCACGGTCTTCACCTTGGCAATGTTCTTGCGAACTTTGCTGATCTGGTCCGGCTTGCCAGCCTGACCGGCGGCACGCGCCATGCGCAGGTTGAACTGCTCGCGGCGCAGTTTCAGGAGTTCTTCCTGGAGACCGGCCACATCTTTTTCGCGGAGATTCTTCGCTTCCATTACCGTCACCTCAGCGCACTGTGCGCTTGACGAAGATGGTTGGCAGCGAGAGCTTCGCGGAGGCGAGGCGGAAAGCCTCACGCGCGGTCGCCTCGGGCACGCCTTCCATCTCGAACAGAATCTTGCCGGGCAGCACCTTGGCCACCCAGTACTCAACGTTGCCCTTACCGGAGCCCATTCGGACTTCGAGAGGCTTCGCCGTCACCGGCACGTCCGGGAACACGCGGATCCAGATCTGGCCGCCGCGCTTGACGTGACGCGTCATGGCACGGCGGGCAGCCTCGATCTCGCGGCTGGTCATGCGGCCTCGCCCCGTGCACTTCAAGGCGAATTCGCCGAAGTTAACAGTGCTGCCGCGGTGTGCGGTACCGCTGCAGTTACCCTTGAACTGCTTGCGGAACTTGGTTCGCTTTGGGCTCATCATGATGAGTTACTCCGCTCAGGCTGCCGGCTGCGCGTCCGAAGACGGCGCGGCATCAGCAGAACCCTGGGCCTCGTCGAACGAGTCCTTGAAGACCTCGCCCTTGAAGATCCAGACCTTGATGCCGATGATTCCGTACGTAGTACGGGCTTCGGCTAGGCCGTAATCGATATCCGCACGGAAGGTATGCAGGGGAATACGACCCTCGCGGTACCACTCCGTCCGGGCGATTTCGGCACCGTTCAGACGACCACTCGAGCGGATCTTGATGCCCAGTGCACCACTGCGCATGGTGTTCTGCACGGCGCGCTTCATGGCACGACGGAACATCACGCGCTTCTCGATCTGCTGGGCGATACCCTCAGCCACCAGCTGGCTGTCCAGCTCCGGCTTGCGGATCTCGCCGATGTTGATGCGCACGTCTTGGACGGCCATCTTGAGAATCTTCGCCGTCTCGATACGGAGCTTCTCGATGTCCTCGCCCTTCTTGCCAATAACCATACCAGGACGCGCGGTCATGATAGTGATGTTGGCACGACGAGCGGCACGCTCGATATTGATACGGCTGACCGATGCTTCCACAAGCTTCCGCTTGAGGTAGTCGCGCACGAGGAAATCCGTGTAGACGTTCGACGCGAAGGACTTCGAACCGGCGTACCAGCGCGAGGACCACTCACGCGTGATGCCGAGACGAATGCCGATTGGATTGACTTTCTGGCCCATCGTTACTGCCTTGCGTCCTTACCGTGCCTTGTCGGCGACAGTGACCATGATGTGGCTGTTGCGCTTCGTGATGCGGTTGCCGCGGCCCTTGGCACGCGCATGAAACCGCTTCAGAACCGGCGCCTCGCCGATGTCGATGGCCGACAGCGACAGTTCGTCGATGTCCGCGCCCGCGTTGTGCTCAGCGTTGGCAATAGCCGACGAGAGCACCTTATAGATGAGCGCAGCGCCCTTCTTGGGGCTGAACTTCAGAATGTTGAGCGCCTGGCCGACCGGCTTGCCACGGACCATGTCCGCGACGAGACGGCACTTCTGGGGCGAGATGCGCGCGTTGCTAAGCGTTGCCTTGACCTGCATGGCTTACACCGAACCCTTGCGGTCGCCAGCGTGCGACTTGAACGTACGCGTCGGGGCGAATTCGCCGAGCTTGTGACCAACCATGTTCTCGGAAACGAGGACAGGCAGGTGCTGACGACCGTTGTGAACGGCAATCGTCAAGCCAACCATCTCGGGAAGGACGACGGAGCGGCGCGACCAAGTCTTGATCGGGCGGCGGTCGTTCTTCTCGGCAGCCGTCTGGACCTTCTTGGCCAGGTGGTGGTCCACGAATGGACCTTTCTTGAGTGAACGGGGCACTGTCGTTTCCTCTTACTTCTTCTTGCGCCGCTGAACGATGGCAGAATCCGTGCGCTTGTTGCTGCGCGTCTTCTTGCCCTTCGTCTGCCAGCCCCAGGGAGAAACCGGGTGCGGGTTACCCTGACCAGATTTACCTTCGCCACCACCGTGCGGGTGGTCGACCGGGTTCATGACGACGCCGCGCACGGTCGGGCGGATGCCCCTCCAACGCTTGGCGCCGGCCTTGCCGTACTGGCGAAGGTTGTGTTCGCCGTTGCCGACTTCACCAATGGTGGCGCGGCAGTCGATGTGCACGCGACGAATTTCACCGGACTTGAGCCGCAGCAGGGCGCTACCGCCTTCGCGGGCAGCCAACTGGGCGGAAGTACCAGCAGAGCGGGCAATTTGCCCGCCCTTGCCCGGCTTCAGCTCGATGTTATGCACCGTGCTACCGACCGGGATGTGCCGCAACGTCATGGCGTTACCGGCCTTGATGGGAGCTTCCGCACCCGAGGCCAGTTCATCGCCCGGCTTGATGCCGGCCGGTGCCAAGATGTAACGACGCTCGCCGTCACGGTACAACAGCAGCGCAATGTGCGCAGAGCGGTTCGGGTCGTACTCGACGCGTTCGACGGTGGCGGCAACGCCGTCCTTGTCGCGCTTGAAGTCGATGATACGGTACTTGTGCTTGTGCCCACCGCCCTTATGGCGGGTCGTCAGGCGACCGCTGCTATTGCGGGCGCCCGTCGAATTCTGGCTGACCGTCAACGACGGCAGCGAGCTCCCCTTGTACAGGTGGGAGCGGTCCGGTTTCACGACGAATCGTGTGCCGGGCGAAGTGGGCTTCATCTTGATGAGTGCCATGGATGCTGCCTCAGGCCTGCTCAGCGCCGCCGAAGTCGATCGTCTGCCCGGCAGCCAAGCTGACGTACGCCTTCTTCGTGTCGCTACGACGGCCGGCGAAGCGACCGAAGCGCTTCTCCTTGCCGTTCTGGTTGACCACGTTCACAGACGCCACTTTGACGTTGAACATGAATTCCACCGCAGCCTTGATTTCCGGCTTGGTGGCATCCGTTAGAACCTTGAACACATACTGGTTAGCCGCTGCAGCACGGGCGCTCTTTTCAGAGACGTGCGGCGCCACCAGCAGATTGATCAAGCGTTCCTTGCTGACTTTGAGGGTGCTCATCATGCCAGCTTCTCCTCGAGCATCTTGAGCGCGCCAACCGTAACGAGCACCTTTTCGTGCCGCGCCAGAGTGACGGGATCTAGGGCCGCTACCGTCGCTACCTGCACATGGGGCAGATTGCGGGCAGCGAGGAACAACTTCTCTTCGAACGCCTCAACAATGACCAGCACGTCGTGCAGGGCCAAGGCCTTAAGATGCGCGAGAAGCAGCTTCGTCTTGGGGCTTTCCAGCTCCACAGCGTTCGTGACCACGAGACGATCGGCGCGGACCAGCTCGGAGAGCATGGACTTAATGGCGCCGCGATACATCTTGCGGTTGACCTTCTGGGAGAAGTCACGGGGACGCGCCGCAAAGGCACGACCGCCGCCCACCCAAATGGGGGAACGAATGGAACCGGCGCGAGCACTGCCCGTGCCCTTCTGGTTCCAGGGCTTGCGACCGCCGCCGCTGACTTCAGAGCGCGTCTTCTGCGCTTTGGTGCCGGCACGGCCGGCGTTGCGGTAGGCGACGAGAACCTGGTGAACCAGGGACTCGTTGAACTCGCGACCAAACGTCGCGTCGTCCACCTGCACCTCGGAGCTTGCCGCTCCGGAGCCAATGACATTGAGCTTCATGATGCGTTCCTGGGATTACTTCTTGGTCGCGGCGACGCGCACACGGCGCGCCTGACCGGCAACCTTCACCGAGGGACGAACGATCACCGTACCGCCTTCGGAGCCGGGGACCGCACCACGCACCAGGAGTAGGTTGCGCTCTGCGTCCACTTCGACAATCGAGAGGTTCTCAATGGTGACGCGGTCGACGCCCATGTGGCCCGACATACGCTTGCCCTGGAACACACGACCCGGCGTCTGACGCTGGCCAATGGAACCGGGGGCGCGATGGGTCACAGAGACACCGTGGGTAGCAGGCATACCAGCGAAGTTGTGACGCTTGATGGTGCCGGCGAAACCCTTGCCGATGGTCGTGCCCGTGACGTCGACCACTTGGCCGACGACGAACAGGTCCACCTTGAGCTCGCTGCCCGACTGCAGGCCTTCACCCTCGGCTACGCCGAGACGGAATTCCATGCTGGCCTCGCCAGGAGGCGTACCGGCCTTGGCGAAGTGGCCCTGCTGGGCCTTCGTGACACGGGAGGCACGGCGAGTGCCCCAGGTGACCTGGATGGCGCGGTAACCGTCCGTCTCGCTGGTCTTAACCTGCGTAACGCGGTTGGGGAGCGCCTCAATCACGGTGACGGGAATAGATTCACCCGCCGGCGTGAAGATTCGGGTCATGCCGCGCTTGCGGCCTACCAAACCGAGACTCATCTTCCTGTTCCTCGTTAATGAGACAGAACCACTGGCACCGCCCCGCTCTCGCGGACCGGACGTCAGGGCACTGCCCTCCACCACACCGACTGCAATTGGCCGGCGCTGAATTATGTTTTCCCGGCCCCGCTAGGCGGCAACCGGAACCCGTTTCCCTCAGGAAGCCTTACCGCGGAAAACCCGCGAGATCGACAACCTGCTCAAAACGACTCTGGGGACCTTGTCCGACCTACCGGTGGTTTCGGCAACTCAGTTACCGACGTACCGGGAGGGTTACCCGTTCAAAGGGCCCCGAAGAGCCGCGTACTCTAGGCGAAAGCCTTGGAGTACGCAAGCCCCGTTCCAACTATTTTTATGGAACGGCTCAGTTGAGCTTGATCTGAACGTCAACGCCAGCCGGCAGTTCGAGCTTCATGAGCGCGTCTACCGTCTTGTCGGTGGGGTTCAGGATGTCCATGAGCCGCTTGTGGGTGCGGATCTCGAACTGGTCACGGGCGTCCTTGTCGCCGTGGGGGGCAACGAGCACAGTGAAGCGTTCCATCTTAGTCGGCAGTGGGACCGGTCCACGGACCGTGGCGCCCGTGCGCTTGGCGGTCTCGACGATCTCGCGAGCCGAGGTGTCGATGAGACGGTGGTCGAATGCCTTCAGGCGGATGCGGATATTCTGATTAGCCATGTTGCCGGGCCGTGAGGCCCTCTCCTGTCGCTTCGGCATCCCGGGCGGTACGCCCGGGCCTGCCGCCCGTTACCGATCGGACCCTGTTACAGAGCCCGACCGCGGGTAGGTTGCTGTGGTTCTACTCGTTACCGCTGTTTAGGCGACGATCTTCGAGACGACGCCGGCGCCGACGGTCTTGCCACCTTCACGGATGGCGAAGCGCAGGCCTTCTTCCATCGCGATGGGCGAGATGAGGTCGACGACGAACTTGATGTTGTCGCCAGGCATCACCATCTCCA
>CAIOHZ010000262.1 GCA_903858165.1 uncultured Pseudomonadota bacterium
CCACGGACATCGTGCGCGCCGTGCCCAGCCTCAAGATGAATGCCTACTCCTCTTCGCAGGTGGTGTTCAACATCCGCGGCGTTTCGCAGAACGACTATGGCGACCAGCAGGAACCGCCGATAGCCGTCTACCAAGACAACAGCTACTCCAGTTCCATCAACCTTGCCAGCTTCCCCGTATTTGACCTCGCCCGCGTGGAAGTGCTGCGCGGTCCGCAGGGGACGCTGTTCGGGCGCAACGCTACGGGCGGTTCCATTCAGTTCGTGTCGAAGAAGCCCACGCGCGAAGCGGAAGGCTATGCGGGCATCACGCTCGGCCGCTTCAGCCAGTTCATCGCCGAAGGCGCCATCTCCGGCCCCATCGCCGATACGCTGCAGGGTCGTTTGGCCTTCCTGCGCAACCAGGACAGCGGCTATATGAAGTCCGTGGTTACGGGAGTGCCCGACCGCGGTGCGAACGACCACTACGCTATTCGTGGCCAGCTGGCTTGGCAGCCTTCCGACCAGACGGATGTAAACCTCACCCTCCGCTATCTGCGTGCCGACAAGGAAACCCAGGCCGGTCTCTATTCGCATGAAGCCGCCTGCCCCAACGATCGCTTCCAAGGCGAGTTCACGCTGCCCACGCAGTCTTGCGCCTTCTGGGGCACGGGGCCCGGCCAGACCGGTACCGGCTACCGCAATGACGCCATCTCGCCTAGTCGCGGTGGCAACCCCTGGGCTACTGCAGAGACGGAGCCGTCCTACGTCGACCGGAAAATCTTCGGTGCGAAAGTGCAGGTGGAAAGCTCCTTCGGTGCCCTCGACTTCGTGTCCATCACCGACTACCAGCACGGCACCAAGTTCTACACCGAAGGGGGCGACTCCACGCCGGACGGCGGCGTGTACTTCTATCAGGGCAGCGAGCTGGACCAGGTGTCGCAAGAGCTGCACCTCTCAGGTACGGCTGGCAGCCATCAGTGGGTGGTCGGTGTTTTCGGCATGCAGGTGAAGGGTGACTACATTGGCAAGTTTGCCGACCCGTTCTACGACTACGACCCGAACGTGAGCATGACGCAGGACACCACCTCCTACGCGGCCTTCGCGCAGAACGAGTGGCAGTTCGCCGACAGCTGGAAGCTGATTACCGGTCTGCGTTACTGGCGCGATGTGCGCGAGGGCAGCTATCTGGGAACGGCCGCGCCCATTCCCGGTCTCGGACAGCCGCAGGTCACTATCATTTTCAACCAGGACCGCATCTTCCCGGTATTCCCGGGTAGTAGCGTTACGCCTGACGACGCCAAGAAGACTTTCGAAGGCGTCACGGCGCGCCTTGAGCTGGACTACAAGCTGAACGACGACACGCTGGTGTACGCCAGCTACAACCGCGGCAGCAAGAGCGGTGGCTTCACACTCTCCACGGGCACGCCGTTTTACCCGAACGAGCAGGCCTTCTTGGAAGGCATTCCGTTCAAGCCCGAGGTGCTGAATGCCCTCGAGGTCGGCGTGAAGACGCGCCTCGGTGAAACCACCACGCTCAACGTCAGCGCGTTTCACTACAACTACTCCGACTATCAGGCCTTCGCCCAGTTCGGTCCGGTGCAGACGGTTATCAACCTCGATGCCAAGGAAACCGGTCTAGAGGTGGAGCTGGCTTCGCGTCCGGTGGAGGGCCTGACATTGCAGTTGGGTCTGTCGGCGCTGGATTCGACCGTGAAGGATGTGCCGTTGCCGGACCTCGCCACCATCGAGGACCACGACCTGCCGCAGGCGCCGGCGATGTCCGCGAATGCTTTGGCCCGCTATGAGTTCCCGCTGTTGGGTGGTGTGGGCTTCGTGCAAACCGATGCGCAGTACTCCTCGAAGTTCTGTTTCACCGTGCTGTGTGCGCCGGTCGAGCGTGAGGCGTCCTATACCGTCGTCAATGCGCGCGCCGGCTACACGGCGGCCGATGGTCGCTGGGATGTGGCGGCGTATGTGGACAACGTGAACGAGGAGCAGTACCGCGTTTATGCCTTCGACAGTTCGTTGTTCGCCGGTGTGGTGGCCGGCGTTTACGCCAAGCCGCGCACCTTCGGCATCAGCGCCACGTACCGCTTCGGCGCGCTTTAAGCGCCAGGAGCGGGCGCGCGTTCCGGCTCCACGGCCGGCACGCGCGGCAGAGGAGCGGCGGGTGGCGCGCAGCCTTGCGCCACCCCCAGCCCTTTCAGGAAGGCGCGTCGTGCCGTGCCTGTCAGCAGCGCCGCTGCCAGCCGCTCGGCGCGTTTCTCCGCACCGCTCAGTTTGCGTATCCAGCTGCGGTAAGGCACCAGACTGTGCGAGGCCTGAGTCAGCGCCTTGGCTGCGGCGCTGCTGGTGGACTTTCCGGCCGGCGCCAGCACATCGAGGTCTGGCCCCAGCACCGCGTCCAGGGCCGTCACCTCGGTGGCAAGGCCATGGCAGGTGCCGTCCTCAGGCGGGTTATAGGGCTGGCCGTTCAAGTCCACCAGTACCGGTGGAATGTCCTGCTTCACCAAGTTCAGATCTTTGAAGGGGCCACTGACCACCTCTTCCACGACTGTGCTGCCGCTAGGCTTAGCAGGAGCAGCGACTGGGGCCGCATGGGTCACCGCCGCCAGTGCCAGAGTGCCCAGCAGCAACGGGATCAGTAACGAACCAGTACGCAGCTTCATGGCCTCACGTTAGCATGGCGGCCCCGATGGCAGTGTTGCCCGGAACGCAGAGTAGGCCCACCGCATGATAGCCAATGACCGTTTCGACGCCGCTTTCTTCAAGCGCTATTACGCCAATCCGGCCACGCGCGTGGCCACGCGGGAGGATCAGGCGCGGCTCGCAGCGCTTATCGGTAGCGTGGCGCACTACTGTGGTTTCCGCGTGAAGCGCCTGCTCGATGCTGGTTGCGGTGTGGGCTGGTTGCGCACGCCGCTGCGGCGGCAGTTCAAGGGCGCGGAATACGTGGGGCTCGAGATCAGCGAATATCTGTGCCGCAAGTATGGCTGGGTGCAAGGCAGCCTGCCGGGCTATACCGACACCAAGGGCTTCGATCTCGTGGTCTGCCACGACGTGCTGCAATACCTGCCCGACCGCGAAGCGGCGCGGGCCATTACTTCGCTGTCGCACCTGTCGCGCGGCTTGCTGTATTTCAGCGTGCTCACCGCCGGGGACTGGAAAAATAATGCAGATACCTCGCGTACGGATCGCGGGGTCCACCTGCGTCCGCGTGATTGGTACGAGCGGCGTTTGCGTCGGCATTTCCGGCATCTGGGCTTTGGTGTTTACGCCTTGCGCAGTTACGCACCGTTGCTTTGGGAGCTGGAAACCCCTTGGAAGTGATGCAAGCAACTGTTTCGCCTGCGTTTTGTTTTGCAGTGCAGGATTGACCTAGCTCCGAAAATGGGCGAAAACTGGCAGAAAGGGAGGGTTCCATTCCACGCAGGATGGGCTCCGAGGGGGGACGACGAGCAGACGCGCCTTTGCGCCGCGCCCGGCAGTTACCGCTGTCGGGCGCGTTTCGTTCAGGCTTGCTGCTAGAATCCAGCGAGCGGCGCTGGCTGGGCTTTAAGCCTACTGCTGCCGAGCATTACTTGGCCTTGTGCTGTTTTTTCAAGGGGATACTCATGCAGATTTCGCTTTCGCAGGCCCGCAAGGCCGTGTTTGGTACGGCGGCTGTGGCGGCTGCGCTCATGCTGGGTGCTTGCGGCGGCGGCTCGGGTGGCGACGACAAGCTCATCCACGCTCAATTCAAGATCGACTCCGTCACTCAGGACGGTGTGTGCGAACACGTGTCGGTGCAGGCGACGCCCAAGAATCTAGCGCCCGGCCAGGGCAGCATGTCGGCGACGAAGATGTTCTATACGGAAATCGACATGAAGCAGGTCAAGGAGGGCGAGGTCGCTTGTGCCGGTGAGGCGCAGTCTTCCCAACCGCTCGGAACTGGCGTTTGGGAGTTCAAGGTTCGGCTAGCCTCCGGCCCGTCCATTTGCGAGCGTGACATTCAACTGCCTGCCGAAGGCCAGCCTGAACTCACCGTCTCCTTCAAGGACGGCGATACTGGCTGCACGTGATGCCTCACGGTCGCCCGGGGGGCTAGCCCTCCGGCGCGGTCGGCGCCCCGGGTTGGCTTTCACAAGCCAGCCCGTTGGGGCGCAAGGCTTCTTCCAACGCGGGCAGCAATGCCCGCGTTTGCGTTTCCAGAGCTGCCAAAGCGGCGATAGCGGCAGTGCGCTCGTTGCGCCGCGCCGCCTCTTCCAAGGCGCGCGCGCTGCCCGCAGCGGGCTTGGCCACCAGCGCTGCCAACGAACCCTTCAGGGCGTGCGCCGTGTGCTCCAAGGCGCCCCAGTCGCTGGCGGCTAGGTGGTGCTTTGCCTCTGCGAGGCCGCGGGGCAACGCCTCAAGCCCACCCTGCACCATGCGCGCCAGATAGCGCGTTTTGCCGTCCATCATCGCCAGTGCCTTTGCCAGGTCGATGCCGGTTGTGGTCCCGGCGGTGGTGTCTAGCGTAAGCGCCGGTATCGACGGTAATACGCGCGCCATCCCGGTGGTCAAAGGACCTGGCAACGGAAAGGTTTTTGCGTCTGCGGCGTCCAGTGCTTCTGCCAGTTGCTGCCGCCGGATGGGCTTGGCGAGGTAGCCGTCCATGCCTGCCTCCAGGCACGCCTCCCGGTCGCCCTGCATGGCGTTGGCGGTCATGGCAATGATGGGCAAGCGCGAGCCTGAACCCGCCTCCATCTCACGGAACTGACGGGTCGCCTCCAGACCGCTGAGGACGGGCATTTGAACATCCATTAGCACGGCGTCGAAGGTGCCACGGGCCAGTGCCCGTAAGGCCGCTTCGCCGTCCGCTGCAACCACCGCTTCGTGGCCAAGGCTGTCGAGCATAGCCAGCGCCAGTACCTGATTCACTTCGCTGTCTTCGGCGATCAGAACTCGCATGCGTCGTTGCCTTCCTGTTGCCTCGGCCGGTGCCTGGTCCTGTGCCATGGCCTTCGCTGGCGGAGAAATCTGTGGCGGAAGCTCGAAATTCACGGAAAAAGCAAAGGTGCTGCCTTGGCCAAGGGTGCTTTCCACGGTCAGTTCTCCGCCCATCAATCGTACCAGTCGCTGGCAAATGGTGAGGCCGAGCCCAGTGCCGCCATGGAGTCGTGTGAACGAAGCATCCGCTTGCTGAAACGCCTCGAAGATACTCGCTAGCTTCTCGCGTGGTATGCCAGCGCCTGTATCACAGACTTGGAACTGCAGTCGCTGATGAAATGGCGTGGCTTGTGCCATGGAAATACGCAACCGTACCTCGCCACGTTCCGTGAACTTCAGACCATTGCTTAACAAGTTCAGTAAGACTTGTCGTAAGCGACCGGGGTCGCCGAGGAGTAGTGGTGGTATGCCGGGGTCGGTGTTCAACAGCAAGCGCAGGCCTTTCTGTTTGGCTCTTAACTGAAATGGCCGCAGCGCTTCTTCGGCCAACGTCACGGGCGTGAAAGCGACCGTCTCCAGTTCCAGCTTGCCTGCGTCAATCTTCGAGAAATCCAGAATGTCATTGAGGATGACCAAGAGTGCTTCGGCTGACTTGAGCACGATATCAAGGTACTCGCGCTGTTCGCGGTCGAGGTTCGTGTCCAGCGTCAGTTCGGTCATACCAATGATGCCGTTCATGGGGGTCCGGATTTCGTGGCTCATATTGGCCAGAAATCGACCCTTGGCATGGTTGGCGGCATCGGCCTGTTCTTTAGCGAGGCGCAGTTCCTGTGCGGCAGTGTGTCGTTCCAGGAATAGCCCCAGCTTGGCACCGATTTCCGTGAGGGTATTGACGAGCGAAAGATCTGTAAGGCGCGGGTATCGCGAAAAAAACTCCAGCACACCGGTACAGCGGCCGTGGGCCATCACCGGCACGGCAATAGCGCTGCGTACGCCGGCAGTAGCAAGCCGCGGGTAGTGCTCGCTGTTGGCGGTGTCCTGCCAGTGGTATGCCGCTCGTCTGGACAGCACACGTCCCGGCAGATCTTCGCCCGCTGGCAGGTCCGCTGTGCCCCTCGCGGCCAGCCAGGAGGCATCGGCGGCGGGGTTCATCGCCCAACCCGCGGCACATTGCAGGGTTGCCGTCGGTAGATGGTGTTGCCAGTAGTGGGCGCCATCCCATTCCAACAAAGTGCAGGCCTGCGACAGCACCTGTTTTGCAGCCTGCAGCGGGTCCTCGGCAGTCGCCAGCACCTCACTGGTGGTGTGCAGGAGTTGCAAGGCGGTGTTGGCTTGGGTCAAGGAGCGCGTGCGCTCCACCACTTCGCCCTCAAGGCGGCTGGTTAAGCTGCGCAGCGCTTCATTGGACAAATAGAGCTCGCGGCTCTTGGCTTCGAGCACGGCTTCTGCTGCCTTCCGTGCCTCCCGTTCACGGTGGAGGCGCCGGTCCCAAAGCGCCTCGTCTTCACTAGTCATGCAGAGGGGGCCGCAAGGTGAACCTAACGGTGGTGCCGTTGCCACCGGAGAGGTCCTCGCGTTCTAGTAGGTGTGGGGCCCCTGCGCCGGCAAGACAGGCGCGGATGAGGCCTTCCGCTAGGTCCGCCAAACCCCGACTGGACTGATACAGCATGACCAAGCTGTCGGGAGTTGGCCGATGGCATTGGAAGGTGGGCAGTTCCGCGTCTGGGTAGAGCTTGCGCACTTCTACGTGGATGTAGCCATCGACGCTCTCCAGAAACGCCAGCGGCTCTGCTGCGGCGCTGAAGAACGCGGGGTATTGCTCACGAAAGCGGCCGTAAAGGTGCTCTCCGAATGACTTCAAGATGGCCGATGGGGCAAGGCCGCTGCGTCGCGAATAGGCCGTTAGCAGGCAGCCCATTTCTGCGGCAGGGTAGGTCCCCACCGCCGTATAGGCGCCGTCGTTCGGCACCGCCGCCTCCTGAATGACGGCATCGACATATGCGGCTGAATGACGGCTTTCCGCCATCTCCAGGAATTCGGTGAAAATCATGCCCTTCATGCAGTGACCCCAATCAAGAATGCAGCTATTCCGGCGACTCAGGAACAGAATCGTCATGCTACACAAGGTACCATCCTGTTTGCCGGGTAGCCGCCCGGTGTTACTGGCAGGTCTTCATGCTCGATCCCTTGGCGTCTCCGTTGCTGCGCCGCCTCATTTTAGGCGCCCTGTTGGGCGGTCTGGTGTTGCTGTCTTGGCTGGTGCTCACGCCATTCGTGGTGCCGGTACTTTGGGCGGCCATTTTTGCCTATGTCAGCTGGCCGTTGTTTTTGCGATTGGAGCGCTTGCTCCGCAGCCGGCATCTGGCCGCCATGTTCATGACGCTCTTTATCGCCGCTGCCGTCATCGGTCCGCTCATTTGGCTGGCGCTGACCATGCAGCGCGAGGTAGGTGGTGCTTGGCAGGAGTTCGTGGCGCGCGCGGCAACGGGCCAACTCACCTTGCCCGAGGGCGTTTCCCGTTGGCCGGTGGTGGGTCCGCGTCTACACGAGTTGCTGGACGAAGTACGGCGCGACCCCAACGCCCTTGGCGCCGCCGTGTCGGAAATGGCCACGCGCCTGTTTGGCGAAATGGGTGGGGTGATGGGCGGCGTCGGCCGCAACCTTGCCAAAATGGGTTTCGCTGTGTTGGCGCTGTTCTTCCTGTACCTGTCGGGCGAGGACCTGCTACGTCAAGTGCGCTTGGCCGCGGGTGGGCTGCTGGGCGCGCGCGTGGAGGGCTATGTGGAAGCCATCGGCGCCACCACGCGAGCCGTCGTCTATGGCTTGGTACTGACGGCGCTGGCGCAAGGCGTCATGGCGGGTATCGGCTACGCCGCCGTGGGGTTCAAAGCACCGCTGTTGCTGGGCGCACTCACGGTGCTCATTGCGCTTATTCCCTTTGGTACGCCGTTCGTCTGGGGTTCGCTGGCCTTGTGGCTGGTGCTGACCGGCGAGACCGGGAAGGGGCTGGCACTGTTCCTCTGGGGGGCGTTGGTGGTCAGTTGGGTCGACAACCTCGTGCGGCCACTCGTCATTTCCAGCGCTACGCGTATTCCTTTCTTGCTGGTCATGTTCGGTGTGCTGGGCGGTGTGGCCGCCTTCGGCCTCATTGGTCTGTTTCTGGGGCCGGTGGTGCTGGCGGTAGCACTGGCGGTGTGGCGCGAGTGGCTCGAGGAACAAGGTGAGACGGGCTCTGCCCCATGACCATCAAGGTTCCGGGTTGGGTGCCGCCCACCCTCGGCCTGGTCAGCCGGGTGGCGCCGAAGGCGGTGGCGCGCGTGGTGGGGCACCGGGTGCTGCGGCCGCGGCAGAACTCGCCACAGGCCTGGGAGATTGAACCGCTACGGGGCGACGAACCCTCCGCGCGTGAGTTGACCTTGGCCAACGGCCTGGCCGCACTGTGCTGGGAACCGCTGGCTGCTACACGGGCACCGTGGGTCTTCGCACAGCACGGTTGGGAGGGTCGCCCCACGCAATTCCGTCCGCTGGCTGGGGCGCTGGTGGCGCAGGGCTATCGGGTCCTGGCTATCGAGGGCCCCGGACATGGCCGTTCACCCGGTAAGCAGGCCAGTCCGTGGTTGTTCGCGCAGGCGTTGCTGGCCGCGCAGGCCGAATTTGGTGCCCCGGACGCGGTGGTAGGGCATTCCCTGGGGGGCGGTGCCGTGCCCATCGCTTTGGCGCATGGTTTGCGGGCCCGTCGCGTGGCCACGCTGGGGGCCCCGGCAGCCATGTCGGAAATCACCGAGAACTTCCTTAAGGCCGTAGGGGTGGGGGGTGCTGCCCGCAGCGAATTGCGGCGCCTGATGGACGAGCATGGTGGTCGACCCATGCGCGAACTGGACCCCGAAGTGCTGGCCGCGCTGGCCCCGGTGGCGCAGGTGCCGGCCTTGATCGTGCATTGCGTCGACGACGTGATTGTTGCGCCGGACCAAGGACGGCGCTTGGCGGCGGCTTGGCCGGCCGCTACCTTGCACGAAACCCGTGGCCTAGGGCACCGCAATCTGTTGCGTGACCCCGCTACGGTGGCGGCCGTGGTGGCTTTTTTTCAGGCCGACTGAACTTCACTAACAAGGGGTGGTCCCAATCAGCGCAAGACGTTGATGGATATCCCCCGCGAAAGATCTTCTGGGGCGGATACCGGTGCATCTGTCAAAGATGTCATGGGTATTCGCCCCTTTTCTTTGCGATACTCCGACCCCGCCAATGCCCGTTCAGGGCGCCCGAGGGCATGTGGGTGGAAATGAAGCAAGTGAATGCCGGCAGTCTGCGCGCCATCGGCTACGACCCAGCGCAGCGCGTGCTGCGCGTCGAAATGACCAACGGCAGCCTGATGGAATACAGCGGCGTGTCCGACGACACCTGGCGCCGCTTTGCTGGCTCCGGTTCGCAGTGGAGTTTCTTCCGCGACAACATCGAGGAAAACTACACCGAGCGGCGCGTCCGCTAGTGCCACGCTTCCGGCTTCGTAGTGTGCTGACGGTGGCAGTCACCGTTGGCATCTTCTGCCTTGCGGCTGCCGTGCTGCAGCGGCAACTGGCGGGTGTCCAATGGGCGGACGTGCTGGTGCACTTGCGTGCAGTGCAATGGCTCACAGTGGCGGCGGCGCTGGCCTTTTGCGGGCTTTCCTATGCGTCGCTGGCCTATCTCGAGATATTGGCGGTGCAGGAGGCTGCTGGGCTTGGCGGCTGCAGTCAGCGGCGTGCCTTCGCCACGGCACTGGTCGCTTACCCCATCGGCCACGCGGTGGGCGTCGGTGCTCTGTCGGGTGGTGCCGTCCGCTTGCGCTGGTACACCGCGGCTGGCCTGTCGCTGGCGGAAGTTGGCCAAGTGGTGGTGCTGTGCACCATTCCCTATGCGGTCGGGCTAGGCGTGCTGTTGTCCGTGTCTTTACTGTGGCGCGGCGAAATTGCCGCGGCCTTGCTGCATGTGCCTGCCCACTGGGCCACGGCCCTGGCGGTGGCGTCCTTGCTGTTCCATGTCGGTTATGTCACCGCGACCTTCCGGGTGCGTGGGCGCTGGCAGTGGCCGCGCTGGTTGGGTGGGCTATCGTTGAAGTTGCCCTCGGGCAGGCTTACCCGTATGCAATATCTGCTCGGCGTAGTGGACGTCGGGGCGGCCGCTGGCATTCTTTACCTGTTCCTGCCCGCCGATATCGGCATGTCCTACGTGGCCTTTCTGCCACTGTACGTGCTGTGCATTTTTGCGGCCTTGGCCAGTAACGTGCCTGCCGGGCTGGGCGTTTTCGAATCCGTGTTGCTGGTGATGTTGCCGCACGTACCGCCCGGCCAGTTGCTGGGAGCGATGCTGCTGTATCGCTGCGTATACGAGGTGGTACCGCTGGCTTGGGCGGTATTGGGGCTGGCATTCGCGGAACTTGCCGGCAAGGGACGTTCGCCCAAACTCGATAACTAGCGGGGCGCGCCTGCGCTGGCCACCACCGAGATACGCAGACGTCCGGTGTCGCTGGCGCCCGCCTGCCAGTTGCCTGCGGCGCGCATGGCCGCGCCCCTAGCTTGCAGAAACTGCGGCGTGGCTGGGGGTGCCGCGGTTTCCGCGGCGGTGTGAATGACCAGAAACTTCTCCCCATCGGCTGCGGGGTCGACCGGCAGAAACAGGGTGTAAGCACCGCGGGGAGCCAGTTCACCGCCTACGGGCTCGAGCACCAGATTCTCGGCCGGTGCAGTACGGGACACCAGATGATCCCCATCGAGCATGACCGCTTGTGGATAAAACACGCGCCACCCGCCGGGTACGTCGTTGGCGGCCGCAGGCAGGGCGCGTAGTTCGATGCGATAGGGGCTGGTGGCCATCGGCAGGCGGAAAGCCACGAAACGGCTTTCGCCGGCGTGAAATTGGTAGGTAGGCGAGCGGCTGTCGATGACCACTTCCAAGCTCTGACCGAGCGCGGGGAGGTCCTGCCAGGGAAAATCATCGGTGCTGCGGCAGCAGGCAGCGGGCGCCGGGTTCCCAGCGGGCGCTGCAGTGGCTTTGACCGCGCCGGTCGTGGCTGCGGTCGGCAAACTGGCGGCCAAACTGACGGCAGCTAGGCAAGTGCCGAGCAATGTGTCGCGCCAAGAGCGGTTAAAAAACCAACGGGTTCGTGCAAGCATCATTCCGTGAGGCTATCACGCAAGTTACACTGCATGCCTCTTTGGGACCTGGAGTCCGCCATGACCCTCCTTCCGCGGAAGACCAGTCACCGGGCACCAGCGGTGGCCTCGCGCCTCCGCCGCGCCCTGCTTATTGCCGGTATTTTTGCCGGTTTCGCCGCCAACGCCGGTAGTTCCCCCACCATGCCTCTCCCTTCCAAGCCTGCCGTGTCCACGGCGCAGTCGGTGCCGCCTGTGGCAGCCCGCAAGCCGTACCAGGTGCCTTCGCCCAACGGCACTCGCGAGGACCCGTACTACTGGATGCGCGACGACGAGCGAAAGAACCCTGAGGTGCTGGCTTACCTTGCCGCCGAGAATAAATACCGCGATGCCTTGATGGCGCCGGTGAAGGGCCTCGAAGAGAAGCTCTACAACGAAATTGTCGCGCGTGTGCAGCAGGACGACAGTTCCGTGCCAGCGCAGAAAGGGGCCTTCGATTACTACACGCGGTTCGAACAGGGAAAGGAATACCCCATCCATGCGCGGCGTGCGCACGGGCAAGCAGGCGCGCCGGAGCAGGTGCTGATCGACGGTCCGGCACTCGCGGCCGGCCATGATTTCTTTCAGGTAGGCAACTACGAGGTTGGTAGCAACGACCAACTGCTGGGCTGGGCCGAAGACGCGGTAGGCCGTCGGCAGTGGGTGCTGCGCTTTCGTGACCTGAAGACAGGCCAACTGCTGCCGGACCGAATCGAAAACGCCGAAGCGGGCTTCGCTATCGCGAACGATAACCGCACGGTGTTCTATGTCGACAAGGACAAGCAGACATTGCTGGGCAAGCGCGTCATGCGGCACGTGCTGGGTACGCCGGTAGCCCAAGACGTGGAAGTGTTCGCCAACGACGATGAAACGTTCTACCTTGGCGTGGGCAAATCGCGCTCGGAGCGTTTCGTCACCATCTATCTGCAGAGCACGGTGTCCACCGAAGTGCGCTTGTTGGATGCGACCAAACCCGAGGGTGAGTTCAAGGTGGTACTGCCACGTGAGCGCGACCACGAATATGAACTAGAAGACTTTGGCGACGACTTCATCCTACGCACCAACTGGCAAGCGGCGAATTTCCGCATCGTCCGTGTGAAAGCCAGCGAAGTGGCGGACCGTACGAAGTGGCGCGACGTGGTGCCACACCGTACAGATTCGTTCGTGCAGGACTTCACTACCTTCAACACCTTCCTGGCGGTGGAAGAGCGGAGCGATGGCCTTGCCAAGGTGCGTGTGTTGGGCTGGGAGGGTCAGCACGATGCCTATGTTGATGCGGACGAGCCGTCGTTCACGATGGCGTTGGGGACCAACGAGGAGCCAGCCGCGACCACACTGCGTTACACGTATACGTCGTTGGCGACGCCGGCCAGCACCTACGACCTCGAGGTGGCTACGGGCAAGCGCACGCTGCTGAAGCGCCAGCCCGTGCTGGGCGGCTACAACCCGCAGGACTATGCGGTGGAATTCCGCATGGCCATGGCGCGCGATGGAACGCGGGTGCCGGTGAGCATCGTTTACCGCAAGGGCACGAAGCTGGATGGCACAGCGCCCGTGTACCAGTACTCCTATGGTTCCTACGGCCTGTCGACGGACCCGTCGTTCAGCGTTTCGCGGCTGCCATTGCTGGACCGTGGCTTTGTCTATGCCATTGCCCACGTTCGTGGTGGGCAGGAAATGGGCCGGTACTGGTATGACGATGGCCGCTTGCTGAACAAGCGCAATACCTTCACCGACTTCATCGACGTGACTCGTTTCCTCGTGGCAGAGCGCTATGGTCAGGCCGGCAAGGTGTTCGCCATGGGCGGTAGTGCTGGTGGTTTGCTGATGGGCGCCATTGCCAACCTCGCGCCGAACGATTACCGCGGCATCATCGCGCACGTGCCTTTCGTGGATGTGGTTACCACCATGCTGGACGACAGCATTCCGCTCACCACCAACGAGTGGGACGAGTGGGGTAACCCCAAAGAGAAGGCGTACTACGACTACATGCTGTCGTACTCCCCCTACGACAATGTGGAGCGCAAGGCCTACCCGGCCATGCTGGTCACCACCGGTTTGTGGGATAGCCAAGTGCAGTATTTCGAGCCCGCCAAGTGGGTGGCGAAATTGCGCCTCATGAAGACGGACAGCAACCCACTGGTGTTTCACACCAACATGGAAGCTGGCCACGGTGGCAAGAGTGGCCGTTTCCAGCGTTACCACGAATACGCCATGGAGTATTCCTGGGTGCTGCAGCAGTTGGCGCCCCACGAGTGCAAGTGCCAACAACCTTAGGAAGGCCGGCTACAGCACGGCCTTACATTTTCCGAGAACCGCAACCATGAAGCTCTATTACGCCCCCGGCGCTTGTTCGCTGGCCTCGCATCTGGCTCTCATCGAGGCCGGGTTGTCTTTCAGCATCGACAAAACCGATGTTCGTAACAGGAAGACCTCGACAGGCGAAGACTTCTTGGCGCTGACCGGCGGTAAGGGCTACCTGCCCGCACTGCAGTTAGATGACGGCACCGTGCTGTGTGAAGGCGTGGCCATCCTGCAGTACATTGCGGACCAAGCACCCGCTGCGGGCCTCGCTCCCGCGAATGGCACGCTACCGCGTTACCAGTTGCAGGAATGGCTGAACTACATCGCCACCGAAGTGCACAAGAACTTCGGGCCGCTCTTCAACCCAGCCTCTACGCCCGAGATGAAAGAGGGTGCCAAGACGAACCTCGTCAAGCGCTTCGACTGGCTGTCGGAGAAGCTGACCGGCCGCGATTTCCTCATGGGTGCGCAGTTCACCGTGGCCGATGCCTATCTGGCCGTGGTGCTTGGCTGGACGCGTGTGGTGGGCATTGACCTGGCTGGCACGCACCCGGTGTTGGGCGCCTACCAGACGCGTGTCCTGAGCCGCCCGGCAGCCCAAGCCGCCATGAAGGCCGAAGGCCTGCTGGGCTAAGCGTCGCGAGCAAGCTCGCTCCTACAGGCAAGCGAGCTTGGTGGGAGGCAGCTGGCTGCCGCCTCTGGCTAGCCCCAACTGCGGCGGGTGAAAGGCAACTGCCGCACAGCTTCGCCGGTCAAGGCGCGCAAGGCATTGGCCACGGCGGGGCCGATGGGTGGGGTGCCTGGCTCGCCAACACCGGTGGGCGGTTCGGTGGACTCCACCAAGTGCACTTCCACCACCGGCATTTCGTTCAGGCGTAGCGGCTGGTAGGCGTGGAAGTTGGTCTGCTCCACTTGGTCCGCCGCGAAGGTAATTTCTTCGCGCAGGGCTGCCGACAGGCCATAGGCGATGGCGCTCTGCACCTGCTGCTCGACCAAGTGCGGGTTGATCACGGTGCCGCAGTCCATGACAGCCACCACGCGGTGCACGCGCGGTTGACCGTTCACGAGTGACACCTCGGCCACTTGCGCCACCGTACTACCGAAAGAACTGGCCACGGCCACACCCTGCGCATGCCCCTTGGGCAGCGGTTTGCCCCAGCCAGCCTTCGCTGCCACCATCTCCAGCGCGCGCTTCTCTTTCGGGCTGTCCTTCAGCAAGGCCAGGCGGTAAGCCACCGGGTCTTGCTTGGCGGCGTGCGCGCATTCGTCGATACAGCATTCCAGCGCGAAGGCGGTATGGGTGCTGCCCACGCTGCGCCACCACTGCACGGGAACCTTGGCGGTAGTCTGGTGGACTTGCACGTGCACCACGGGCACTGCGTAAGGCAAGTTGTCGATGCCTTCGGTCAGCGTCACTTCGATGCCCGTCTGCGGATTCATCATGGCGCGCTCGAGCAGCGTGCCCTTCGCCAGCGGCTGGGCCACCACGGTGTGTTGCCAGCTGAGCGGAAAGCCATCGGCCCCTAGTTGAACCACCACACGGTGGTGGGCCTGCGGCCGATAGAAGCCGTCGGTCAGGTCGTCTTCGCGCGTCCACACGAGCTGTACGGGAACGCCCGGCAGGCGCTTAGCAATTTCCACCGCGGGCGCGACGTTATCGCCGGCCACGCTGGCACGCCGGCCGAAGCCGCCACCGAGCATGCAGGTTTCGATGCTGACTTGGTCCGGACGTATGCCGGCCACACGCGCGGCGGCCATCTGGTCGAAAGTTTGGCCTTGCGTGCCCAGCCACAGCTGCACACCTTCCGGCGTGACCATGGCGGTGCAGTTGAGCGGCTCCATGGGGGCATGTGCCAAGTACGGGAAGGCGTAGTCCACTTCCACGCGCTGCGTAGCCGTGGCAGCGGCCTTGGCGAGATCGCCCTCCGCGCGCGCTACCTGCCCAGGTTGTTTCGCCAGTTCGCTGTAGTGCTTGGCAAGCGCCACGGTGGAGAAGCCGGCGTCTTGCTCGATCAACACTTTGGGCTGCAGCGCGTCTCGTCCTTGCTTGGCGGCCCAGGTATTGCTGGCCACCACGGCGATGCCTTGCGGAATCTCGAAGACGTCGGTGACACCCGGTACGGCGCGGGCGGCTGCGAAGTTGGCAGCGGTGAGGCGGCCGCCACGCGGTGGACGGGCCAATTGCGCATAGCGCTGGCCGGGGCGACGAACGTCGATGCCATAGCGAGTTTCGCCGCGCGACTTCGCGGCGCTGTCGACGCGCGGCATGGCTTGGCCGATATAGCGCCACTCGCTACGCGACTTCAGTGTGGGTTTGGCGGGAACCGGGCGCTGGCCGGCCGCAGCGGCGAGTTCGCCATAGGAGAGCTTGCGCTGGGAGCTACCGTGCTTCACCACGCCTTGCTCGGCGGCGCATTCACTCACGGGCACGTTCCAGCGGCTGGCGGCTTCGGCCACGAGCATTTCGCGGGCGGCTGCCGCGGCGGTGCGCAGCGGTATGAAGCAGGCGGCGATGCTGGTGCTACCGCCGGTAATCATCATGGGGAAACCGGGGCCGGCATAGGCTGGCAGCGCGGGCGAATGCTCTACGTTCAGAGCGGCCCACGGCGCTTCCAGTTCCTCCGCGAGCAACTGCGCCAGACCCGTATGCGCGCCTTGGCCCATCTCCACCTTGCCTAGCGTTAGCGTGACGATGCCGTCTGCGGCGATGCGAATGAAGGCGCTGAGCGTGCCGCCATGGGTGGGCGTGGCCGCGCCAGCACCGAAGGCGCGTTGGGGCAAGGAGAAACTGACCACGAGGGCGCTGCCGGTGGCGAGAGCGGCAGTTTTCAGGAAGGAACGGCGCGAAGGGCTAGCGGCAGCAAGATCTTGGGACATAGCGGTGGTTCAGTTGCCGGCCGCGCGATGGATGGCGCGACGGATACGGTTGTAGGTGCCGCAGCGGCATAGATTGCCGTCCATGGCGGTGTCGATGTTGGCATCCGTCGGTTGCGGATGCTCCTTTAGCAGGGCCACGGCGGACATGATCTGGCCCGACTGGCAATAGCCGCATTGGGGTACGTCTTCTGCCACCCAAGCGGCCTGGATGCGCTGGCCCAGTTCGCTCGTGGCGATGGCCTCGATGGTGGTGACGGCTTTGCCTTCAGCCGCTGACACGGGAGTGACACAGGAGCGCACCGGCGCCCCATCGAGATGAATGGTGCAAGCGCCACACTGGGCCATGCCGCAACCGAACTTGGTGCCGGTGAGGTTGAGTAGGTCCCGCAGGGCCCACAGCAACGGCATGTCCGCCGGGGCGTCCACTTCATGCATCGCGCCATTCACGTTTAATTTCATGCTTCGTCTGCCTTCTTCACGGGCTGGAGGAGTTCGGGGCCGTAGCGCGCGATCCATGCGAGCGGGTTCGGTGCCGCACAAGTACGCACTCGTTCGCATTGGCCATTATCATAGGCGAATGATTACATTTTCGCTTCCCGTTCCTGCGCCGGCGGCACTCGCCTTGTGCGCCCGTGTCGCTGCCCTGTGCGAGGCTGCGGGCGACGCTATTCTCGATATCTACCAAGGCGAGGTAGTGGCGCAGTGGAAAGGTGATGGCACGCCACTGACCGCTGCCGACCAAGCCAGCCACGAACTGCTGGTGGCGGGCCTGCCGCTGCTGCCGGGGAATTACCACGTGGTCTCGGAGGAATCGAGCGAAGTGGACCAGGCCGCTGTGGACCGTGGGCTGGAAGCACCGCCCTACTGGCTGGTCGACCCGCTCGATGGCACGAAGGAGTTCCTCTCCCGCAATGGCGAGTTCACTGTAAATGTGGCGCTCATTTGGCGTGGCCAGCCCGTGCTGGGGGTAGTCCACGTACCGGCCACCGGCGACACCTACGCGGGTGTGGTGGGCGAAGGCGCTACCTGGCTAGGTGCGCCGCAGGCTGGGTTGGCGCGCGTGGCACGGGCCCTCGGCGTTCGGCCCGTTCCCGGGGCCGGGCTCACCGTGGTGGGTTCACGTTCGCATGGCGACGCCGCGGCACTTGCGGCGTTCCTCGGTGGGCGCCGGGTAGCGGCGTTGTCTAGCGCCGGCAGCTCCCTGAAGTTCTGTCTCCTCGCCCGCGGCGAGGCGGACCTTTATCCGCGTCTGGGCCGCACCATGATTTGGGACACGGCGGCGGGGCAAGCGGTGCTCACTGCCGCCGGCGGCGGCGTCTACCGTCTGGATGGCACGCCGCTTGGCTGCAGCAATGCCGCTCTGGATAACCCGCATTTCGTGGCGGTCGGCGCGCCGGCGGCTTGGTCTGCGGGCTGATGCCCGGAATTTTGCTGCGCTGCAGCGCGCATTTTCAGGTCCTGCAGGAAAGTTTCGCCGCTGGCCTTCCGGTCTCGGTAGCTACCCTTCGGCAGCAGTTCCGCCCCTCATAAGCGGCGTTTGTCGTAAAAGGGCTACAGTTTTTTTGCCCCTTCCGAGGCCGCTTGCGCCGTACGAAAACCTCGGTAATTCGTGTATTTCAGCGTGTATTTCCCCATTTGTGGCGGGAATGCCGCACCCAGAGCTGGCCTGGCTTCGGCTTGCACAGCGCAGCGCAGCAAAATTGCCAGTCGACACTCCTTCCTCCCCGGGGGTAGGTTCGGCCCATTAGAAAAAAGCAGACGGGGATGAGGGTAAGCATGAATGCCATCGTTATGAATGGCGGCCTTGTCGACGGCGGGTCGTCAGGTCGGTTCCTTTTTTCCAGCCGAATACCGGCCGACCAGCGCGCGGCGCTGGAGCATGTGTTGTTCTTCAATGAACACCAGTCGCGCGTGCGTGGTGCCTTGCGGGAAGTCATTGAGCGCTGGGGCTGTCCGGAAATCGTCGAGGAAGACGGGTTCCTCAGCGTGAAGTTGGCTGGGCATGCCGCGGTGCAGTGCCTCTTTGCCACTCAGGCGAGGGCCGGCGGACTTCGGCCGTTGGCCTTGGCCATTTATCTGCGCGCTGCTGCCGACCTGCTGACCGTGCTGCACGTCGGGTTGGCGCCCGCTTATGCCGCCGGAGGGTTGCATGCGGAGGCGAACCTTCTGGGCTGCCTGATGCATGAGGTGAAGCGTGTGGCGCGCCGCACCGCGGGTATCCGCAAGTTGTCGGTAGCGTACCGCGCCTTGCGCGGCCCGGTAGCAGCCCGGACCGGAGTGGCGCTTGCGTCTTGAGTGGCTTCCGGCGACGATGGCTGCATGAATAAATTCACGAATTTTTTAGAGAATGCCTCGTTGCGTCGCGCCGTACTGGCCGTGGCTGCTGGCTGTTTGTTCGGTCCATTCGGCTTGCCGACCGCCACGGCGGCGGTGTCCAGTCGCGCCGAAATCGACGCCCAGTCGCGTGAGGCGCTGGCCCGCCTCAAAGAGCAGACCTCCGCCGGCGCGGAGCTAGCGTCGCGGGCTGCGGGTGTGTTGGTGTTCCCGAAGGTGCTGAAGGGCGGCGTGGTGGTGGGCGGCGAGTATGGCGAAGGCCAGCTCCGCGTCGGTGGCGTGCCCACGCGCTACTACCGCTTGGCGTCCGCTTCGGTGGGCTTCCAGTTGGGGGTACAGCAGAAGTCGGTGGTCATCTTGTTCATGACCCCCGAATCCCTCGACCACTTCCGTCGTAGCAAGGGTTGGAAGGCTGGCGTAGATGCCAGCGTGGCCATCGCCACACTAGGCGCCGGCGACCAAATCGATACGGAAACCGCACGCAAACCCGTAATCGCCTTCGTGTTCTCGAACAAGGGGTTGATGTACAACCTCACGCTCGAGGGCTCGCGTATCACGCCGCTCGGCAAGTAAGCGCGCCGCGCGCGGCAGCTGGCCCTCAGGGTGGCAGCCGCTGGTTGAACCGGTCCCTCAGGTGGCCGGTTCGCGGCGGCGAATGAGATTGGTGCCTTCGGCTTCCCAAACGGGCAGGCCGTCGCGGGCGTCTAGTAGTTCGTACCGCATCACCACCACCCCACGCGTGGGGTCCTTGCCGCTGGCGCGCTTCGTCAGCACGGTGCTGCGGGCCTGCACCGGTACCCCAGCGCGTAAGCCGCGCGGCCAACGCACTTTGTCCCAGCCCACGCC
>CAIOHZ010000263.1 GCA_903858165.1 uncultured Pseudomonadota bacterium
GGCCTCACCTTGGGCGTCTTCGCCCTCGGAGACGCTGCGAACCTCGAACTTGGTGAGTTTCGGTGCCACACCCGTAGCAACTTCGATGGCCTTGAAGGTGGCGTCAATGGGACCATCACCGGTCGCGCCCTGCTCGAATTCACGGCCATCGCTGTGTTTCACGCGAACCACCGCCGAGGCTTGCGCCCCCGAGGTGGCCGACGTCCACATGGTGCCCAGTTCCCAATGAGCGGCCGCCAGGTGGGTGCCGTGTGCCAAACGCAGCACGAGCGCTTCAATGTCGCCGTCGAACAGTTCTTTCTTGGTGTCTGCGAGGGCCTTGAAGTCTTCAAACACGCGGTTCAGTTCGCCGTCGGTCAGTTCGAAGCCGAGCGTAGTGACACGATCGCGGAACGCTGCGCGACCGCTGTGCTTGCCAAGTACCAAGCTGTTGCGGTTCAGGCCGACGTCCTGTGGACGCATGATCTCGTAGGTGCTGGCATTCTTCAGTACGCCATGCTGGTGAATGCCGCTTTCGTGCGCGAACGCATTTTCGCCAATGATGGCCTTGTTGCGCGGGATGGGCATGCCAGTGATGCTGCTGAGCAAACGGCTGGCCGGGTACAACTTCTGCGAAAGGATGTTGGTATGCAGACCGTAGAACTGGTCGCGTACGCGCATCGCCATGACGATTTCTTCGAGTGCTGCATTACCGGCGCGCTCACCGATACCATTGATGGTGCATTCAATCTGCCGCGCGCCCCCCATGACACCCGCGAGGCTGTTGGCCACGGCCATGCCGAGGTCATTGTGGCAATGCACGGACAGCACCACGGGGTCGATGCCGCGAACGTTCTTCTTTAAGTAGCGGAAGATCTCGCCGTATTCCTCTGGAACCGCATAGCCCACGGTGTCCGGGACATTGATGGTAGTGGCGCCAGCGGCAACGACAGCCTCGACAACCTCGGCGAGAAATTCCAGTTCCGTCCGCGACGCGTCTTCGGTCGAAAACTCGACGTCGGCGCACAACGCTCGTGCGTGCCGTACACCTGCCACGGCGGTCTTGATGATTTCTTCCTTCGCCATGTTCAGCTTGTATTGGCGATGGATAGCGCTGGTAGCAAGGAAGACGTGAATGCGCGGCTTGGCCGCGTCCTTCACTGCCTTCCAGCAGAGGTCAATGTCCTCGGCATTGCAGCGGGCAAGACCGGCAATGACTGGTCCCTGCACCTCACGGGCGATGGTATTGACGGACTCCCAGTCGCCCTTGGAAGCTACGGGAAAGCCAGCCTCGATGATGTCCACGCCAAGATCCGCAAGCGCCCGCGCGATCCGAAGCTTCTCCGGCAACGTCATGCTGCAGCCCGGGGACTGCTCGCCGTCACGCAGCGTGGTGTCGAAGATCAGGACGCGGTTTGCGTCGCGGTCCGAAGTGGTCATCATCCAAACTCCTTTCGAGAGGCGGGCGGCCTGCTTGCACGGGCCGCCACGCTATGGGGCCTTAGCGGCCCGCGTCCAACCAAGGCATGCGCGAGCGCAGGTCCTTGCCCACCTTCTCGATGGGGTGGGTGAGGTCCGCCTGCATGCGCTTGGCGTACTTCTTCTTGCCGGCCTTGTTCTCGCGGATCCAGCCACGGGCGAACTTACCCGACTGGATGTCCTTGAGGACCTTCTTCATGTCGGCCTTGACGGCACGGTTAACGATGCGCGGGCCGCTGACCAATGCGCCCCACTTGGCGGTTTCCGAAATGAAGTGGTGCATCTTCGCCAAGCCACCCTCGTGGAGCAGGTCGACGATGAGCTTCAGTTCGTGCAGCACTTCGTAATAGGCTACTTCCGGCTGGTAGCCCGCCTCGACGAGAACTTCGAAGCCCTTCATGACGAGATGAGTGGCGCCACCGCAAAGCACAGCCTGCTCGCCGAACAGGTCGGTCTCGGTCTCTTCAGCGAAGGTGGTCTCAAGGACACCGCCACGCGTGCCGCCGATGCCGTGCGCGTAAGCCAGAGCCACTGACTTGGCCTTCTTGGTGGCATCCTGTGCGACGGCGATGAGGCACGGCACGCCGCGACCCTGCTGGTACTGGCGACGGACGAGATCGCCGGGGCCTTTCGGCGCGATGAGGACGACGTCGAGGTCCTTGCGCGGCTTGATTTGCTTGAAGTGAATATTGAAGCCGTGGGCGAACAGCAGCGCGGTGCCCGGGGCGAGATTTTTCTCGATTTCGGCGTATACGGCCGGCTGGGCCAGGTCCGGTGTCAGGATGGCGACGAGCGCGGCACCCTTGACGGCGTCGGCGGGCGCGGCGACCCGGAGGCCATCCTTCTTCGCCTTCTTCCAACTATCGCCGCTCTTGCGTACGCCGACGACAACGTCGAAGCCGCTTTCCTTCAGGTTCAGCGCGTGAGCGCGGCCTTGGCTGCCATAGCCGACCACGGCGATCGTGGCGCCCTTGAGGGCTTTGCGGTCGACATCTTTCTGCGAGTAAATACGCATGGTTGCTCCAGTAGATGCGTCGTTGGAGACGCGTGAATCACAAGTCAAAAAAAACCCCGCACCGGGCTTGAGGGCCGTTGCGGGGCATGGATTTCGGTGTCTGTCGCCAGGGTTGGGCCGGGTTGAACCGGTGGGACCCCTTCAGACGTGCGAGCCGTGCCCCGACCGCTTCGTAAGAAGCGGAAGCACGACACTAAGTCGTACAAGCGAGTGGCTGGAAGGCAGGTATGGGTGCATGTCTGTTGCGCTGCGAAAACATCGAAATATCAACATGTTTGGATACGACTGTCAACCGTTTATGCTGTGCCTTTTCCTCCGCTGAAGGCCACCATGTTTCCCGATACCACTGCCGAAACCTTCACCACCGATCGCCTGCCGCTGGTGGATGCCGTCGCGTCTGGCGAAAGTACCGAACTTGAGTTGGTTGACGAAGCCGGCCTCGCTGCCTGGGAAGCGGCATTACCAACGCCATGGCGGCAATGGGCGCAGGTGAATAGCTTTCGCGCGGAGCGCCATCGTGTGCTGCTGTTGCCTGAGGCTGGCGGCCGCGTGGCCCGTGCCGTGCTCGGGTTGGGGCGTGTAGCGGCCGGTGAGCGCTGCTCCCCATGGTGGTTTGCCGCGCTGCCCGAGCGTCTGCCCAATGGCGTTTATGTCTTGCGTGAAGCCGCTTATTCCCGCGGCACGGAAGTCGCAGCGGCCTTTGCGCTTGGCGTGGGGTTCGGCCGCTATCGATTCGATCGCTACCGACAGTTGACCGGGACACCCCGTGAGGTGCGCTTTGTCTGGCCAGCGCGAGTCGACCACGCGCGTATCCGACGCTTGGCGTCGGCCGATGCTCTCGCGCGTGACCTCGTCAACACGCCGGCTGAAGACCTCTCGCCGGCCGATCTGGCTGGTGTGGCGGCACGCGTTGGCGCACGGTTTGGGGCTCGCCTGCAACAATGGGTTGGCGATGAATTGCTCGCACAGCGCTGCTATGCCATTCACGCTGTCGGCCGGGCGGCTGCCGTCGCACCGCGGCTCGTGGAGTTACGCTGGGGTCACCGTGGCCCGCGGGTGACATTGGTGGGGAAGGGCGTGTGCTTCGATACCGGTGGGCTGGACTTGAAGCCGTCGTCCGGCATGGCGCTGATGAAGAAAGACATGGGCGGTGCGGCCATGGCTCTGGCATTGGCCTCCTTGGTGATGGATGCCGGCTTGCCAGTCCAGTTGCGCGTGCTGCTGCCATTGGTCGAAAACGCCATCGGTGGCAATGCCTTTCGTCCGGGCGATGTACTGCGTACCCGCAAGGGAATCACCGTTGAGGTGACGAACACAGACGCCGAGGGGCGTCTGGTGTTGGCAGATGCGCTGTCGATGGCGGACGAGGAGCAACCCGACCTGCTAGTGGACTTGGCGACGCTGACCGGCGCTGCTCGCGTGGCGCTAGGTCCGGAAGTGCCGGCCTTGTTCTCCAACGACCGCGAACTGGCGCGCGCTGCGGTCGCTGCCGGGGAAGCCGCCCACGACCCGCTCTGGGAGTTACCGCTATGGCCGGGTTACGAAGACGAATTGGGGTCACGCGTGGCCGATATGGTGAACGCTTCCGCTAACGGTTTTGCGGGTGCCGTGTTGGGAGCCCTGTTCTTGAAGCGGTTCGTGGGCGAAGGCACTCGTTGGCTGCATCTCGACTTATACGCTTGGAATCCCAAGGAACGGCCAGGAAGGCCGGTCGGGGCAGAAGCGCAGGGCGTACGCGCGCTATTCGGCCTGCTGGAGGCCCGCTATGGGACACCAGGACCGGCATGAACGCTAGGCGAGGCTGCCCCTAGCGCGGCAATAAACGGCACAATAGGCCGGCGCTACCTGAGGGTGGCACCCCCTTTAGTTTTCTTGATCTTCCCCGAGGATACTCATGCCCCGCAAGACTGCCCCGCGCCGTAGCGCCGTCAAGAAGTCCGCTGCCGACCCGCGCACTCACTCGCGCCTCGTGGTAGACGGCCTCGCCCAAACTCCAGCGCGCGCCATGCTGCGCGCCGTGGGTTACACGGATGCCGACTTCACCAAGCCTTCCATTGGCATCGCCTCGACGTGGTCAAACATCACGCCCTGCAATGTCCATCTCGACGGTTTGGCCGCTGCGGCCGCTGCCGGCGCTGACGCTGCCGGCGGGAAGAGTCGCCAGTTCAACACCATCACGGTGTCTGATGGCATTTCGATGGGCTCGCCAGGCATGCGGTATTCCTTGGTATCGCGCGAGGTCATCGCTGATTCCATTGAAGTCGTCGCCGGTGCGCAGGGTTTTGACGGCTTGGTGGCCGTGGGTGGTTGTGACAAGAACATGCCGGCTTGCGTCATGGCTCTAGCGCGGCTGAACCGTCCGGCGGTGTTCGTATACGGCGGCACCATTCGTCCCGGCGCACACCGCCGGGACATCGTATCGGTCTTCGAAGCTGTTGGTGGGCGAGCGGCCGGAACGGTGTCCGAAGCGACGCTGCGTGACGTCGAAGTGACCGCAATTCCCGGTGCGGGTAGTTGCGGCGGCATGTATACGGCCAACACCATGGCTTCCGCCATCGAAGCGTTGGGCATGAGCCTGCCAAACTCGAGCGCGCAAGAAGCCATCTCCACTAGCAAGATCGACGACTGCCGCCGGGCAGGTGAGGCTGCGGTACGCTTGGTTCGCGCCGGGCTGACGCCGCGTCAGATCATGACGCGCGCCGCTTTCGAAAACGCCATCGTCACCACTATTGCCTTGTCCGGTTCCACGAATGCCGTATTGCATCTGCTGGCCATGGCCCGCGAGGCGGGCGTCAAACTTTCGCTCGACGATTTCACCCGGCTTGGCAAGCGCACTCCAGTGCTGGCAGATCTAAAGCCCAGCGGCAAATACTTGATGAGCGAGCTTATCGACATCGGTGGTATTCGACCGTTGATGAAAGCCTTGCTGGACGAGGGACTGCTAAAGGGTGATGTGCTCACCGTTAGCGGGCAGACGTTAGCTGAAGACCTCCGCGATGTGCGCGACTACCCGGTCGGCCAGACGGTCATTCGCAGTTTCGCTGATCCGGTGAAGCCGGACAGTCATCTGGTGGTACTGCATGGCAACCTGGCACCCGAAGGCGCAGTTGCCAAAATTTCCGGCAAAGAAGGGCTGCAGTTCACGGGACGCGCCCGTGTCTACAACAGCGAGGAATCAAGCTTGCAGGCCATCCTCGATGGCAAGGTCAAGGCCGGCGACGTGGTGGTTATCCGCTACGAAGGTCCTAAGGGTGGCCCCGGCATGCGCGAGATGCTTAGCCCCACTGGCGCCATCATGGGCAAGGGGCTCGGCGACAAAGTGGCGTTGATTACCGATGGTCGTTTCTCCGGCGGCAGCCATGGTTTTGTCGTTGGGCATGTTTCGCCAGAAGCGGCGTTGGGTGGGCCACTGGCACTGGTACGAAATGGCGATCGCATTACCATCGACGCGCGTAAACGCGAACTCACTTTGGTCGTGCCCGCGAAAGAACTAGCGGCGCGCAAGCGCGCGTGGAAAGCACCCAAGCCGTATACCACGAGCGGTGTGCTGGCGAAGTACGCGGCAAGTGTCTCTAGTGCGTCGCTGGGCGCCGTGACGAGCCCCCTAGTTGCGGCAATGCCCACCCGCAAGGCGGTTCGTAAGGCAGTTCGCAAGCCGCGTTGAAGCTTGGCGCCAAGTCTAGTTTCGCGGCGGCCGCCTAGCGGGCGGTCGCCGCCAATCTTTTTGCACTGCAACGTGGTGCTGCCGGTGGGCTTGTCCGGACATGTATCAACCAGGCCGGATAAAAAAAACCTCACCTGAAACGCTTGCGATGTAGCGCCAGTGACGTTAATGTTCGTCACGTGACGTGTTGGCGCGTGCCCCGGGGTGTGGCATGCGCGGCGGAGCGGTGGCGCAACACCCCCATTCAGGGTAAGCGCTGCCTCTTCAGCTTGTAACCAACGCTGCATGCCTCTGCAAAGTTAGAAGCGGGGGCCGGATTGGAAACTTGAGGGGCTTTCCGTAATGTCCAAGACCAAGGCCGCACAGCGCCGTACGTTCATCGTCGGCACCATCATCGGCATCCATGTCCTGTTTTTCATCGGGCTCACCGCGGGCCTGAACCGTGATGTCATCATGGACAAATGGGTGACGATGCAAGCGGACATGGAGGAAGTGAAGGACGACACGCCGCCGCCGCCGCCGCCGCCGCCGCCGGCTGACTTCGAACCACCGCCGTTGGAAGTGCCGCCGTCGCCGGACTTGCCAGCCCTGGTCGATGCGCCGGCCCCGGCTAACGCGATTCAAATCGAATCGCGCCCGGTGCAGGAAGCCAAGCCTGTCGTGGTTGAGCGTCCGCCGCTCGTGCCACCCACCAAGGCCGTCAATTTCTTCCGCAAAAACAAGCCGCCTTACCCGAGCGCCTCGCGTCGCTTGCAGGAGGAGGGCTCGGTCATCACGCAAATCACGCTGGCTGCGGACGGAACTGCCTCCTGCACCGTCGCAGACAGCAGTGGTACGCCGCGTCTGGATGAGGCAGTCACCAAGTGGTGTGCTACCAAGAAGTTCGATCCGGCAACTCGTGCGGGTTCTCCGGAATCCTTTACCTTCAAGCTGAAGTACACCTTCCGGCTGGAGGACGAGTAAGCCCTCGCTTTGGCGAGGGCTGGGTTTAGACAGTATTCAGGCTGAACTTGTACGGCGGCGTAACCGCCGTGCAAGCCGGCCATCCGGGGCGGACTGTTCCGCCATTGTTCATAAAAGACCTTAGGTGAGGAAATCATGGCTGGTGAAGCTGCAACTGACTATGGCATTACTGGGCTCTGGGCACAGAGCGATGCCGTTGGCCGCGGAGTGTTCGTCATTCTGGCGGTCATGTCCCTGTTCTCTTGGTACGTCATGCTCACCAAGTGGTTCGATCAGCGTGAGCTGAAGAAGAACGCGGTGCAGGCGGACAAGGATTTTTGGTCGGCTTCCAGCCTCCAAGACGGCATTGCTCGTCTGAAGGGCGAGGATAACGGCTTCCGTGCTCTCGTGAAGGATGGTCTCCAGTCGATGGAGCACCACGAGCGTAATAAGGGCCGCCTCACGGAATCGATCGACCTCGACGATTGGGTGTCGAGCCACATCCAGCGTCGCGTCGACGAACTGAGCAGCGAATTGACGCAGGGTATGGCGGTGTTGGCTTCGGTCGGTTCCACTGCACCTTTCGTCGGTCTGTTCGGTACGGTGTGGGGCATTTATCACGCCCTCATCACCATCGCAAAGTCCGGTTCGGCCTCCATCGAGAAGGTGGCTGGTCCCGTCGGTGAGGCGCTCATCATGACCGCCATCGGTCTGGCCGTCGCCACCCCCGCGGTGCTCGGCTACAACTACCTGATGCGCCGTAACAAGGACATTCAGGAGCGGGTGAACTACTTCGCCCACGACCTGCACCAGGCGCTGCTCTCGGGTGCGCGTGTCGCCACAGCGAAGCCGGCTGCTCCGGCAGCTGCCCCCAAGAAGGCCTAAGGCTTTCCAAAAGGGATTCGATACCGGGTCTTCCGGGCGGGGAGTCTACCCCCGCCCGGTTTCCGGCAAGCCGGCGCCCAGCGCACCGGCAGTGCACGCAGAGTTTCGGCGGTTAGCCCCTAAGGCTGCTGCCGGCAGGCAAGTCGGGCTCCGCCGTTCAGCGGTTGGGCCCAGCAGAAGGGACACAGGATATGGGTGCTAAAGTCGGGGACGACGGCGATTACAACGCCGAAATCAACATTATCCCGCTCGTGGACATCATGTTGGTCTTGCTCATCATCTTCATCATCACCGTACCGGTGGTGCAGAACGCGGTGCGTATCACCATGCCCACGAATATCAACAAGCCGACGGAGAGCAAGCCAGAGGACATTACCCTGGCAATTGACTCCTACAACCAGTGGTACTGGAACGACCAACCGGTCGACCTGCAGACGATGGCCAATCTGGCTAGCGCGCAGGCACGCGCCGTCAAGCTGGAAGACCAGCCCACGGTTAAGTTCCGCGTCGACAAGAAGACCAAGTTCGCTTATGTGTCGGACGCTATTCGCGTTCTGCAGCAGACGGGTCTTCTGAAAGTCGACTTCCTCGCCGAACGGCCGCACGGCTGATTCGCGCCAAAACATTCAGGAGTTCAGGACATGGGCGCAAAAGTCGGCGGTAACGAGAACGATTACAACAACGAGATGAACGTGATTCCCCTCGTTGACGTGTTGCTCGTCTTGCTTATTCTCTTCATCATCACCATCCCCCCGATGACGCAGTCGGTGCTGATGGACCTCCCGACCAGGTCCAATGCGCCCGCGACGGAAGTGGAGAAGGTGACGCTCAGGATCGAGTTTGACGGCAGTGTCACTTGGAATGGCAACCCAGCTGACAAGACCACCTTGAGGGCTTTTATCGCCGGGGCCTCCGTACAGGATCCGCAACCGCAGATCCAGATCATCGCGGACCCGAATGCAGAGTATAAGTACGTCAACGACGTCATGTTCCTGCTGCAGCGTGGTGAAATCCAGAAGATGGGATTCGTGACGGTAGCCCGGTAACGCTGGGTTTTCTAGCGGGCCGCTTGGCTCGCAACAATCAAGCCGCCGACAGGCGGCTTCTTTGTGGTCGGTACTTCTCTGGAACCAATCCCCCGCCGGGCCGTCTGAACTGGCAGGGGTAGAACACCCGCGTGCGTTTCGCAGCTCCGCGCTCGCGGTGCTGAATGGCGGTCCAGCAACGGATTTTTGACACGCGGAAACGGTAAATTTACAGGTTTTCTGCTATAAAGCAGGGCTCAATGCGTCGCTGTCGCCCGCCAAGGTCACCGGCAGTGACGCCTTTCCAACGAGGCAACCATGTCCCAGCACAGTAAGCGTCCCGCTCGTACCCGCCAACTGGCGGCCCGTTTCGCCATTGTCGCGTTACTCGCGGTTGGTTCGGCCATGTCGCCGGGCTTGGGGCATGCAGCCAAGAAGGAGGTTGCGCCGGCCGGTCCGCCGCCGCCGACGTTTTCGAAGCCGGTCCAGAAGCTGCTGAAGGCTTCCCAAGAAGCTTTTGACAAACAGGACTTTGCGACCTCCCTGGCGGTGGCGCGCGAGGCTCTGGCCGCCGCTTCCACGGACGATGACAAGCGGTTCGCCATGCGTTTCGTCTACCGCTGTGCCGTTTCCCAGAAGGATTGGCCGGCAGCAATCACCGGCCTGAAGGACTACCTGGCTTCGGGGCTGGCCGAGGATGACGAGGGACTGCGGTACACCCGCGTCCTGACGCAGTTGCACCTGCAGATCAAGGATTTTCCGGGCGCACTCGAGTGGTACCAGAAGTATCTGCCCATGGCGGGGGCCGCGGCCACCATTGACGACTACGATACTGCCGCTTCAGTGGCGTTGAACCAGAAGCAGCCCTTGTTGGCGGCGGAGCTGCTCCAAGCTTTCCGCGCCCAGCGGGGCGATGCTGCCCTCACGGAACGGTTGTTGCTGTTGATGAATACCGCCTATTACCGCGCGGAGAAGCCGGCAGACCGCCGTTGGGTGATGGTAGAGCTGGTTACCCGCTTCCCCAAAGCCGACTACATGCACGACTACCTCAACTTGCTGCTGGATGGCAGCACAGACGAGCGCACCTACACGAACGCAGTCCGGTTCGCGTACTCACAGAATCTTCTCAAGAAGGGCAGTCAGTACACGGACCTCGCCGAGAAGTTGCTGAACCAAGGCTCCCCCACGGAGGCGTTGGAGGTGCTTGAGGCGGGCGTCGCCGCCGGGGTTCTCAAGCCTTCCGACACGCTCAAGAGCCTGACCGACCTCGCGAAGCCCGCTGCTGCGGAAGATCGCAAGGCAACGCCGTCACTCGACAAGGAAGCACGCGCCAAGCAGAACGGGGAAATGGACGTGAAGCTCGGCTTGGCCTACGTCGGGCAAAAGCATTACGACAAGGCCGTCGAGGCTATCAGCCGCGGTTTGCAGCCGGGACGCATTGCCAAGGTGAAGCGCGTCGATGAGTCCCAGCTACTGCTGGGTTACTCTTACTACAAGCTAGGGCGTCTCGAGGAGGCCCGTGCGGCTTTCACCGAAGCCGCTAAGGACCCCCGCGCCACTGAGCTGGTCAAATTGTGGCTGGCTGTGTGCGTGCCGCCAGCCGCTCCGGCATTGCCGGCTGAGGCTGCGCCAGCCGCCCCGACCGTCGTTCCGGCTCCGGCCCCTGCAAAGTCTTGATTATCCGTTTCGATATTCCAATCGCTATCCTTAGAGGACTGACAGGATGAAGACCAAACTTTCGATGCGTACAGCGGTGTTTGCCACCGTTCTCGCGCTGGGTCTTGTGGCGCAGCCGACGATGGCTGCCGAGATGACCCGCGAAGTCCAAGCCAAGCTGCTGGAAGCGCAGAAGGCGGGTGGTGACAAGGCCGTGTCGCTCGCCAAGGATGCGCTGGCGGCAGGCAAGTCCTCTTACGACAAGGAGATGGCTCTCAAGGTGCTCCTGAGCGTGGCCTTCAAGGCCAAGGACTACCGCGCTGCCGTACAGGCGGCCGAAGGCCTCCTGGAAGGTGGTTTCGCCAAGGGTAACGAGCGCCTCACGTACACCAAGTACGTGGCGGATCTCTCCATCCAGACGCGTGACTACGCTAAGGCTGCGAGCTACTACCAGAAGTATCTCGACGCGCGTGGCGCCGGTGCCTCGGAGAAGGACTACTTTGACGCGGCTCAAGTGGCGAACCTGACCGGTAGCTATTCGCAGGTCATGGCCTACGGCGACAAGGTAGCGGCCACCGGGCGTGCTCGTTCTGAAAAGATGCTGCTGCTGCAGTACAACGCGGCGGGTAAGTTGGGGCAGGCTGCCAAGCAGCGCGCCCTGATGGAGGAACTGGCTAAGCGTTTTGGTAAGGGTGAGTACCTGGCCAACATGATCGCTATTCACAGCAAGGCCAACGGCGACAAGGCGATGATCCTCAATCTTTACCGTCTCGCCGCCGATCGCGGTGGTTTGAAGGGGCAGGAACTCGGTATCTCGTTCGCGCAAGATCTCATCGCTGCCGGCGCCATGTCCGAGGCTCAGGCCTTCCTCAAGAAGGCGGGTCTCAAGAAGGATGACAAGGTGAAGGGACTGGAGCGTCAGGCGACTTCATTCTCCGAGGCCGAGCAGAAGTCGCTGCCGGTGAAGGACAAGGAAGCCCGCGCTTCCAAGAACGGCGAGAACGACTACCGCGTCGCGCTTACCTACTTCGGTATGGGCAAGTACGCCGAGGCCGTAGAGGCCGCTCGTCGCGCTGTTCAGCCGGACCGTATCGGTCGTATCAAGCGCCCGGACGAAGCCCAGATGCTGCTCGGCATGGCTCTCGCGCGCGGCAAGAAGGCTGCCGAAGCCAAGGCTGCCTTCGCGGAGGCCCGCAAGGACGCCAAGATGGCTCCTGCCGCAGATCTATGGATTGCGGTGGCCAAGTAAGCCGCGCGCCCTTCGTACTGCCCTTGGCCCCTCTGCCGAGGGTGGACGATGGTTCGATCGTGAAAGGCCCGCACTAGCGGGCCTTTTGCTTTGAATGGGCTTGGCTTGCTGAGTCCGCAAATTACGGCAACAGTAAAGATCCCGCTAGGCTAAACATGACGACGGCGATGGCCGCGTCGAGTACACGCCAAGTGACCGGGCGCGCAAACAAGGGGACGAGAAGCTTTGCACCGAACCCGAGAGCCGTAAACCAGACGATGCTTGCAGTCGCAGCACCCGCCGTAAATTGCCAACGTTCTGCTCCCTGATGTTGGTTGGCGAGGGCCCCTACCAACACCACCGTGTCGAGGTAGACGTGAGGATTCAGGAAGGTGAAGGCCAGCGTCGTGGCTACCGCCGCCCGCAACGTGATGGGCGCCCCGCGGTCCACCACAGCCTGATGGGGGTCCAAGGCCCGCCGCAGCGCCATCGCGCCATAAACGGCCAGAAACGCGGCCCCAGCGAAGCGCAGCCAGGCTAACGCTGCCGGCGCCGCCTGAATGACCTCACCGAGGCCAGTTACACCCGCCAGTATGAGTAGCGCATCCGCGCTGGCACAGATGACCACGATGGGCACCACGTGCTCTTGACGTAGACCCTGCCGCAGCACGAAGGCGTTTTGTGACCCGATAGCAACGATGAGCGA
>CAIOHZ010000264.1 GCA_903858165.1 uncultured Pseudomonadota bacterium
GAGGTTCAGTTCCAGGATCACATCGTCCAGGTCCAACGCTGCGCGGAAGCACTGGCCGGCAACCAACGTGGCTGGCAGCTCCATCAGCCCCGTGCGCTCCGTCGAAAGACCGAGCTCCGAAGCGCTACACAACATGCCGTGGCTGTCGACGCCGCGTAGCTTGGCTTGCTTGATGTTCATGCCACCCGGCAACACCGCGCCTACGGTAGCGAATGGCACCTTGATACCGACGCGTGCATTCGGCGCACCGCACACCACTTGCACGGGTTCGCCGCCAGCGGAAACCTGACACACGCGCAGTTTGTCCGCATTGGGGTGCTGCTCGGCAGCCAGAATTTCGCCGACTACGACGCCGCAGAACGCGGGCGCCGCCGGAGCAAGACCCTCAAGTTCGAAACCGGCGAGTGTGAGACGTTGGCCGAGCGTGGCGGCGTCGCAGCCAGGCTCTACCCATTCGCGCAACCAGGACAGGGAAATCTTCATGGGTTAGCCCCGGTTGAACTGGCGCAAGAAGCGCAGGTCGTTTTCGAAGAACAGACGCAGGTCGTTTACGCCATAGCGCAGCATGGTCAAACGTTCGATGCCCATGCCGAAGGCATAGCCGGTATAACGCTCGGCGTCGATACCGCAGGAACGCAATACGTTCGGGTGAACCATGCCGCAACCCAAAACCTCCAGCCAGCCAGTCTGCTTGCAAACGCGGCAACCCGCCCCGCTGCAGAACACGCATTGGCAGTCCACTTCCGCAGAAGGTTCGGTGAACGGGAAATACGAGGGGCGCAAGCGAATGGCCAAATCGCGCTCAAAGAAGCGCTCGAGAAAACGGTGAAGAATGGCTTTGAGATGACCAAAGTTCACGCCCTCATCGACGAGCAAGCCTTCCACCTGATGGAACATGGGAGTGTGGGTTTGGTCAGAGTCGCAGCGGTAAACGCGGCCTGGGGCAATGACCCGCACCGGCGGTTCGCCGGCAGCCTGCATGGCGCGCACTTGCACTGGCGAGGTATGCGTGCGCAGCAAGCGCCCGTCGGGGAAATAGAACGTGTCGTGCATGGCACGCGCCGGGTGGTTCGAGGGAATGTTCAAGGCCTCGAAATTGTGGAAGTCGTCTTCCACCTCGGGGCCTTCCGCCACGGCAAACCCCGCTTCGCGAAAAAGTTGTTCGATGCGCTGGCGCGTACGCGTCACAGGGTGCAGACCGCCTACTCCGCGGCCACGGCCGGGCTGCGTTATGTCTAGCGAACCCGCCGCGAGTTCAGCGGCCACTGCCGCTTCCTCGAGCACGGCTTTACGCGCTTCCAAGGCGGCCTGAACCGCTTCCTTGGCTACGTTGATGCAGGCACCGGCGGCCTTGCGTGCTTCTGGCGGCAGGCCGCCCAATAGCTTCAGCTGCTCGGTGATCTCGCCCTTCTTGCCGAGCAAGCGGACGCGAATGGCATCGAGGGCGGCGAGATCCGTACTCGCTGCGATTTCCACGCCAGCGGCCAGCACTAAATTGTCGAGGTCGCTCAAACGACTGCTCCCTGAACGAAAAAATCCCCGGGGCCACAGGGGCCGCCGGGGACTTGGGGTGGCACCTTCACGGCCGCCCGGCAGAGCCAGACGACCCAAGGCACCACGACATCAGGCCGCCAGCGCCGCCTTCGCCTGAGCGACGACGGCTGCAAACGCCGCGGGCTCGTGCACTGCGATGTCTGCCAGCGCCTTGCGGTCGATGGTGACACCAGCCTTGTTCAGGCCGTTGATGAGACGACTGTACGACAGGCCATGCTCGCGCGCGGCAGCGTTCAGACGCTGGATCCAGAGGGCGCGATACTGGCGCTTCTTCAGGCGGCGACCGATGTACGCATACTGGCCGGCCTTGATGACGGCCTGCTTGGCAACGCGGAAAACCTTACGGCGCGCGTTGTAGTAGCCCTTGGCCTTCTTCAGGATCTTCTTGTGACGACGGTGGGCGATTACGCCACGTTTGACTCGTGCCATGTCTTAATACCTCTACGAATTTTTTAAGGAAGCGCCGAATCAGGCGTTGGGCAGCAGTTGCGTCAAACGGCCGAGATCGCTTTCGCTGACCATCATGCCGGTACGCAGCTGGCGCTTACGCTTGCTGGACTTCTTCGTGAGGATATGACGGCGGTGCGATTGTCCGCGTTTGAACCCATTGGCCGTCTTGCGGAAGCGCTTGGCTGCCGCGCGGTTCGTCTTCAGCTTAGGCATCGACTTACTCTCCACTTTTTTGCCCTTTCACGCCACCTTGCGGTGGGCTGGGGGCGGGCCGACCAGGACACGTGCCCCGACCGGATGAAACCTTGACGTTCGTTACCGCTTCTTCGGTCCGAACATCATCACTACCTGGCGACCTTCCATCATCGGGTTCTGTTCGACAGTCCCGAGTTCAGCGAGGTCCTTCACCAAGCGGTCCAGCATGCGCCGACCTACTTCCTGGTGTGCCATTTCTCGACCACGGAAGCGCAAGGTAATCTTCGCCTTGTCGCCTTCCTCAAGGAACCGCATGAGAGCGCGAAGCTTCACTTGGTAGTCGTTCTCGTCCGTACCCGGGCGGAATTTCACTTCCTTGATCTGGATCTGCTTCGTCTTGCGCTTCGCGGCGTTGGCCTTCTTGTTCTGTTCGAACAGGAACTTGCCGAAGTCCATAATGCGCACGACCGGCGGTTCCGCCATCGGCGAGACCTCTACGAGGTCCAACTCCTGCGATGTTGCCATGAACAGGGCATCGCTGCGGGTCATCACACCGGCCTGACTACCGTCGGCTGCGATTACGCGCAGCGTGGGCGACAGGATCTCTTCATTGCGCCGAACGCGCTTCGTGGTAGCGATAAATCATTCCTCCAAAACAGCGTGGCCACGAGCTGCGGCGTCGGCAAGGATAAGCTGAGCAGCCGCTTCTAGCGACATGACCCCGAGATCTTTGCCGGCCCGCGTGCGTACGGCCACCGAGCGGGACTCGCTTTCGCGGTCCCCAGCTACCAACAGGAACGGAACCCGTTGGAGCGTGTGTTCGCGAATCTTAAAGCCGATCTTCTCATTTCGCAAGTCAGGCTCGGCCCGAACCCCCTGATTTTTCAGGAATTCGGTCACTTCGGTCACAAATGGCGCCTGCCGATCGGTGATATTCAGGACCGCCGCCTGCACGGGGGCCAGCCAGGTGGGCAGCTTGCCGGCATAGTTTTCGATGAGAATGCCGATGAAACGCTCGAAAGAGCCAAGGATGGCGCGGTGCAGCATGACCGGCCGGTGCTTGGCACCGTCCTCGCCCACATACTCCGCCCCGAGGCGTTCGGGCAGGACGAAGTCGACCTGCAGGGTGCCGCACTGCCAGTCGCGTCCGATGGCATCGCGCAGAACAAACTCCAGCTTCGGGCCGTAGAACGCGCCCTCCCCCGGGTTCAGGGTGTACTCAAGGCCAGCAGCCTCCACGGCGGTCTTCAGGGCCGCCTCGGCGCGGTCCCAGGTGTCATCAGAACCCGCGCGCTTGGCGGGACGGTCCGAGAACTTCACGTGAACGCCCTTGAACCCGAAGTCCGCGTAGATTTCGCGGAGCAGATTGCAGAACGCCACCGTCTCGCTGTTGATCTGGTCCGGCGTGCAGAAGATATGCGCATCGTCCTGCGTGAACGCACGGACCCGCATCAGCCCATGCAATGCACCGCTGGGCTCGTTACGGTGGCAGGAACCGAACTCCGCCACGCGCAAGGGCAGGTCGCGATAGCTCTTCAGGCCCTGCTTGTAGATGAGCACGTGGCCCGGGCAGTTCATGGGCTTCACGGCCAGCATGCGCTCTTCGCTCTCGGCGATGAACATGAGCTCGCGGTAGTTATCCCAGTGGCCGGTCTTTTCCCACAGCACACGGTCCACGAGTTGCGGCGTCTTCACTTCCTGATAGCCGGCATGCTCGAGCTTGTCGCGCATGTAGCGTTCAATGGAACGCCACAGCTGCCAGCCCTTCGGGTGCCAGAACACGCTGCCCACTGCCTCTTCCTGCTGGTGGAACAGCCCCAATTCGCGACCGAGGCGGCGATGGTCACGCTTCTCGGCTTCCTCGAGACGCGTCAGGTAGGCCTTCAGTTCTTCGTCCGTGCGCCAAGCCGTGCCGTAAATGCGCTGCAGCATTTCGTTCTTGGCATCACCGCGCCAGTAGGCGCCGGCCACTTTCATGAGCTTGAAGGCCTTGAGCTTAGACGTGCGCGGCACGTGTGGGCCACGACACAAGTCGAACCACGTGCCCTGCCCGTATAGCGAAACATCCTCGCCGGCCGGAATAGAGTCGATGATTTGCGCTTTATAGTGCTCGCCCATGCCTTTGAACAAGGTAATGGCTTCGTCGCGCGGAATGACGCGGCGCTGCACTTCAAGGTCTGCCTTGGCCAATTCCTTCATCTTGGCCTCGATCATCTCGAGGTCTTCCGGATGGAACGGGCGTTCGAAGGCGAAGTCGTAGTAGAAGCCATCGTCTACCACCGGGCCGATGGTGACCTGCGCCGTCGGGTACAGCGCCTGCACAGCCTGCGCCAGCAAGTGCGCAGTGGAATGACGAATAACTTCCAGTGCTTCCGGGCTCTTGTCGGTGACAATGGCCAACTGCGCATCGGCAGCGAGGGTGTGGCTGGTGTCAACGAGCTTGCCGTCGACCACGCCGGCCAACGCCGCCTTCGCTAGGCCCGCGCCAATGGCTGCAGCCACCTGAGCGACCGTTACGGGTTGATCGAAGCTGCGCTGGCTGCCGTCGGGCAGCGTGATGATGGGCATGGCAAGTCCTGCGCGGGAAGGCAAATACAACGCCGTATTATCGCACAACGCGCGGGAAGGTTCGGGTAGCCGCGGGCCAGCGAGCGGCGGTGAACAATCGCCCGAACTCCAACAGCGAATCGACGTTATGGGCAGACAACCGCCGCGTGGCGAACCGGTCCAGCGCCGCCGCCCCGCCCGCCAAGGGCTGATAAGTAGCGCTGCGCAGCAGTGGGTTCACCCAAACCAGTTCGCGACAGTTCAAGCGTAGCCGACGCAATTGCTCAGCCAAAAGTGCGGGACCCTCGCGCTCCAGGCCATCGGTTAGTAGCAATACCCAAGCGCCCCGCCCCAAGACACGCCGCGACCAGTCACCGTTGAACTCCTCCAGCGCTGCACCGAGGCGCGTACCGCTATCCCAATCCTTCACGAGGCGGGACACCTTGGCCAAAGCAGCGTCGGGATCGGGCGTCTCCAAGGCACGCGTCAAGCGGGTCAAGCGCGTCGCAAAGGCGAACGTCTCGACGCGCGAGCCACGACGAGTTAACAGGTGTGCGTACTGCAGGAACATCCGCGCGTAGACCGCCATCGAGCCGGATACATCCACCAACAAGACCCAATCCCGCGGGCGGCGTTGACGTCCTTGCAGGGGTACCTTTGCCTCCAGTCCCCTTGCCAACGCCCCGAGCCAGCGGCGTCGGTCCGGCCGATGGCCTGAGACGGAAGGCTCGAAACGCCTGGTAAGTTTTGTGGCCGCAGGAAGAAACGGCGTGGCCAACAACCGGCGTGCTGCCGCCAGTTCTGCTGCACCCATCTGCTCGAAATCCTTGCGCGCGAGTAGTTCCTCCACCGAGGCAGTGCCAGTCGCCTCCAAGAGCGTTTGATCCGGCCGTTGCACGCTGGGGACCGGCCCCGTGGCGAGCAAGGCCTCGGCCAAGCGGCGCATCGCGGGCGGCGGCGGCGTCTCCCCGGAACGCGGCAGTACTTTTTCACTCGCCGGGTCTGGCACTTCAGCGTGCGGATAGAAGGCCAGAAACAGCCAGTCGAACAACTCGAAGTCGGCAGGGTCGGTCACGAGGCAGGCGCGAAGAGCTGCCCACACATCACGACGACGGCGCACATCCAGTTCGGCGAGGGCTTGAGCGGCCAGCAAAGTGGCGCCAGTACCGACGCGCACCCCACCGGCGCGCAATCCTTTCACCAAGGTGACCAGCCCGGACGGCAACGTCCCGACGTCACCCTCCGCTGCGCCGATCACGCGGATGCCGGACCCGAGTCCGTCTCCAGCGGCGGCGGCGCGGCGCGCACCAAGGCTAGGTCTTCTTGGTACTTCAGCAGCACGCCAAGCGTTTCGTCTGCGACCTCGCGAGTGAGCGAGTGCTCACCCAAAGCCACAATAGCGCGGGCCCATTCAATACTTTCGGCGATGCCGGGCGGCTTCATTAACTTCAACTGCCGCAGCGCTTGTACCCAGCCAACTATTTGCCTGGCCAGACGCTCGCCGGATTCCGGGGCACGCAAACGCAGAATCTGCAGTTCACGTGCGGCATCGGGGTAACCCAGCCAGTGGTACAAGCACCGTCGCTTCAAGGCATCGTGTACTTCACGGGTGCGGTTGGAAGTGAGCACAACAATGGGCGGTTGTTCCGCACGGAAGGTACCGAGTTCCGGCACCGTCACTTGAAAATCCGCAAGCATCTCGAGCAGATAGGCTTCGAAGGGTTCGTCCGCGCGGTCCACTTCGTCGATGAGTAGTACCGGCGGGCCGTTAGGCCCCGGCTCCAAAGCTTGCAACAGCGGCCGTTTCAGCAAGAACCGCTCACTGAACACCTCGGCTGCCAGTTGCTCACGGGATTCCCCAGAATGAGCCGCCTCCGCTAGCTTCAATTCCATGACTTGCCGGAGGTAGTTCCACTCGTAAACGGCAGCGGTGGCATCCAAGCCTTCGTAGCACTGCAAACGGATGAGTTTCCGACCCAACCCCGCCGCCAGAGCCTTCGCTATCTCGGTCTTGCCAACGCCCGCGTCCCCTTCCAGAAACAGTGGGCGTCCAAGGCGCAAAGCGAGAAACACCACTACCGCGAGGCTACGGTCTGCTAGGTAGTTCTCCCCGGCCAAGAGCGCCCGGGTGGCATCAACCGACGACGGCAGGGCACTGCCAGTCGCAGTGGACATCAACGGCCCTGGGCCTGCGCCACCGCGCGCGCCGCCATGACGGACACCAAATGCGCCCGGTACTCGGCGGTACCGTGGAGGTCCTGGTTCAAGCCGTCGGCAGACACCGTGAGGCCCTCAAGTGCAGCGGGTACGAAATTGGCAACTAGCGCCTGTTCGAAAGCCGGCAGGCGGAAGACACAAGGGCCGGCACCGGTGACCACGACGCGGACATCACGCCCTGCCTGCACCACCATGACGCCCACCATGGCGTAACGCGAGGCGGGGCTAGGGAACTTTACGTAGGCGGCACGATGGACGATGGGAAAGCTGACACGCAGGACGAGTTCACCTGGCTGCAAGGCCGTCGAGAACAGGCCAGTGAAGAACGCAGCGGCCGGAATTTCGCGACGATCCGTGATGATGGTGGCATCGAAGCCCACCACCGCGGCCGGATAGTCGGCGGATGGGTCGTTGTTGGCGATGGCGCCGCCGATAGTGCCGCGGTTGCGCACCAACGGGTCACCGATGCCGCCAGCCAAATCGGCAAGCGCCGGAATCTTGGCGCGAACCACCGCGGAGCTGGCCACGTCGCTGTGGCGGGTCATGGCGCCAATGACGATACGCCCACCCACCTCTTCAATACCAGCGATGCCCGGAATACCGGCCAGATCGACCAACTGGTCGGGCCGAGCGAGACGTAATTTCAGGGAAGGCAGCAAGGTCATGCCACCAGCGAGGAAATTGCCGCCCGGAACCGCCTGAACGGCTTCAGCAACCGAACCGGCACGAACATAGTTGAAAGCGTACATGGCGCTTGGCTCCTGTAAGGCTCAGGTAAGGCTTAGGCCGAAGCGGAGGCTGCAGGAGCCTCACGCAGAGTGACCGCCGCCTCAGCGACGGCACGGACGATATTCTGGTACCCAGTGCACCGGCAGATATTCCCCTCGAGGCCTTCCCGAATTTCGTGTTCGGTAGGATTGGGGTTACGGCGCAGCAGGTCCACGGTGGTCATGATCATGCCGGGAGTGCAATAGCCGCACTGCAAGCCGTGGCAATTGCGGAAGGCTGCTTGCACCGGGTGCAGCTGCTCGCCTTGTGCCAGCCCTTCGATGGTGGTCACCTTCGCACCGGCGGCTTGCACTGCGAGCATGGTGCAGCTTTTCACCGCGCGACCATCCACATGCACCACGCAGGCACCACACTGGCTGGTGTCGCAGCCCACATGCGTACCGGTAAGGCGTAGTTCACGCCGCAGTAATTCCACCAGCAGGGTACGCGGATCCAGCTCCAAGCTGACTGCGCGACCGTTGACTTCCAGCGCCACCGACACGGACATCACGTATCCCCCAAGAATTCGAAAGAGTTCAGCAAAGACGCGGCTTTAGTGCCGCGTCAGATAGTAAACAACCGTCAGGACAACGGCTACTCCCAGCGCCCACTTGAGCGAGCCCCAGTCTGGCCCAGTCGCCGCCGCTGCGCCAGTGCTTGCTGCATCGTCGGAGGCAGCCTCATCCGCTGCTGCGGCCACGGGAGCGTTGGCGCTCTCGAGACGGGCCGAGAGCTTGGCGAAAAACTGGTCCGCGAGTTGGCGCGAGGCCGCCTCGACCAAGCGCGAACCCACTTGCGCCAGCTTGCCACCCAGCCCTAACTCCGCGGTATAGGTCAGCACCGTAAAACCCTGATCTTCGACCAAGTCTACCCGCGCTGAGCCCTTGCCAAAGCCGGTCGGCCCCTTGCCTTCGCCAGTCAACCGGTAACCATTCGGCGGATCCATCTCGGAAAGCGAGATGCGGGTGGCGAAAGTGGACCGAATGGGCCCGAGCTGCGCCAGAATTTTCGCCTCGATCTCGATATCGGAAAGCCGGTTCATCGACTCACAGCCTGGAATGCAGGCCTGCAACGTCGCCGTATCGTTCAACGCATCCCACACGGCCGCGCGCGGCGCTGCAATCCTGTATTCACCCCGAATCGACATTGCAGCGGCTCCGCTACTCGCCCGGTTGGGCAGGCGCCTAGCGTACCCGAATTGGCCAGTGTCTACCCGGCCCCGTAGGCGTCTACGTCCCGGACCACGGAGAGGCTTTTTGCGGGCCGGTTTTGTGTCAATATCATCGCGTCTGTATTCCAACATTTCGTCTTGATGGAGCCGCCATGAGTAATGGTTTGGGTAACGGTATTGGTGATTCGGTCCTGCGCGTCGAAGACCTCCGGTTCATCACCGGACGCGGCACCTACACGGACGACCTACAGCGCCCCGGGCAAGTACACGCCTATATGGTGCGCGCGAACATGGCCCACGGCATCATCCGCAAGGTGGATGTCACCGCGGCCCGCGCCGCGCCTGGTGTCGTAGCGGCGTTCAATGGCCAAGACCTGCAAGACGACAAGATCGGCATCCTCCCCTGCGGCTGGATGACCATGAACATCGACGGCACGCCGATGTTCTCGCCTACCATGCCGGTCATCGCTTTCGACCGCATCCGTTATGTGGGCGAGCCCATCGCGGTGGTGTTCGCTGAAACCTTGCACCAGGCCAAAGACGCCGCCGAACTCATTGAGATGGACATCGACGATCTGCCGGCCGTGGCCTCCATCGAGCGCGCCATGCGCCCGGAAGCCCCCCAAGTATGGGAAGGTGCTAAGGGCAACCAAGGTTTTCACTGGCAGATTGGTGAAGAGGCGCCGGTCAAAGCCGCATTCGCGAATGCCGCCCATGTGGCCAAGATCGATCTGGTGAACAGCCGCATCATCTGCAACACCATGGAACCGCGCGCTGTCTGCGCCGAGTATGACAGTGGTCGCAGCGAATTCACCCTGTGGCTGTCGTCGCAGAACCCGCACGTACAACGCATCTTGCTTGCTACCGCGTCCCTCGGCGTTCCCGAGCACAAGATCCGGGTCATCTCTCCTGACGTGGGTGGTGGCTTCGGCATCAAGGCCATGCACTACCACGAGGAAGTCATCGCCTGCTGGGCAGCCCGTCGCCTTGGGCGTCCCGTACGTTGGGTGGCCGAGCGCAGCGAAGCTTTTGTCAGCGACCGCCATGGCCGCGACCATCTCACGCATGTGGAACTGGCGCTCGATGCCAAAGGCAAATTCCTGGCGTTGCGTGTTAGCACGTGCGCCAACATGGGCGCGTACTACTCCACCTTCGGCCCTGCCATCCCCACCTTTTTCTACGCCACGCTGTTGTCCGGCACCTACACCATCCCGGCCATCTACTGCGACGTGAAGGGCATTCTCACCAACACCGTACCCGTCGACGCCTACCGTGGCGCCGGCCGCCCTGAAGCCACCTATGTCATTGAGCGCGTGGTGGACCGCGCTGCGGACGACCTCGGCATTGACCCCGCGGAACTTCGTCGCCGGAACCTCGTTCCGGACGACGCCTTCCCGTACCTCACTCCGGTGGGCTCTCAGTACGACTCGGGGCAGTACGAGCTGGCCTTAGACAAGGCACTCGCCATGAGCGACTACGCCACCTTCGAGGAGCGCCGTGCGGAAGCGGCAATCCGCGGCAAGCTTCGTGGCATCGGGCTTTCCAGCTACATCGAAGCCTGCGGCGCAGCACCTTCCAAGATTGTCATGGCCCATGGTGGCGGCAGCGGCATGTTCGAATCAGCCACCGTGCGGGTCACCGTCACCGGCTCAGTCGTCGTCATGACCGGCACGCACTCGCATGGTCAAGGCCACGAAACCACGTTTGCGCAGGTGGTCAGCTCCAAGCTGGGCGTGCCAATGTCCAGCGTGGAAGTGGTCCACGGCGACACGGGCCGCACGCCCTTTGGCCTCGGCACCAACGGTTCCCGTTCGTTGGCACTGGGTGGCACGGCCATCATCAAGGCCATCGACAAGATCATTGCCAAGGGGCGCAAGATTACTGCCCATGTCCTGGAGGCCGCCGAAAGCGACATCGTGTTCGCCGATGGCAAGTTCTCCGTAGTGGGCACCGACCGCGCGCTGTCTTTCCCGGAACTGGCCTTCACGGCCCACGCCCCGGCGAAGTTTCCGTCTGATGAAATCGAACCGGGCCTTGAAGAAACTGCGTTCTTCGACCCGACCAACTTTACTTTCCCGGCCGGCGTGCATGTTTGCGAACTGGAAGTGGACCCGGAGACGGGCGTCACCGAGATCGTCGCCTACTCGGTCGTGGACGACTTCGGCAACGTGGTCAACCCGATGATTGTCGATGGCCAGGTACACGGCGGCACCGTCCAGGGCATCGGCCAGGCGCTGCTCGAAAACTGCGTGTACGACGAAGACAGCGCGCAGTTGTTGTCAGGTTCACTCATGGACTACACGCTGCCGCGTGCCGATGACGTGCCGAACTTCAAACTCGACTACATCTGCACCCCGTCACCGTCCAACGTGCTGGGCGTGAAAGGCTGCGGCGAGGCTGGCGCCATTGCGGCCACGCCGGCGGTGATGAACGCCATGGTGGACGCGCTACAGCCTGCGGGCGTGGAGGACATCTCCATGCCCGCCACGCCGCTCAAGGTGTGGACGGCAATTCAGGCGGCACGACGCGCCCGGGCTGCTTGACCGCAGCCCGCGCTTGCTGCCGGAGGAACTCCCAGGTTCCCCGAAGTTCGGCTTCCTCAAGGTCATCGAACATGGGCATGCCCAGCGGCAACAACGCGCCTTCCGCCACAATGGCGCGGAAGGCAGCGTAGTCGCGAAGACTCGCGGATTCGCGCAGGTCCGGTCCGCCGCCGCCCGTCGACATCGCCATGACACCATGGCAAGTAGCGCACGATGAACCGTGGTAGGTGCCTATCCCCAACGTCGCTTGCGCTGCATCGATAGGTGCAGTTCCCGTATCCACCGGGTCCAAGGCGAAGCGTCGTGCATCAACGGCCGGCAACTTGGCCTTGCCCTGCAAACTGAAGCTCAGCAAACGAATGCCGGGGCCTTTAAAGCGCCACCCGTGCTTGGCGAAAGCCGCCGTGCCGAATGAGCCGTTGCCCCCCCAACCAACCAGCACCGCCACATGCTGCACCCCGTTGACTGAATAACTGATGGGTGGCGCCGTGATGCCGCGCTGCGCCTCGAAACTCCACAAGCGCTGCCCATTCCTGGCGTCGAAGGCGTGAAAGCCCCCTGCCGCCGTACCCTGAAAAACCAGATTGCCAGCCGTGGCCAACGTGCCGCCATTCCAGACGCCGTCGTAAGTCACTTTCCAACGCGCTTGCTGGCGAACCGGGTCCCAAGCGAGCAAACCACCGGAACTCACCGTCGGGTCCGTCGGATGCTCGATGTTCATGCCGAAGTTGAAGAAGTAGTCGCGTGTGGTCTGCGCGTCCGCCGGCCGTGACCAATAGGCTGGGATGTGCATGGTGGGAATGAAGGTCAGGCCCAACGCGGGGTTGTAGGACATGGCCTGCCAGTTATGCGCACCCCAGGGCCCGGGCCACATCTCGAAACGCGATTCACCGGCCTTGGGACGCACGAAGGCTGCTTCGACGGGTCGCCCGGTCACTAAGTCAATCTTCTCGGCCCAGTTCACCTGTTCGTACTTCTCGGCGCTGAGTAACTTCCCATTGGTGCGGTCAATGACGTAATAGAACCCGTTGGTGGGTGCCTGCATCAGTACCTTCCGCTGCTTACCCTCCAAGGTCAGCTCGGTAAGGATAATGTCGGCGGTGGCCTTGTAGTCCCACTCCTCGCCCGGGTTCACTTGATAGTGCCAAACGTACTCACCGGTATCCGCTCGCAAGGCGACGATGGAGCACAGGTAGAGGTTGTCGCCCTTGCCCTCGCTCCGCCACTGGCGGTTCCAGGGACCACCGTTACCGACGCCGATGTAGACCAGATTCAGTTCAGGATCCACCGTGATAGCGTTCCAGACAGTGCCGCCGCCGCCGCCGCGCCACCATTCGCCATGCCACGTCGCGGCTGCGCGCTCCATGGCCGCGTTTTCAAAGCCATCTGCCGGGTTCCCGGGAACCGTATTGAAGCGCCACAGGCGCTTGCCCGTGGCCGCATCGTAGGCGTCAACATAGCCACGGGTACCGATGTCCGCACCTCCATGGCCGATATACACCCGCCCATTGATGACGCGCGGCGCGCCCGTAATGGCCTTGTTGCTGCCCAGCGGAAATGTCCGAGTGGCCCACAGCACCGCCCCACTGCTTGCCGCCAGCGCTACCAATCGGCCGTCGGTGGTACCGACAAACACCTTACCGCTCTCGTAAGCGATACCGCGATGGGAATTCCAACCGATGGCAATGCTGCGCGGCGAGTGCTTCCCCGCCTCGGGGTCATAAGTCCAGAGCCGGCGTCCCGTGCGCGCGTCCACCGCGCGAACGATGGAGCGGTCCCCGGAAAAATACAGCACGCCCTCCACCATCAACGGCGTGCTGACAAACGCGACCGCATCAGGAACCTCCAGCGCCCAGTCCAGCCCGAGGCCCGCGACATTACCCGCATGAATCTGCTCGAGCCGACTGAACCGCTGCTCATCCGCGGTGTTGCCGTAAGCCGACCAGTCGGCTGCTAGCGACGAATGCGAGGAAAGGCGCGGGGAAGCAAGGGAAGTGGTCGCCATCAAGGGCTGCGCGGCCAGCGTGAGCATCGGCAACAAGACGACACCACCAACCAACCAACGTATCGCCGAAAGCATCTTCATGGACTCACTCCACCTCGGTGTTCGTTTTGCACCGCACGAAAATACGCTGCGTTCCATGCCGCTTGCACTTGGTTATGATGCAGTCTAACCGCAACGCGTCAACCAGCGAGAAGACCCATGAGCGAGAGCAACACACTTGCCAACCCGGCTAACGGCCACTACGACGCCATTGTCGTTGGTGCCGGTTTTTCGGGTCTCTACCTGTTGCACCGCCTACGTCAGCAAGGCCTGCGCGTACGCGTCTTCGAGGCGGGCGATGGCGTCGGCGGCACGTGGTTCTGGAACCGTTATCCAGGGGCGCGCTGTGATGTGGAGAGCATGGAGTATTGCTACTCCTTCGACGAAGCGCTCCAGCAGGAATGGCAGTGGAGCGAACGCTATCCGGGGCAGCCGGAAATTCTGTCCTACTTGAACCACGTCGCCGACCGTTTCGATTTGCGCCGCGACATCCAGTTGGAAACGCGCGTTACGGCCGCCCATTTCGATGAAACCGCCCGCGAGTGGAAGGTGTCCACGAATGACGGCGGCCACCACACGGCGACATTCTGCATCATGGCCTCGGGCTGCTTGTCAGCCGTCCGTTTGCCGCCGTTTCCCGGCATCGAGAAATTCTCAGGCAAGTGGTATCACACGGCCCAGTGGCCCCGTGAAGGCGTCGACTTCACGGGTATGCGGGTCGGTGTCGTTGGCACTGGTTCGACAGGTATTCAGGTCATCCCGCAGGTGGCGCAACAAGCCAGCCATCTGCATGTTTTCCAGCGCACGCCCAATTTCAGCATTCCGGCGCACAACGGCCCTCTCGACCGCGAGAAGGAGAAGGCACTCAAGGCGCGTTATGCCGCGCACCGTGCGGCCGCACGCCAGTCGATGTTCGGCGTGCCGGTAGAAATGCCTACCCAGTTTGTTCACGAGGCTACCGCAGAAGAACGGCAGCAGAAGTATGAGGCTGCATGGGAATACGGTGGCGCTACTCGCGTGCTACTTGGCTACATGGACCTGCTGTCCTCGGCGGAAGCGAATGACACCCTCGCGGAGTTCGTCCGGAACAAGATCCGCGAAACCGTGAAGGATCCTGCGGTAGCGAAGCTGCTTTGCCCCACCGACCATCCTCTGGGTACCAAGCGGATCTGCGTGGACAGCCACTATTACGCGACCTACAACCGTCCTAACGTCACTTTGGTGGATGTACGGACCGCACCTATCGAAGAAGTGACCAGCACTGGGCTGCGTACCACTAGCGCACATTACGAACTTGACGCGTTGGTGTTTGCGACAGGCTTCGACGCGATGACCGGGTCACTCGCCGCTATCGACATCCGCGGCCGTGATGGCGTTACCCTGAAGGACCAGTGGCGCCAAGGCCCCGCTACTTATCTAGGCATCATGGTGGCCGGCTTCCCGAACCTGTTCATCATGACTGGCCCTGGCAGCCCTTCCGTGCTGAGCAACATGGTGGTTTCCATCGAACAACACGTGGAATGGGCCAGCAACTGCATCGCGGATTTGCGTCGGCAGCAGTTGCGCACCATCGAAGTCACGCCGCAAACGCAGGACCAATGGATGACGCATGTCACGGAAGTGGCCAATACCACCCTCTTCCCGCAGGCGAACTCCTGGTACACCGGCGCGAACATTCCGGGCAAGCCAAAGGTGTTCATGCCCTACGTCGGTGGCGTGGGGCCGTTCGCCCAAGCTTGTGCCGATGTAGCCGCGCGCAACTACCCCGGTTGCACGCTATCGGCCTAGCCTTACTGCGCGGTGTAGCCACCATCGAGCACCATCTCGGCACCCGTCATGAACGAAGATTCGTCGCTGGCGAGATAAACCACTGCGGAAGCAATATCCGCAGGGCGCCCCAAGCGGCCGATGGGGTGTAGCGAGCGAATGGCCGCCGCGGCCACGTTCGCATCCGGAAAGAACCCGAGCGAAGCCATGTTCTGCAAGCCACGTTCCAGCATCGGAGTTTCGATGAAACCCGGATGTACGGAATTGACGCGGATGGGATAACTCATCTGGCAGCATTCCAGCGCAGCCGCCTTCGTCAACAGGCGTATCGCGCCTTTCGCTGCCACGTAGTCCGGCGCACGCGTCGTACCCACGATGCCAAGAACGGACGACACATTGATGATGCTGCCAGCAGTAGAGGTATTGGCCTTCATCGCGCGGATGCCGTGCTTCACGCCCAGAAACACACCATCCAGATTCACGCTGAGTGAGCGGCGCCAATCGGTAAGCGCAAGGTTTTCGATGGGGTCCGCGGTGGGCGCAATGCCGGCGTTGTTCACCAGCACCGACATGGAACCCCAACGTTCCACCGTGGCCGCGACCGCTGCCATCCACTGGGCTTCATCAGCGGCATCGAGCTTTAGGCTATCCGCACTGCCGCCAGTGGCACGAATACTCTCGGCCAGCGCGGCAGCAGCAGCGTCATCGATGTCGGTCACCATGACGCTCGCGCCTTCAGCGGCCAGAGCCGTCGCAATCGCGGCGCCAATACCAGCAGCAGCACCGCTCACCAGAGCTACTTTTCCTTGTAAACGCATGAGGGCTTCTCCAGTAGAGTTGAGCGGCTAGCCCGCGTAGTAATGCTGCCAGGACGCTAGCCCTTCGGGCCAGTCGGCAGGCTGCGGGGTACCATGCCCACGCATCCGCAGTGCGTCGCGGAAGGCCACGGGATAGTCCGTGGCGGACAGGTAATAGAAAAAAGCCAGCTTGCGCTCGGCGAACTGCCAGCCTGCAGGAACGCGGCGATAGCGATCGAGGTAACGAATAGCGGCCAGCATGGGCACGCCTTCGCGCGCGGCTTAGGAATGCGCCGTCACGACGCCTGTCGCTATGTTGGCGTCGTCCGCGGAAAACTCCAGCAAGTGGTCGTGGGTGTAGTGAAACGTGGGGCCAAGGATGGCAAAGCGCCCGCGGTAGAAATCCACAATCGCGGTACGCCCTGCAGCCCGCATCACGCCATCTACCGAACCGAACTCAGCATCCTCAGCAAACAAGGAGCCGAGGAGCTCTGGTTCGCGGTTGTCGATGGCTTGGCCGTACAGCGCCACGAGGCGACGCAAAGCAGATTCGTCCTCTAGACGCTGGAGGCGGCTTGCGAAGTCGAGCGTCTCAACCACGGCTGGGTTCCACTTCCACGAGCAAGGCCATGCCTTGCCCTGAACCGAGACACATGGCCATCACCGCTAGCCCGCCACCGCGCTGCTGCAGATGCTGGATAGCCGTGTGGGTCATCCGCACGCCGGTCACCCCCGGCGGATGGCCTATCGAAACGCCACCGCCATAGAGATTCGTGCGGTCACGCGGAACGCCAAGGCTACTTTCCACATGCAGGGTTACCGCTGCGAACGCCTCGTTCACTTCCCAGTAGTGGATGTCCGCGACCTTCAGTTCATGGCGAGCGAGCAACTTGGCGATGGCCGGCACGGGGCCATGGCCCATGTTGCGCGGATCGACGCCGATGGTGGACCACCCCAGCAAACGGGCGTGGGGCGTGCCACCGGCGGCCAGCAACGCAGTACGGTCCGCCACCACCATGAAGCCAGCACCATCGGACACCGGCGAGGAGTTCCCCGCCGTAACCTTTCCACCTTCCTGAAAAGCCGCCGGCAGCGCCGCGAGACGCTCCGCCGTGATGCCACGACGAATGCTTTCATCGCGCTCGAGCAGCACCTTGCCCACCTGCACTGGCGCAATCTGCGCGGCGAGGAAACCCGATTCCTCCGCAGCCACAGCGCGTGCTTGGCTCATCACCGCCCACTCGTCCATGGCGTCGCGGGTATAGCCATGCGCATTGGCCAGCGTCTCGGCGGTTTCGCCCATATACAGCGAGGTGGTCGGACAGCGGTACGCCCAATCCAGCATATCCTCAAGCGTCTGCGGGCCGCGCTTGTGGCCCCAACGTGCGGTGGTGATAACGTTAGGGACGCGACTGAATATCTCGGCGCCACCGGCGAGCGCGAGCTGACTGGAGCCATCTAGTACCTGATGGGCCGCAGAGACTATCGCCTGCAAGCCCGACCCGCAGGCGCGGATAACCCCAAGGGCACTGGTTTCAAGAGGAAAGCCCGTTGCCACACAGATGGCGCGGTGGGCGAACAACGAATCCCGGTCTGTAGGGATGGTAGTGGCAAAGATGAAGTGGTCGAACTGCTCCAGCCTGAGCCCAGCCGCAGCCACCGCTGCACGAGCCGTATGCGCGCTCAGGTCCGTCAGCGAAATACCCGCCAGCGTGCCACCGAAGCGACCAAACGGTGAACGACGCCCAAGGGACAAAACGATATCGGCATGGCCGAGAGGACTATGGCGCACGATAGGTACCGGAAAGGGGAAGCCGCAGCAGGCTGCGTGTCATGAGACTACGAGTGTACTCCAGCGACTCCGTAGGCAACGCCAGTTTGAGGCACGCGAACCGTGCGACCACGGCACTCAGGGCCACCTGCAGTTCACGTCTAGCAAGAGTTGCGCCGATGCAATGGTGCAGGCCAAGCCCGAAACTGAGGTGGGCGGCGCTGCTGGTCGCGGGCGACAGCAGTTGGTTGTCCGCGAAGCGGGCGGGGTCGCGATTGGCAGAGGCCAAGCGCAACGCCAGCACCGCTCTGGACGGAAGGTCGTGGCCACCAAGCGTCACAGGACTCGTCGTCACACGAAACAATCCTTGCACCGGCGCGTGCAGGCGCAAGGTGTCTTCGACCAAGCGGCGAACGCCCGTGGGCTCGGCAGACACCCGCTCGAGCAGGGTCGGTACGGTCGCCAGGCAGTACAAGGCCGAAGACAACGTGGAGGTAGTGGTTTCATGCCCGGCAATCATCAACTGATGCAACAGCGACAACTGCTCCGCTTCACTAAAGCCCTCTTCCACTCCCGCCGCGGCCACCAAGGCCACCAGCGTTCCCGGCGGCAGTTCGGCCGGTGCGCGCAAGCGCTGCAGCATAAACTGCTGAAACTCGACGCCGCAGTGGGCGGCAACGAGATGTTCCAAACGGGTGGCGCCAAGGCCAATGGCGCTGATGGCAGAGTCCGACCAGCGTTTCAGTGCGCCAAGATCGCTTTCCGCCACCGCCAACTGCCCGGCAATGACGCGCAATGGCAATGGCACTGATACCGCCTCAGCGACATCGACCACTTCCCCTTCAGGCCATGCGGCGAGCAAGTCCGCCACGATGGCCTCGATGCCCGGCACCATCGCTTCCACGCGGCTTGCCGTAAACACACGTTCCACCAAGGCACGAAAACGGCGGTGAGACGGCGGGTCGTTGGTTTGCAACGTCCGTGTCCACAAGACACCGCCACTGCGATAGATGGCTTCCACTTCGGCGGCGGGAAAATCGGGTTGCAACAGGGACAGCGTGGTCTTGCTGGAATAAAGCGTTGGGTCCGCGAGAACCTCTTTCACCAAGCCATGGCTCTCCACCACCCAAATGCCGGTTCGCTCGCACTGCCAAAGCGGGGCTTCGCTCCAGACCGCGGGCCGCGACTCGCCCGCCTGATCGGCGAAATCCGCAAGCGCGAAAGCCGTTGTCGCCATCAGCGGTATTTCGCCAACTCAATGCGGTCTGCGGAATGGACTTGTTCCCGCAACCGGAACTTCTGGATCTTCGTAGCGCTCATAGGCCACTCGGCGACAAAGTAGACGTAACGCGGAATCTTGTAACTGGCGATGCGCCCAAGACATGCCCGAACGACGTCCTCGGCGGAGAGCACAGCATCAGGGGCCAACTCGATAAACGCCGCCGCTACTTCCATCAGGTGGTTGTCCGGAACGCTGATGACCTGCGCGACGCGAACGCCAGGCAAGGTACACAAGAAGCTTTCGATTTCGACGGCAGCCACATTCTCGCCGCCTACCTTGAGCATGTCCTTAAGACGTCCCAGGTACCGAATGCGGCCATCAGCATCGAGCGCACCGAGATCGCCGCTACGCAACCAGCCGCCATCGGCGAAAACCTCACCGGTTTTCTTCGCGTCATTGTGGTAACCACTGAAGAGCGTCTCGCCGCGAATCTGGATTTCCCCTACCCCGCCTTGTGCACACACCTCGCCGGTTTCGGCATCCACGATGCGTACCTCCGAGCCCAGCATGGGTCGGCCGCTGGTTTCCACACGTTGGTCTAGCGTGTCATCCAGTTCATTGAAGGCAATGACGCCGCCGGCCTCGGTCAAGCCATAGGCCGTAACGTGCACAGCACCTGGCAATTGTGCGGCAAAGCGGCGCAACAAGTCCGGCGGGCCCACGTTGTTGACCAACCGTACTTTGTGGAGCGCCTCCGGACTGAAGTCCGGATGCGTGAACAAAGCATTGGTGAGTGTTGGGAACGACGGGAACAGTACGGTGGCCTGTTCGGTGACAATTTCTTGTACTGCCGGTCCGGGTTCAAAATGACCAACACCAATGAAGGTGGCGCCACTCGCGCGGCAGCAAGCCATGGGCAACATGGTAGACATGTGGAAGAACGGTAGTGGGTCCCAGAAGCGGTCATCTGCCTGCATGCGAAACCGCTCGGCCAAAGCGTGGCCTGCGCCTTCCAAAGCCCGATGCGACAACAGACAGGCTTTAGGTTCCGCGGTGGTGCCCGAGGTGTACATGATCAACGCAATCTGTTCTGGGTCGCGGTTGTAGGCCGGCGGGTCCACCGCTTCGCCCAACAGGTTGCCTACCGCACCCCATGGGTGGTCAGCAGCGACGTCGAGCTGGAACAGCCCCTCCAATCGCGGTGCCGCCGCGATGGACAACGGCTGTCCATACTGCCAACCAGCCAGCTCCGGGTAGAGCTCGCGCAGCATGTCTTCGAAGTCGGCAAACTCGCGCTGCCGCGCCGACGTCACCAGAAAGCGAATATCCGAGTCGCGGATGACGTAGCGCAGGTCTTCCGCTTTGTAGCGGGAATTCAGGTGAACGGGACGGATGCCTACCATTGCACAAGCATGGAACAGCAGCAGGTATTCAAGGCAATTAGGCATCAACAAGCCGAAATGGTCGCCGGGCTGTAAGCCCAAGGCCAACAAACCGCCAGCCCGTCGGCGAGCTGCCAGCAGCAGTTCTCGATAGGTCAGGTGGACGCCGTCCATGACCAAGGCTTCGTTTTCGCCGAAGCGCTCGGCCGCACCCAACAGTGTGCGCGCTACCGTCAAAGTCTCGCGCGGCGGCAAACTACTCAACTGCATGTGTTCCTCTGCTCTTGCTGGCAAAGATCCAGAAATGGCAAAACCAATTGCATGGCCCGTTCCCCCTCAACCCCACCTACGAGATGGTCAGCATCGGGCAACCAAGCCACTTCCAATTGCGGAATGCAGCAACGTAGCCGTTCTACGGCGGCGTCGCTGACGAGCTTGCTGTTTCCCGCGCGAATGAGCAGGTACGGCACCTGCACCTTCGCCGCCAGCACGTGCAAGCGCGCTTCGTGCTTGATAGCCACCGAACTGCGCTCCCCAGTGACCACCTGAACGTCCCACGGCCAATGGTAGCGCCCATCTGCCCCGAGCCGGAGACTGCTGGCCATAGCCTCGGCAGTGACCGCGCGCTCTGGCGAAAAACGGTTCATGTGCGCGGCGGCCGCAGCCGGAGAGGCAAAACCCCCAGCGGCATCGCCGGCCAACAGTTCCACGATGCGATGGATTTCCACGGTATCCAGTTGCGGCGCCGTGTCGATGGCCACCACGCCACGCAACAACGGGGGCGCCTCAGCGGCCGCCATCATGGCGACCAATCCACCGAGCGATGCCCCAATGACCACCGCCGGCCGACCCCACTGCTCCAGTACCCGCAGCAGGTCATCGCGGAACACATCGAGCGTGTAGTGGCCGTCCTCGCTCCAGTCGCTGTCGCCATGGCCGCGTTGGTCGTAGACCAGCGATGCGAAACCCGCAGCAGAAACGCAACGCGCCGCCCTGGTCCAGGAACGGCGCGACTGCCCACCGCCGTGGGCGAAGATGACAGTGAGCGCTGCAGTACCCGGGAAGGCTTGCCAAACGAGGGTATTACCCTCGGCGCCCGTCCACCTGCCGGAGAACGCTTCCAAGCCGTTCCCGGGCATGCGCGTTTCAGGCCTTGCGTGCGCAGCGATGAACTTGCGCCGCGTCGAAGTAGAACGGCGTGAGTTCCGCTACCCGCCCGTTTTCGAAACGCAGCAACTCGACGACCTTCAAAGTTTCGTCGGCGCCCTGATTATCGACGACCAACTCGATGCGCACGGTCACGGTATCGCCCGCACACATCATCGGCGCCATCTTCAGATCTTTGATGGTGAGCAGCGAACCGAACCGCACAAACAGGTCTGCCATGCCCTGCGGGCCGCGATAGGTACCGGCGAACGGCAGCGCCTCAGCCTCAACGATGAGGCAGTCCGGCGTCAGGATCTCGGTGACGGTCGCCCAATCGCCCGTCAGCGCTGCGCCATAGAGGCGTTGCGCCGTGGCCATTTGCATCTCTTCTTGCGTAAGCATGGGCGTGAGCGTAGACGTAGACATACTCGAAGCTCCGTTGGCGGGTGAAAAAGCGGCCTGCCGGAAGGCATTGGCAAGGCCATGCCCCAAATCCCGAATGGCTTCATCCGCCACCGGTGTGACATGGGGCATGGTCGCGAAGCCGTGAATCATGCCGGCATAGCGACGCGTCGCCGCTTGCACACCGGCAGCCCGCAATGCCGCGCCGAACTGCTCTCCTTCGTCGCGCAAGGGGTCAAAGGCGCAGGTGGCGATGCTGGCGGACGGCAAGCCCGCGAAACTGGCAGCATGCATTGGCGATGCCAGCGGATGGGTAGCGTCTTCCGGAGTTGCCAGATAGCACTCCCAGAACCACACCATGAGCTCCCGCGATAGGAAGTAACCGGTAGCCAACTCCGTGAACGACGGCGTGTCGCAACCAGACCGCGTTACCGGGTAGAACAAGGCCTGATGACACAGTGCAGGACCGCCGCGGTCGCGCGCCATGAGCGCTACGGCGATGGCGAGATTGCCACCGGCGCTGTCCCCGGCCACAGCGACACGACTGGCGTCGACGCCGAGTGCGGCGGCAGAATTCACCACGTACTGCAATGCCGCGTAGCAATCTTCTACCGGCCCTGGAAAACGCGTCTCGGGCGCCAAGCGGTAATCGACGGACACCACCACCGACCCCGACGCCAAGGCAAGGGAGCGGGCCAAGTGGTCGTGGCTATCCAGATCACACAGGACCCAACCACCCCCATGGAAGAACAGCGTGACGGGAAGCCCTGCTTGCGAGGTGGGGTAATAGACACGCAGCCCCAACGGCCCACCGGGACCGGCGATGACCAGATGGTCGATACGGGATACTTCCGGCACTACCAGCTTGATGGCGGCAGCCTTCATGCCTTCACGCATCATGGAGGCTGTGACGCCCTCCGGTGGCCGACCCAACTGCATCTCCGGCATGTCGAGCAGGGCGCGAAAATTCGGGTCTACGACCATGACATTTCCCTTCGGTTATTCAAGCGAGAATAGCAGATTGATTTTTCACTCGCGACGCCAGTGTTGACGCGCCGACCACTCGGCAAAAGACGTCAGACGGACGGGTAATTCTCGCAAGACTGGCGTCATGTCGACGTAGAACGGACGCTCCGCCGAGGTGTTGTACCAACGGTAAATATTGCCCAGTTCGCGGATCATCCGGCTGCGTTCTTCCGGTGCCCGCGACTGCATCAGGGCCTCCATCGCCAAGCAGAATGCTTCGACCGACTGCGACTCGAAGCGAATCTCGCGGCCACTCGCCTGCGTTAGCGCTGCAGCGACGTCTGTGCCCCGGATGGGCGCCGGACCGCCCACTGCGATATGCCGGCCAGCCAAGTCGGGACGCGCCGCTGCGGCCAGCATCAACGCGGCGAGGTCATCCTGACAAATCCAGCAAACCTCGAGGTTCGCTTCATGCGGGTAGACGAAGCGGTTGCGGTCGGCAATATGTGGGAAGGCCCAGCCACGCAACAAGTTGTCCATGAAGACCACCGGTTGCAGGCTGATTACCGGCACTCCGGACTGCTCTAGCGCCTCCCGCATCTGTAGACGGACGTCATGAGCGGCGAATCCCCGCGGGGTTTCCATGACCGGCAGGCTGGTGTTGAACACGATTAACGCAACACCGGCCGCATGCGCCGCCACGCCAGTGGCCATCGCTGCGCGGACGAGTGTTGGCCCATCGTTGAAAGAACTGGAGGGAAAATTCGCGAGGACCACGTTCACCCCCTGCATGGCAGGCGCCAACGTCGTCGGCTGACGGTAATCGACGCTGACCCACTCGAGCGCTTCCATAGAGGTTGCGTGCTCGAGCAATGGCGGTCGACGACAAGCGGCCTTCACCGAATGTCCGGCGGCCAGCGCGGCTTGAACTTGCGCCGCTCCTTGGTCGCCACTGGCTCCGAGGATCAACAAGCGCATCTCACCTTCCCCTCTTTAGTCTCGCCCCACAAAAGAACGGGGGCCGCGAGGCCCCCGTTCATCAACGTCAATCCAAGAACGAGTCTTAGAACTTGACGGTCGCCGAGATGCCGTAGGTCCGCGGCGCGTTCAAGGTGCCGAAGGTCCACAGGCCGCTGAACGGCACCGGTACCGGCTGGCGGTTTGCACCAGCGCTGTACTGAGTACCGACGTCCAACACGTGCAC
>CAIOHZ010000265.1 GCA_903858165.1 uncultured Pseudomonadota bacterium
ATGTTGGCCCGTTGGCCCTTCTTTTCCGGGCTGCTGGATGACGTCGAACAGCAGTTGGCGACTACCGACCTGGAGATTGCCGGCTTCTACGCGCAGTTGGCGGAGCCTGGTCTGGCGAGTTACCTCGCCCCCGTACAGGCGGAATACACCAGAACGGTAGAGCACTTGCTGCGCTTGAAGGGTGAAAGCCGCTTGCTTGACGGTGACCCGACCATCCAGCGCGCCATCAAACTACGCAACCCTTATGTGGACCCCATGCATTTGATGCAGGTGGACTTGCTCCAGCGTTGGCGGGCCAGTGGGCGCGAAGATCGCGACCTGTTCGAGGCCTTGTTGGCCAGCATCAGTGGTATTGCGCAGGGACTGCAAGCTACCGGGTAAAGCGGCGGCGTGCGCTTGCCGCAGGCAATGCGCCCAGTGGGTAGACCCGGTTAATCAGGTACTCAACACTCCGGAACGTTGACCGCGAGACCGCCTTGGGAGGTCTCCTTGTAACTGGTCTTCATGTCTTCGCCGGTCTGTCGCATGGTGGCGATGACCATATCGAGCGAGACCTTGTGAGTGCCATCGCCGCGCATGGCGAGGCGCGCCGCGTTGATGGCCTTCACGGCACCCATGGCGTTACGCTCGATACAGGGAATTTGTACCAGGCCTGCGATAGGGTCGCAGGTGAGCCCCAAGTTGTGTTCCATGCCAATCTCGGCGGCGTTCTCGAGTTGCTCGTTAGTGCCATTCAGCGCGGCTACCAAGCCCGCGGCAGCCATGGAGCAGGCCACGCCCACTTCGCCCTGACAACCCATTTCCGCACCACTGATGGAAGCGTTGCGTTTGTAGAGCATGCCGATGGCGCCGGCCGCGAGCAGGAACCGCACTACACCTTGTTCGCTGGAGCCCTGTTCGAAGCGACGGTAGTACATGAGGACAGCCGGGACTATGCCAGCGGCGCCATTGGTCGGTGCCGTCACGACGCGGCCACCTGCGGCATTTTCCTCATTGACCGCCAGCGCCCAAGCATTTACCCAGTCCATGGCTTCCATCGGCCCCGGACTGGGGGCTTCGTTCAGCATGCGGTGCAACTTCGGCGCACGGCGGCGCACCTTCAGAACGCCGGGCAGCAGACCTTGCGCTGAGAAGCCACGCGTGATGCAGCCCTGCATCACAGCCCAGATTTGCAGCAGGCTGTCGCGAGTGACGGTGGCGGGCCGGAAGGCGCCCTCGTTTTCCATCACCAGTTCGTTCAGTTCCAGTCCGGTTTCCCGGCAACGACCGAGCAGGGAGGCGCCATTCCAGAAAGGGTGTGGCAGCACCGTGGCGGTGGGGTCGTCGTTGGCGGTGCCGAAATCGGCGGCACGGACGATGAAGCCACCGCCGGTAGAATAGAACTCCTCGCGCAGCAGTACTTCGCCCGCAGCATTGAAAGCGGTGAAGCGCATGCCATTGGCGTGCAGTGGCAGCACTTGGTCGCGGTGGAACAGCAAGTCCAGTGCTTCATCGAAGGGCACGGCGTGCATGCCCAGCACGCGCAATTCCTGGGTGCCGCGAATTCTTTCGACGGCAGGGTCCATGCTTTCGGGGTCCAGCGTAGCCGGCTCCATTCCCTCGAGGCCAAGCAACACGGCGCGGTCTGTACAGTGGCCACGGCCCGTAAGCGCCAGTGAACCGTACAGTTGGATGGCGATTTTGCGCACCGCGTCCAGCACCCCGCGATGTGCGAGGTCCAATGCGAACTGCCGTGCCGCATTCATCGGGCCCATCGTGTGGGAGCTCGACGGACCCACCCCGATCTTGAAGATATCGAGGACCGAAAGGCTGACGGGGGATTGGTTCATGGGCTGAATTCTACCTTGCTGCCATCGCCGCGCTTGTCTGGCGGCGTCGTACCGCGGCTTCCAGTGTCGTGTTCAGCACGTGCGCAATTCGTACGCCGGCGCGCGCCAGTTGCGCGGGGACGATACGGCGTCCGCCTTCTAGGTACGCGACGGGCAGTTCCATGGGGCCGGTCCCTTTTGCTTGGGTGGGGAGGCCGCACTGGAAGTTGGGCAGCGGGTCGTAGACCCAGCGCCGAGAAAGGGTGCGCGATTCTTCCATCCAAGCGTCCAACGTGCCGCGTCGCCACGCGGGGAAATCGGCGGCGAACTGGCGAGCCAAGGCCTTGGCGTTGCCCCGCACCATGGTCTCTCCTTGGCGCGCCGCCGCGGTTCCACGCCAGAGCACCATGTTGACCAAATCGCTGTCCCAGACGGCATGCAGATTGGTGGGGAACAGCGGCCCCACCAGCGTGATGCGGACCTGATTGCCGCCTTGGTCATGGTTCTCGCCGGAGTGCAGCGGCTGGTGGAGGTCGCCAACGATATGGACGAGCATGAGCACGGCCTGACGCCGTGCTTCCACGGGCGAATCCGGATTCGCCAGAACGCCCAGCAGGCGGTCGGCCTGCTCTGAAGCGCAGTCCCCCTTGGGGCAATACTCGGCTTTGTCCACGGGTCCGCCACACACCGCGCGGTTGTCGTAGTGCCATTGGTTAGAGCCGGGAATCTCTTTTTTCAGGCGGTCGCGCTGCTCATCCATCCACGTGGACCACTTGGCCACGTCCACCTCGCCCATGAGGTCGAGTAGTTCAGTACGTGCCATGGGAGAGAGCAAGGGTTGAGCAATGTAGCCGGTGGTGCGATGTCCATCGGCACCCCACGCCAATGCCACGCCGGACAGGCAAGTGCAGCAGGCGGCAACGATAAGCCGATACCAGCGGCCTGGCGCGCGAGGGCGGGGAGTGGTTTGTTTCATACGGCAGCGAAGCTCCTTGCCGCGGCGGACCAGGCGGGTGCGGTGTTCAGCGCGGCGACTGCGGCCTCTACCGTGTCTACGAAGACCCACATGTCAGCATGCTGTCGCGCCATAAAGCGCTCTTCAATAGCCGACTCGAGCAGTTGCCGCAGCGGCTCGTAAAAGCCGTTGCGGTTAACGATGACCACTGCGCCGGTCCACAGCCCCAAACGCTTAAGGGTGAGGGTTTCCAGTAGTTCTTCGAAGGTGCCGGTACCGCCAGGTAGTGCAATGACTGCCTCACTGCGGCTGAGCATGAGGTGCTTGCGGGTACGCATATCGTCGACGAGCATCAATTCCGACAGCGCGTCGTGGGCCAGTTCCATGTCTGCCAGGAAATTGGGGAGGACCCCCAGCACCTGACCGCCGGCGGCGAGCGCGCCGTTGGCCAAAGCTCCCATCGAACCCGACTTGCTGCCACCGTAAATGACGGTACGCCCCTCCAGTGCCAGCAGTTCCCCGAGGCGCCTGGCATCGGCGTGGTGTTGGGGGTCGCAACTTTTGCTGGACGCGCAATAGACGCAGACGGCACGTGGGATGACGGGGAGTTGGGCTTCGGGCATGGGGGGACCTGAGCGAGGGGCAGCAGGGGAATGATACGCCCGCCGTGAGACAATACGCCGCACGCTGCCTTTCGCTCGGAGACCTCGATGTCCATCTTGTTCAGTCCTTACACCCAGCGTGGGGTCACCTTTCGCAACCGCCTCGTCGTTTCACCCATGTGCATGTATTCGGCACAGGATGGGCTGGCCAACGATTGGCATTTGGTGCACCTTGGCTCGCGGGCCGTCGGTGGTGCAGCACTGGTCATTGCCGAGGCTACGGCAGTAACAGCGGAAGGGCGCATCAACAGCGGCGATCTTGGCTTGTGGAGCGATGAGCACATCCCCGGGCTGCGTCGCATCACCGACTTCATTCATGCGCAGGGAGCCGTTGCCGGTATCCAGTTGGCCCATGCCGGGCGCAAGGCTGGCACCACGGCAGATGGGGCCCGGGCGTTGACGCCTGAGCAGGGTGGGTGGTCGCCCATTGTGGCGCCTAGTGCCGTGCCCTTCGCCGCGGCGACCCACGCCACGCCGCACGCCCTGTCGCTGGCGGAAATCGCGTCTGTGGTCGAGGCATTTGCCGCTGCGGCTACGCGCGCCGTTGCCGCTGGATTCGAGGTCGTGGAACTCCACGCGGCTCATGGCTATCTGTTTCACCAGTTCCTCTCGCCGCTGGCCAACCAGCGAACAGACATCTATGGCGGCAGCCAGGCGAACCGGTTCCGGTTTCTGCTGGAGTCCGTTGCGGCAGTTCGTGCGGTCTTGCCGGCAGACAAGCCGCTGTGGGTCCGTCTGTCCGTGACGGACTATGTGGAGGGCGGGTGGACGCTGGAGGATTCCGTGGCGCTGTCCGTGGAGCTGAAGGCGGCTGGCGTGGACTTGGTGGACTGTAGTTCCGGCGCCATCGTGCCGAGAGTGAAGATTCCGGTGGCGCCTGGCTTTCAGGTGCCGTTCGCGGAACGTATCCGCCGGGAAGCAGGGGTGGCTACGGGTGCGGTGGGTCTCATCACGGAGCCGGCGCAAGCGGAAGGCATCTTGGCCGCAGGGCAGGCGGACATGGTGTTGCTGGCCCGCCAGGTGCTACGCGACCCGTATTGGCCGCAGCACGCGGCAGCCGCGCTCGGCGTGAAGCTGGACTATTGGGCGCCCCAGTACTGGGCCGTGAAGCCGCGCTGAGGCGCGGCAACGCCGCTGCTCATTCAGGCGGCCGGGAGCGCTTTGGCGAGGACCTCGAAGTAGAGGTCTGCTCTTTTCGGTAAGCCGAAGCGTGCATCGTCGTACGGGAACGGCCGAATTTCGCCAGTGCGGGCATAGCCGCGGCGTTCGTACCACGCGATGAGTTCCGCGCGCTGGGCGATGACTGTCATCTGCATGTCGCGGGTTCCCCATTCGCGGGTAGCCCATTGCTCGGCGGCCGCGAGCAGTGCCTGCCCCAGTCCCTGCGCTTGGCCCACCGGCCGTACCGTCAACATGCCCAGATAGGCGCGGTGGTCGGGGAGGCGCTGCAAGTGGACGCAGCAGGCCAGTCCCACAGCGTCGGTGTGGACCAAGATCACTTGATCGTCCGCTGTGGCACTGGTTTGGCCAGCATCTCCGTTACCGTCCGTGTGGCTGCGCAGAATGGCTGCCAGCCCCTCGGGGTCGGTGCGTTGCCCACCCAGCAAGTCGGCTTCGGTAGTCCAGCCGGCTTTGCTGGATGCGCCCCGATAAGCGGAATTCACGAGTTCGCTGAGCGCGGCGGCTTCTGCGGGATGGCCGGGCCGAATGGCCAGGGCGCAGCCTGTGGTCGATGCTGTCATGGCGAAATGATACCCACATTTGCCCCGCCTACGAATGCCTGCCGAGCGAGTGACGAGCCTGGACCTTTTCCGCTAAACTTTGGCATGACAACGTGGGACAACAGGAGCGCTGCGGCAGTGTCTACTGAGGTGAATGCCGGTATCTCCGGTCTTTTGGCGGTGTTTCAGCCAGGCAAGGTCAGGGCCGCGTTGCTGACGCGGCTGGTTCGTTCCCTGGCCAAGTCTCCGTCGCGCGCAACCGCGCGCGATATCTACGACGCACTCTCGCTCGCGGTTCACGAGGAACTCAGTTCTCGTTGGGTAGCGACGCAGACACGAGTCGCCGAATCCGGCGCCAAGCGCGTTTGCTATCTGTCGATGGAATATCTGCCGGGCCGCTCGTTACCGAATGCCGTGGCCAGCCTCGGGCAAAACCTCGAAGAGGAAACCCGCGCCGTGCTCGCCGGGCTGGGGTTCAGCTACGAGGAGATTGTTCGGCTCGAGCCCGATCCGGGTTTGGGTAACGGTGGTCTCGGGCGGCTTGCGGCTTGCTATCTCGATTCGTTGGCGACGCTGCACTACCCTGCCGTGGGGTACGGCATCCGTTTCGACTACGGCATTTTCGAGCAGGTCATCGACGACGAGGGTGCGCAGCAAGAACGTGCCAGTAGTTGGCTGCGTGTGCGTAACCCTTGGGAGTCCCCGCGGACGGATGCCCGTTATCGCGTCCACTTCGGTGGTCGTTGCAGTTCCAGCGTCGACGCCGACGGGCGTGTGCGGCACCAGTGGGTGGATACCCAAGATGTCTACGCCGTGGCCTTCGACCAACTCGTTCCCGGTAACCGCAGTGCGACGGTGAACCATCTGCGGCTTTGGTCGGGCCGTGCCGTGACGCCGTTCCATGTGCAGGTGTTCAACGCAGGGCGCTACGCGGAGGCGGTGGCGGAACAGATTGATGCCAAGAACCTCTCGCGCATCCTGTACCCCGACGACAGCACGCCGCAGGGCAAGGAACTTCGTTTCCGGCAGCAGTATTTCTTCGTGTCTGCTTCCCTGCAGGACCTGCTGGCGACCCATCTGGGCGAAGGGCGTGCTGCCGCCATGGGCGAGGGGCAAACGCTGAATGAACTACGCCGCCGCTTGTCCAACATCAACGAAGACCATGGCCGCAGCGTACGAATGGCCAGATC
>CAIOHZ010000266.1 GCA_903858165.1 uncultured Pseudomonadota bacterium
CTTAATGCTCCTGCTGTTGCCGGCCTTTCCGGCAGCTGCAGAATCCTTCGATGTGGTGCTGGTCGGTGGGCGCGTCATGGACCCGGAAACCGGTCTGGATGCGGCTAGGAACGTCGGCATCGTGAACGGGCGCATCGCACGTATCACCACCGAGCCACTTGGCGGCAAGCGAGTCATTGATGTAACGGGGCTGGTTGTCGCGCCCGGCTTCATCGACCTGCATCAACATTCTCACGACAATGCCAGCAGCCGCCTGAAGGCTTTCGATGGCGTGACCACTGGTCTCGAGATGGAAATTGGCGTTCCCGATGTGGCCGGTTTCCTCGCGCGCAAGCAGGGAAAATCGCTTATCAATTACGGAACTACAGCGAGCCACCCGGCTGCCCGTGCCCATGCCTTTGGCATAGCCTTGAAGGAGCCGTTCCTGGTGGCTCCGGCCGGGCCGGTAACGAATGCCGCAGCCACTACCGAGCAAATGGCCAAGCTTGAGGAACGGCTGAACAGTGAGCTCGATGCTGGTGCATTAGGTATCGGCATGGGCATTCAGTACACGCCCGGCGCGACTCGCCAGGAGGTCATTCGTACCTTCCGGCTGGCCGCTGCGCGGCATGTACCCGTGTTCACCCATGTCCGTAGTTTCGGCAGGCTGGAGCCTGGCTCCAGCATCGAGGCCGTCGAAGAAGTTATCGGCGCGGCAGCTGTCACGGGCGCAGCGCTGCAGATTGTGCACATCAACAGCAGCTGCGTGAAGGACGGAATCGAATGCGTTGCCATGGTGGCTGGCGCACGGGCGCGTGGGTTGGATATCACCACCGAGGCCTATCCCTACATCGCTGGCATGACGGCCATCAATTCCGCGCTGTTCAACCCGGGTTGGCGCGAGAAGCTGGGTGTGGACTACGACGCCCTCATGCTGCCGGACAGTGGCGAGCGGCTGACGAAAGAACGGTTCGAGACGCTGCATGCGGCGCCCGAGCCCTTGTCTGTGATCGTATTTGGCAACACGCAGGAGATGGTAGACAAGGTCATCGCCGAGCCGCTGGTGATGATTGCCAGCGACGGCGAGGATGGCCATCCGCGCAATGCCGGCACGTATACGAAGATTTTGGCGCGCTATGTGCGCGAGCGCGGCAGCCTTACGTTGATGGACGCTCTGCGCAAGATGAGCCTGATGCCGGCCCAGCGCCTCGAGAAAGCTTCCCCGGAGGCCCGGCGCCTCGGGCGGATGCAGGAAGGTGCCGATGCGGATGTCATCGTCTTCGACGCGGCCAATGTTGGCGATCGCGCCACCTTTCAGAAGCCGCGCGAGCCGAGCGTCGGTATGAAGTACGTGCTGGTGGGCGGCACTTTGCTCATCGACGGCGGCAAGTTCGTCGACGGCGTGTTTCCGGGGCGTGCAATCAAGGCGGGTGCTGCACCGTAGTAGTGTGGCAGAGCGTGGCTGTGCGCCTCACTCCACGTTCTGCACCTGCTCCCGCATCTGTTCAATCAGCACCTTCATGTCCACCGCGGCGCGCGTGGTGGCCGGGTCTTGGCTCTTCGAGCCCAGCGTGTTCGCCTCGCGGTTGAATTCCTGCATCAAGAAATCCAGCCGGCGCCCGGCGGGTTCGTTGCCGGCCAGCGCCTTGCGTACTTCCGTCACATGGCTGCGTAGGCGGTCCAGTTCTTCGTCCACATCCAGCTTCTGCAGCGCCAACACCAGTTCTTGCTCGAAGCGTTCGCGGTTGGTCTCGGTGGCCGCAAACTGTGCCAGCCGTTCGTGAAGCTTGGCGCGGATGCGCTCACGTATTTCCGGAATACGGCTGGCCACTTCGACCACGAGCTCCAGCAGCTTGTCGCAGCGCTCGGCCAGCATGGTGGCGGTGCGCGCACCCTCGCTGTCGCGGTGAGCGGCTAGCGCGTGCAACGCTTCCTTCAATAGCGTTTGTGCCGCCGCTTGCAGCGGCGTACCGTCGCGTTCGGGTTCGCGCACCACGCCTGGCCAACGCAGCACGTCCACGGCGTTCACGGTGCCGCCGGTGCGCTGGGCGATATCGCGGGTGCGTTCCATTAGCGCTTCCAGCAGCGGCTCGTTCACTTCGAGCGTGGCTGTGGTGGGGGTGGCGGTGCGGTAGTGCAGCGTGGCGTCCAACTTGCCGCGGCGTACTTGGCCGGCGATGGTGGCGCGTACTTCACCTTCCAGCGCCCGGAAGTCCTCGGGTAGGCGCAGGCTCACTTCTAAATACCGGTGGTTCACGGTCCGCACTTCCCAGATGAGAGTGCCGGCGGGGAGTGCTGCTTCGCGCCGGGCGAAGCCGGTCATGCTGCGCAGGGCGGAAACGGGAGTTTTCAGGGGCTGTGTCATACTGTCAGCGTAGCAGACGCTATCGGTTTTACAGCCCATTCGTGGCCTTTCAGGGCCGCTTTCATCACGTAAAGGACAGTGCGCCAGTGGAGTTCGCGGAGCTCAGCCACATAGGCCATCGCCCGGAAAACCAGGACCGGGTGGCGATAGCGTCCGCCCCGGGCGCGGTTTTTCTGGTGGTGGTCGATGGTATGGGCGGCCATGCGGACGGCGCGCTGGCAGCCGCTACGGCTTGCGCATCGCTGCTCGCGTCCTTTCATCGGGAACAAGTGCCCCTGCTGGACCCGCTCGGCTTTCTGCACCGTTCGCTGGGCAAGGCGCACGAGGATGTGTGTGAACTGGGCCGTGGGCTGAAGATCGAAGAACGCCCGCGTGCTACCTGTGCAGTGGCATTGGTGCAGCAGGGCTGTGGCTTCTGGGCGCACATTGGCGATAGCCGTATCTACCACCTGCGTGAAGGCACGGTAGTGGAGCGCACGCGGGACCACAGCCATGTGGAAGGCCTGCTGCAGGAAGGCTCCATTACCGCCGACGAAATGCGGCGCCATCCGATGCGCAACTTTGTTGAATACTGCATTGGTGGCGAGACGGAACTCCCGGAGATGTCGCTTTCGGGCCAACAACGGCTGCAGCCTGGCGACGTGCTGTTGGTCTGCTCCGATGGCACTTGGGCGAGTCTGGAAGATGCGGAAATGGCTGCGTATTTCGACGGCGTGTCGGCCGGCCAGGCGGCTTTGGCCGGCGCCTTGAAGACGTTGGTCGAGCGTTCCGTGAAGGCCTCGGCTCCGTTCAGCGATAACAGTACTGCCGCCGTGGTGCGGTGGCCTGCCTGAGGAGGCATTGAATGAGTGAATCCCCCAAGGCGCGCAGCTCCGGCCGCGCGCCGGACCAATTGCGCGCGGTCCGTTTTACCCGTCACTTCACGCGCCATGCCGAAGGCAGTGTGCTGGTGGAGTTCGGCGATACGCGCGTGCTGTGCACCGCCAGTGTGGAGAACGGCGTGCCGGGCTTTCTGCGGAACACCGGCCAAGGCTGGGTGACCGCCGAATACGGCATGCTGCCGCGCGCCACGCACACCCGTAACTCGCGCGAGGCGGCGAAGGGCAAGCAGGGTGGCCGCACGCTGGAAATCCAGCGGCTCATTGGTCGTTCACTGCGTGCGGTGCTGGATATGCGCGCGTTGGGCGAACGTACCATCACGCTCGACTGCGATGTGCTGCAGGCAGACGGCGGCACGCGTACGGCAGCCATCACCGGCGCTTATGTGGCGCTGGTGGATGCCATGAACGCGCTGCAGAAGCGCGGCGACCTGAAGCGCAATCCCATCCATGGCGCCATCGCCGCGGTGTCGGTGGGCATCATCGACGGGCAGCCTTGCCTCGACCTCGACTACACCGAAGATTCGCGCGCTGAAACGGACATGAATGTGGTGATGAACAGCCAAGGCGCGTTCGTGGAAGTGCAGGGCACGGCTGAAGGCCATGCTTTCCACCGCAACGAACTGGACCGCTTGCTGGACTTGGCCACTTCCGGCTGCCATACGCTGCTGGCCGCACAGCAGGCGGCGCTCGGCGAGGTCTGAGGCCGCCGAGTCGAATCGTCGCGCCATGAAGGTCGTACCCCCAAGGGCTCTGCCATGAAAGTTGTCCTCGCCACTTCGAACCGCGGCAAGCTGCGCGAATTCGCGCAGTTGCTGGCGGGTGCCGGCCTCGAAGTGGTGGCGCAGGGTGACTTCACGGGTTCGCAAACGGTGCCGCCCGTGGCGGAAACCGGTCTGACATTCGTGGAAAACGCGCTCATCAAGGCGCGCCATGCGGCATTGCATACGGGCTTACCGGCGCTGGCCGACGATTCCGGTCTCGCGGTGGATGGTCTCGGCGGTGCGCCAGGTATCTGGTCCGCGCGCTACACCTTGCTGCCTGCTCCCAGCCTCGTGGGGCTGGACCCGTTCGCCGTGGCGGCGCAGTTAGCTACCGACCCGCGCAGTGGCGACGATGCCGCGAACAATGCGCGGCTGGTAGCAGCGCTGGAAGTGTCCCCGGAACTTGCGCGCACGGCGCGCTATCACTGCGTGCTGGCTTTCGTGCGCCACGCGGCGGACCCGGTGCCCATTATTGCTGCCGGCGCTTGGGAAGGCCGTATCAGCACCACGCCCAGTGGCGCCGGTGGTTTCGGCTACGACCCGCTGTTCGTGCTGCCTTGCGGGCGCACGGCGGCAGCACTGCCCGATGCCGAAAAGCACGCGCAGAGCCATCGGGGTGCCGCGCTACGCGCCTTCCTTGCGGCTTGGCAGGCGAATGCTTGAGCTGCCGCCACTGGCCATCTATGTGCACCTGCCCTGGTGTGTGCGCAAGTGCCCCTACTGCGACTTCAATTCGCATGCGCTGAAGCCGGCGGAGGAGAGTGCGGCCGCTGCGAGAGCCGCGGGTATGGCCTTTGGCACGGACAGTGCTACTGCCGGCGCCCCGCGTTTGCCGCCCGCGCAGGAAGCGGCCTACCTGAACACCTTATTGGCCGACCTCCGCCAGGATCTCCCTTTACTGGAAGGCGCCGCGACGCGTCCGGTCAGTTCCGTGTTCATCGGCGGCGGTACGCCCAGCCTGTTTTCGGCGGACGGCATTGCCTTCCTGCTGCACGGTCTGCGGCAAGAACTGCCGTTCGCCGCCGATTGTGAAGTGACGCTGGAGGCCAACCCCGGCACGCTGGAATGTGGGCGTTTCGCCGGCTATAAGCAGGCTGGGGTGAACCGTATTTCGGTCGGCGCGCAGACCTTCTCGGCGGCGCAGTTAAAGGCCTTGGGGCGCATTCACGGCGCTGCGGATACGCACGCGGCTGTGGCGGAACTGCACGCGGCCGGTTTGCTGAACCACAACCTAGACCTCATGTATGCGCTGCCGGGGCAAACCACGGCCGAGGCGCTGGCTGATGTGGAGACGGCGTTGGCACTGGGTCCGCCGCATCTCAGCTACTACCAGCTCACGCTCGAGCCGGGCACGGTGTTCCACCATCGTCCGCCCCCCGCCATGCCGGACGATGAGGCGGCAGCCGATTTGGAGGCCGCGGCCCATGCACGGCTTCGCACCGCAGGCTTGCACCGCTACGAGGTGTCTGCATGGGCCCAGCCCGGCCATGCCTGCCGGCACAACCTGAACTACTGGAATTTCGGTGATTACCTCGGCCTCGGGGCGGGCGCCCACGGCAAGTTGACGCGCCCAAGCTCGGGCGAGGTGTTGCGCACCACGAAGCAGAAGCAGCCGCGCGAGTATCAGCGCGACCTGGCCGCGGCGCGAACGGTGGATAGCATTCCGCCTAGCGACCGCCCGTTTGAGTACATGCTTAACGCGTTGCGGTTGGCAGACGGGTTCACTGTGGCGGGCTTTGAGCAGCGCACGGGCTTGCCTTGGCGTGGGGTGGAGCCCACCGTGGCGCGTTTGGCGGAGCTAGGGTGGCTGGAACCGGCGCAACCGGACGCGCTCAGGCTCCTTGGAGCAGTCAATGCGCCAGCCGAAAGTGCTGCCCAGGCAGCGGACTGGCGGCCCACGGCGCGCGGATATGCCGTCCTGAACGCTTTGGTGGAGGCCTTTCTGCCCGACAATAGGGCCGATACTGCCTGAATGCCGATAGGGGGCAGGAAGTCAAGCGTCGCGCTGCAAGTTGTGCACAGCGGCGGCTGGCAACGGCGCCGTAGCAGGTTACGTCACATACCTGTGTCGCGAGGTGAAGACACAGCGACTAACCCATTGATTAATAAAGTAAAAACGTGCTGTTCATTTTTTAACCAAACTGACATTTATGCGATTTTCCGCAGTGCATGCGTCCGCGGCTGCGCATTCGTCCACAGAGTTATCCACAGCTTTTGTGGATAACTCTTCCAGCTGAGTAAACGGTTTTTTTGTGTGCGCTGCAGCACGGTCGGCGGCGGTTTTTGCCGTGCCGCTTGCCTGATGCCGACACTGACGGTATTCTTCACGGCTCACTCAACCACGGACGCGCATCATGAAGGCCGCCATCCACCCCGATTACAAAGCCATCTCGGTCACCTGCTCTTGCGGGAATGCCTTCGAGACGGGTTCCACGCTCGGTCACGACCTGCAAATCGAAGTTTGCTCGGCTTGCCATCCGTTCTACACCGGCAAGCAGAAAATCGTGGACACCGGCGGTCGCGTCGACAAGTTCCGCAAGAAGTACGCTCAGGGCGCCACTGCCGCCCGCTAAGGCGGTTGCAGCGGCAGCGGAACCGTTTCGCGGTTCCGTCGTCCAAGAAAGGCGCCAGGCTTCGGCCTTGGCGCCTTTTTCATTGCCCGCCATTTGCATTACGCTGCGGCGGGTACTTACTCGGAAGCCGCCCATGCCCGCTAACCGTCCGTCGTCCGCCATTTTCGCCGCTTTGGCGGCCCTGCTCCTTGCCGCGGGTGCGCCTGGCCAGGCTTCGGCCATGTCCGAGAAGGCGGAAATCAAGCTCGGGCGAGAGCAGCACCAGAAGGTGCTCGCCGAGATGGGCGCTTACGACGACGACGCTGTGCAGGGCTACGTCACCGAACTGGGCCACAAGCTGGCGCTGAAGAGCGACTGGCCGAAGCTGGAATGGACCTTCACCGTGGTCGATACGGACGACGTGAATGCCTTCGCGCTGCCCGGCGGCTTTGTCTATATATCGCGCGGCATCCTGCCGTACTTGAACTCCGAGGCTGAACTGGCCGCGGTGCTGGGCCATGAAATTGGCCACGTAACGGCGCACCACGGCGCCAAGCGCCAAACGCGCGGCACGCTGGCCAATCTCGGCGCGGCGGCTGCCACCATCCTCACCGGGCAGCCCATTGTCGGCGACCTCGCCAACGTGGCGGGCGCCGCTTGGGTGAGCGGCTACGGGCGTGAACAAGAGCTGGAGGCAGACCGTTTGGGCGCCGAGATTCTCGCGCGCACCGGCTACGACCCGCAGGCCATGACGCGCGTTATCGGTTCCTTGAAGGACCAGGAATTGTCGGAGGTGCGTCGGGCCAGGGCGGAAGGGCGCAAGCCCCGCGTCTATCACGGCGTGTTCGCTTCGCACCCCGACAACGACCAGCGCTTGCAGGAGGCCGTGAAGGCCGCCAAGCGGGTGGAAGGCCGCGCCACCGGTCAGGACCAAGGGCGCGAGATCTACCTGAAGGCCGTCGACGGCGTGGCGGTTGGCACCAGTCGGGCGCAGGGCGTGGTACGTGGCAGTCGTTTCTTCCACGCCGACATGGGCGTGACGATGGCGTTCCCGAGCGGCTGGGGCGTGCAGAACGAGAAAGAGCGCATCCTTGCCGTTGCCGCGGACAAGAACGCCGTGATGCAGGTAACCGTGGGCGCTATTCCTCCCAAGGTGGACACCCCGCGCAAGTACTTCGCTGCCGTGGCTGGCAATTACGGTTCCGTGGGCGGTGCTCGCGAACTGGAGATTAACGGCGCGCCGGCCTTTACGGGCGTGGTGCGCGGCACGCAGACGCCGTTCGGTGTGCGCCCTTCGCGCGTGGTCATCATCCAGTTCAACAACCAGTTTTACCGCATCGATGGCGCTAGCCGGGGTGGCATGGACGTGCCGGAAGCGGACGGGCTGATTTTGTCGTCTGCGTCGACCTTTCGGCGGCTCAAGGACGCCGAGTTCGCCTTGGCCGAGCCAGACCGCCTGAAGGTGATGAAAGTGACGCCCGGAACGACGATGGTAGGGCTGGCCAAGACCTCGCCGCTGAAGAGTTACGCGGAAGAAACGTTGCGCCTATACAACGGTTTTTACCCCAAGGGCGAGCCAGAGGCCGGTAGCCTTGTCAAGACGGTCCGCTAGCGCCACTTGAGCACCCCGCCGGTGGGTATTTTCGGGGCGTCGGCAGGCCACCTGTCCTCGTTTCCAGACCTTGATTTGTGCACTGCACCGTGACACATTGCCGGGGTACCTAAGACCGCGCGTGAGAACCGACCATGGCCAAGAAATTCCAGCTGACTAACCTCGAAACCGGCAAGTCCTCGGAACTGGCCGCTTTGACGCCCACGCTGGGGCCGGACGTGGTCAATATCGGGTCGCTCAACAAGGACCATGGGGTTTTCACCTTCGACCCGGGCTTCATGTCCACCGCTTCGTGCGAGTCGAAGATTACGTACATCGACGGCGACAACGGCGTGCTGCTGTACCGCGGCTACCCGGTCGAGCAACTCGCGGAAAAGAGTAGCTTCCTCGAAGTGTCTTATCTGCTCATCAACGGTGAATTGCCGACCGCCGCGCAGTTGAAGGAATTCACCGGGAACATCACCCGCCACACCATGCTGAACGAGACGCTGCAGCGTTTCTACAACGGTTTCAATTATGACGCGCACCCGATGGCGATGGTGTCTGCGGTGGTGGCCTCGATGGCGGCGTTCTATCACGATGCCATGGACATCTATAGCCCGCGCCACCGCGAAATCTTCGCGCACCGCATGCTGGCGAAGATTCCCACCATCGCGGCCGCCGCCTATAAGCATTCGCTCGGTCAGCCGTTCATGCACCCGAAGAACGACCTCGACTACTGCAGCAACCTGTTGAATATGTTCTTTGCAGTGCCTTGCGAAGATTTCCAGGTGGACCCGGTGGCGGCCGAGGCATTGGACCTGTTGTTCATCCTTCACGCAGACCACGAGCAGAACGCCAGCACCAGCACGGTGCGTTTGGCGGGCAGCACCGGCACGAATCCTTATGCCGCCATCTCGGCGGGCGTGTCCGCGCTGTGGGGCCCCTCGCATGGCGGTGCCAACGAAAGCGTGCTCGTCATGCTCGAGGAAATTGGCACCGTCGACAACATCTCGCGCTTCTTGGCCAAGGTGAAGGACAAGGAAGACAACACCAAGCTCATGGGCTTTGGTCACCGTGTCTACAAGAACTTCGACCCGCGCGCCAAGATCATTCGCGGTATGTGCCACAAGGTGTTGGCCAAGCTGGGTCGTGCGGACAACCCCTTGCTCGAGCTGGCGCAGCGCCTCGAAGAAATCGCCCTCAAGGACGAATACTTCGTGTCGCGCAAGCTGTACCCGAACGTCGACTTCTATTCGGGCATCATCTACAGCGCGCTCGGCATCCCGCGTTCCATGTTCACGGTCATGTTCGCCATCGCCCGTACCGCCGGCTGGGTGGCGCATTGGCAGGAAATGATTGCCGACCCGGGCATGAAGATTGGCCGCCCCCGCCAGTTGTATTCCGGCTCGGGCAAGCGGGACTACACCGACATCGCCAATCGCGGCTGAGCCGACGGTATCGATGATGTTCTCGGAAAGGGGGCCTGCGGGCCCCTTTTCGGTTGATGCCTCTTTGACCGCTGTGCCGCCATCGTCACAAATGGTATGGTTACTGTTCCTAACGAGGACTGCGCCATGTCGAAGCCAAGTTTTCCCGACGAGATCGAATTCCGCGGCCTGAACACGCCCATCCGCACCGAATCCAGCGTGCGGAACCTGGCCGTGGAGGGCGTCATCCCGGCGGATATCCGTGGCGCGTTCTTTCGTTCAGTGCCGGACCCCGCCCACCCGCCCATGACGGCCGGTCACACGCTGCTGTCAGCGGACGGTATGGTGGCCAAGTTTCTGTTTACGGAAGGCCCAGACGGCACCACGGCGGTGGATCACGATCTCCGCTACGTGCAAACGGCTCGCTACCAGGCCGAGCAAAAAGCTCGCCGCAGCCTGTTCGGGCGTTACCGTAACCCGTTCACCGACGACCCGGCGGCGGCGGGAGTGGACCGCACGGTGGCCAATACGACGCCGGTGTTCCACGGTGGATACTTGCTGGCGACCAAGGAAGACGGTCGCCCCTACCGCGTGAACCCGCATACCCTCGAGACCTACGGCTCTTGGGATTACGCGGGCAAACTGAAGTCCGAAACGATGACAGCCCATGTGCGCGTGGACCCGGTGACCGGCGAGATGTTCTCGTTCGGCTACGAAGCCACGGGTCTGTGTTCGAAGACGATGAGCTACTTCATCGTCGACAAGGACGGGCAGCTGCAGTCGGAACAGTTCTTCGATGCGCCTTACTGCGGCATGGTCCATGACATGGGCCTCACCGAGCGCCACGTGGTGTTCCCAGTGTTCCCCACCACAGCGGACTTGGACCGCTTGAAGGCGGGCGGACCGCACTGGGTGCACGAGCAGAACACGCCTTGCTGGGTGGGCATCATGCCGCGCTACGGCAAGGTGGAAGAGATGCGCTGGTTCCCGGGCCCGCCGGGGTCTTCCGCCTACCACCTCATGAATTGCTTCGACGAAGGCGACATGGTTCACATGGATTTCTGCTGGTCGGACACGAACGGTTTCCCGTTCATCCGTGAAGACAGCGGCATTCACAAGTCGATGCAGGAAATTCAGGGCGGCTTACTACGCTGGAGCTTCAACCTTGCCGACCCGGCACCCAACCTCGCTGTGCGTGGCCTTGGGCCTCCGGGCGACTTGCCGCGTATCGTCGATGCCGACCATGGCCGTCCTTACACCCGTGGCTGGTACATCACCGTGGACCCGCAGGCCGGCCCGCCCATTCCGGCCGGCCCTGTGAATGCGGCGTGCAACTTGCTGCTGCGCGTGGAACCGCCCACGGGGCGCATCGACGCTCTGCCGTTGGGTGCCGGGTGGGCGTTCAACGAACCGCAGCATGTGCCGGCGAAGGACCCTGCTCACGGTGGGTGGCTGCTCGTGGTGGTGGACCAGCAAGTGGGCGAAGACGACTTCAAGCACGCGCTCTGGGTGCTGGAGGCGGACGCCATCGGCAAGGGCCCCATTGCCAAAGTGGCATTGCCGTTCCGTTTGCGGCAGCAAGTGCATGGCTGGTGGGTGCCACAAGCGGCACTCGAAGCCGCAAAGTAAGCGGGCAGAAGCGTCTGGTCTCGGCTTAGCCCCAACGCTGGGTTGCTCAGGTCAGGTCGTCGAGCCCGATGACCCGACCATCGGCGGCGGCGCGGTTCGCTTCGCGCCGTAGCCGTTCGATGTGGGCCCGTCCTTCCGGTACGGGCTCCACTGGCAGTGCGGCCACACTCGCTTCGTAAATTTCGCGGAAATCGTCGGCGAATTCCGGATGCGAAAAAATGACCGCACGGTTTTCGCGAATGCCTTCGACCGTTTTGCGTCCGACTTCATCCGGGTCCATGCCGAGCTCGAAGGCGCCACCAAAAGTCTGCAACTGCGCTGGGTCGACGGGCCCCAAGCCACTGTCCCCGAATGCCTCCGGCCGACGTAGCGCGGAATTCCAAGCGTTTGTGCGCGTCAGGCCTGGGCACATGAGCGACACGCCAATATCGTGTGGCGCCAAGTTGTAGCGCAGGCTTTCGGTAAGCCCGCGCACGGCGAACTTTGACGCGGTGTAAATGCCGGCCTGTGGTCCGGAAAGATAGGCTGCCATGGAAGCCACGTTCACCACGTGCCCCCCTTCGCCATGGGCTTTGATGCGCGGCAAGAAACTGACCAAGCCGTTCACCACACCACCGAAGTTCACGCCCATGATCCAGTCGTAATCAGCGTAGGTGGCAGTGTCCGTGGGACCAAACACGCTGACCCCAGCATTGTTGACCAACAGATGCACTTTCCCGAAATGGCGCTCCACCTGGATGGCGGCCGCTGCGAACGCTGAACGATCTTGCACATCCAACTGGATCATGAGCGGCGCCGGATGCCCTGTGGCGGCGAACCACTCTGCTGCGGCGTCGCGATGGGCACTGTTGCGGTAGCTCAACGCCAAACGCACACCGGCATGCGCCAGCGCTTTGGCAATACCCAGCCCGAGCCCGGAGACCCCGGCACTGACGAAAGCCACCTTGCCTTGCAGTTCGCGCATCGCTCACTCCCAGACTTGTTCCAGTGCACTCTGCACAGGGTGTTGTGCCATGGACACCGTTACCCTGCAGTCTGGCAGAGTACCTTGCCGATCATTCGTCCGAAGGGGAAACCAATGGAATCGTTGCTCAACACGCAAGTGGCGCTGGTCACCGGGGCCGGGCGCGGGTTTGGCCGTGCCATTGCCGAGGCGCTTGCGGCGGCCGGCGCTGCCGTGGCCCTGCTGGCGCGTAGTGGCGCGGAAGTGGAACAAGTGGCGGCGGGTATTCGCGAACGTGGTGGCCGCGCGCTGGCTTTGCGCGCCGATGTAACGTCGCGGGCCGAGATGGAAGCGGCGATGGCAGCTACGGTTGGCGTCTTCGGCGAGGTGACGCTGCTGGTGAACAACGCCGGTACCGCTGGCCCCTTCGGGCCCATGACAGCGACCGACCCGGACGAGTGGTGGGCCGCGCAGAAAGTGCATCTCTACGCACCACTCATCGCCGCCAATGCCGTTCTGCCCGCCATGCTTGCGGCGGGAAGCGGGCGCATCATCAACATCGCCAGCCGTGCAGCCACCATGTTCCAGCCCGGGCTGTCGGCTTACGTCGTCGGAAAGTCCGCGCAGGTGAATTGGGCGTCGCATCTCGATGCGGAAGTCAAAGACCAAGGCGTTCGCGTGTTCGCGCTGCAGCCCGGCGATGCGCCGACGGCGTTTGCGCATGGCACGCTCGCTTCGGCGGCTGCCCAGCAACATCTGCCGGGCATGCTCGACATCCTGCGTGACTGGGTGGCCAACGTCGACCCAGCCCCCGTATTGAAAAAATGCGGCGAACGCGTGGTGGCATTGGCAGCGGGGCGGTATGACGGTTTAGCTGGCCGGTATGTGGACGTCGATTGGAACTGGGATGAAATGGCCGCGACGGCCGACCAAGCTCAAGTGAACAGCGTTACAGAACTCCACACTGCAGCAGGAGACAAGGCATGAGCAGCATCGAGAAACCGCAAGACTTGGCCGCCACGGTGGCTGCGTTGTCGGCGCGCCTTGCTGAGGTTGAGCATCGCGCCGCCTTGCTGGAAGACGTGAATGCCATCCAACGTTTGCACTACACGTATGGCTACTGGATCGACAAGTGCATGTATGACCGCGTGGTCGACTTGTTCGCCGAGGATAGCGAAACCACCTTTCTCTCGGGCGTCTACAAAGGCAAGGAGGGGGCGCGGCGCCTTTACTGCACTTGGTTCGGTGAATACTTCACCGGCGGCAAGAACGCGCCGCTGGACGGCTTTCTGCTCGACCACTACCAGATGCAGCCGGTGGTTACCGTGGCGGCAGACCGCAACACGGCGAAGGGACGCTTTCGTGGCTTGTTGCTGGGTGGCCCGCACGACACTTGCGTGAAGAAAGACGAGTTGCCTTCACAGTTCTTTGAAGCCGGCGTCTACGAAAATGAGTACGTGCGCGAAGACGGCGTGTGGAAGATTCGTCGGCTGGACTATGTGCTGTCGTGGCAAGCTGAATGGGAAAAAGGCCCGGGACACAGCGTGCCGCACTTGGCGCCAGCGATGGTGTGTTACCCGGAAAACCCGCTGGGCCCGGACTACATCTTGCCGAACAAGCGCACCCTGTGGCCGCAACAGCATGTGGTGCCACTGCACTACCCGCACCCGGTTACTGGCGAATAAGCGTCGCGAGTATGGGGGGCGTGCTCCCGACTCCTGCTGGGCTTCAGCCGAGCAGGGCGCGCACTTCGTCGATGCTGGCGCGCCGCAAGGGGCGGCCATCGGTGGGGGACAGCGGTGCTTGCCGCTGGCCATCGCGACCGAATACCAGCGCATCTACCGGAATGTCGTCGACGGTGAGTCGCACTGCCGGGGTTAGCACCCATTCGTCCGCGCGTACCTTCACGCGTCGTTCCACCAGTTCGTAGGGGATAGCGGTATCCAGCAGGCGGATGGTCACGGCTTCTGCCCGCTCTGCGAACAAATGCAACTGCACTTCCGTGTTGCGAGTGGCCGTGCCAGTCAGGACGGGGCCGACCAGTCGCGGCGTGAATTCGGCCAGCAGTTCCATCGCAGTGACGGCAGTCTGACGCAATACGTAGAGGGTCTCGCCGTGCGTGTCTGCTTCAAACAACCGCTGATATTCCTGAAGTGCGGCTTCTACTTCGGCGTTACTGGGTAGCACTGCACCCTCGAAGGTGCCGAAGCGTTCCGCTGCCTTGCGCTTGGCGAAACCGAAGTCGTCGATACCGTGTTCCGCCATCAGGCGCGCAGCCTCTACCGCCAGCGTACGGCGGAGAGCATCGCCACGGGTGCCGGCGTAACGGGTCAAAACAGCGGTTCCTCTGGCGCTTGTGCGTCATCTTGCCCCGGAGTGGACTGGGCGCCTGGCGTGCCGGCGGCGGTGGGTGGCAAGTGACCCGCAAGGAACAGTTCAGTGATGGCATCAGTGTCGTCAGCGCTGGCCAACAGGCCGGTCACGGGCGAGATGCGGGCCGTGACGATGCCATCGGGTTGCGGTAGCCGGTTATTGGGTACACCGCGTAGCGCTTCCTGCATGAACGACACCCACATCGGCAGCGCAGTACGGCCGCCCTCTTCGTTGGCACCGAGCGTGCGCTCTTGGTCGAAGCCTACCCAGGCGGTGGCCACGAGGTCGGCGTTGAAGCC
>CAIOHZ010000267.1 GCA_903858165.1 uncultured Pseudomonadota bacterium
ACCAGTGCCGCGAATCTCCAGGCCCGATAGAAAGTCCGTGGCATTGAAGCCCGTGCCGTAGATGAGCACGTCCGCCAAATGCACGGCGCCGTCTTCGGTCTCGATGCCATCGGGCAATACGCGCCGAATGGGCGTCGTCGTCAGTGCCACGTTCGGCAACGCGAAGGTCTTCAGGTAGTCGCTGGAAATGAGCACGCGCTTGCAGCCGACGGGGTAGTCAGGTGTTAGGGCGGCACGCGTAGCAGCCAAAGGCACTTGGCGCTTCAGTAGCGCACGGAAGGGCTTGGAAGCCACGGCACTGAACAAGCCGTTCAGCCGGCCAAAGCCCAAGGCCAGCACTTCATGGCTTAAGAAGGTCTTGAGGCGCAACAGTGCGCGGTAGGGAGGCACATGCGCATGCAACCATTGCTCCAACTTGCTGTAGGCGCGCTGGTGACGCGGCAGCAAGTAGTTGGCGGAACGCTGGAACACGGTGAGCCGCGCCGTTTGCGGCGCGATGGCTGGCACGAACTGCACGGCTGAAGCGCCAGAGCCGATGACGGCCACACGCTTGTCTGCCAACGACAGTCCCGCAGGCCACGCGGCCGAGTGAAACGACAAGCCTTTGAAATCGGCGGCCCCCTCTAGGCGCGGGATGACAGGCTGGCTGAGCTGCCCCACGGCGCTGAGGAGTAGCCGCGAACGGTAGACCGTACCGTCGTCCAACGTAACCCGCCAGCAGCCGGCCAGTTCTTCCCACGTGGCATCCGCCACCGCGGCGCCTGTGCGCACGCGTGTATTCAGGTCGAACTTCGCGGCGCAGTCATGGAGGTAAGCGTGAATCTCCGCCTGTGGCGGATAGACGCACGACCAATTCGGGTTCGGCGCGAACGAGAACGAGTACAGCACTGAAGGCACATCGCAGGCGGCACCGGGGTAGGTGTTGTCACGCCAAACACCGCCAATATCGCCACCGCGTTCGAGGATGAGGAAGTCGTCTACCCCTTCCTGCCGCAGGCGAATGCCCATACCGATGCCGCCGAAACCGGCGCCGATGATGAGAACTTCAAGAACAGGGGTTGCACTCATGCGCACAGATTCTACGCACCAGTGCGCCGCTACGGCAGTTTCAGTCGTCGACGGTCCACAGACGTAGGACGCGCACGACGCGTTCTTCGCGCAGCACCTCATAGAGCAGGCATTGGCGCAGGTCGAGCCGGCGGGCATAAGCGCCTTGCAGGTCGCCGCGTAGGGTAATGAAGGGTGGTGAGGTTTCGAAGGGGTCCCGGCTCAGCAAGGCGAGCAGTTCCGTCACCCGCGCCTTGTAGCCTGCGGCGACTACCTGCTGCGCGTCCAGTACGGCGTCTGGTGCGAACACCACCCACCAGTTCATCGTGCCGCTACTGCGTAGTTAACAGCGGCCGCCGTTACGCAAACTACCAAGGCAGACGCTCCGCACTTGCCGCGAGTGGTGCGCCCATGCCACGGCGCACAGAGTCACGCAGCCCCGGCACGGACACCAGATGTAGCGTTGCTTGCAGCGCGCGCCAGTCTTCTTCCGAAACCAGTACTGCCGTGCCGCGCCGTCCGGTGATGCGTACAGGCTCGTGGGAGTCGATGACTTGGTCGATTAAGCGGTACAGGTTGGCCCTGGCCTCGCTAGCGGTATGCACCATGATGTTTTCTCGCCACAAATTACGCATTTAGCGTACGAAAATACGTACGAAAATGCAAGTTGCGCAGTGCAAAAGGCGTTTCAAGTGGTGCAATTCGCAGAAATCGGGTTATTCTTCGCTGAAAGAGGCACCAGGTACTGGTGCATGAACCATAGTTGATATTCCGTTTACGAGGGGGAATCACGATGAACTCGTCCAAGACTTGTGCCTATGCCGTTGCGCTTGTGCTCTCTGCCGCTGCCTCCCATGCGTGGGCAGAGGCCGCCGACAAGGCCGATACGCTCGAAGAAGTAATCATCACCGCGCAGAAGCGCGCCCAGAACCTGCAGGACGTCCCTCTGTCGGTCACGGCCATCGGTGCCGAACAACTCGAAGTTCGTGGCATCGAAAGCCTCAGCGGCCTGAATGGCGTCGCGCCGAACGTCCTGTTCCGCGCTAACCCGGGCGCCAAACTCATTTCCACTGTGGGTATCCGCGGTTCCGTCACTGGTCAGCCCGCCATTTGGGTGGACCCGGCCGTTGGCCTCTACTTGAACGGCATCTACCTGGGCAAGAGCCAGGGTGCTGTGTTTGACGTGGTAGATATCCAGCGCGTTGAAGTGCTGCGCGGCCCGCAGGGCACGCTGTTCGGTCGTAACACCGAAGGCGGCGCCATCAACTTCATTACGCGCGCTCCTTCCGGTGAACTCGGCGGCAAGGCCTCGGTGGAGTTCGGCGAGTACGGCCGTTCGGTCGCGCGCCTCATGGTCGACCTGCCGAAGATGGGCATTGCCAGCGCCAGCATCGGCGTCCGTAAGGAAAAGCAGGACGGCTGGGTGCGTAACCTCTCGGGTCCCGACATGGGCGCCATCGACAGCGAGGCCGCCCGCATCGCCGTCGACTTCGATGTCTCGGACGCCCTGAAGATTGGCTACTCGTTCGACTACTCGAAGCAGGACAACACCCCGACGCCGTCGACGTTGTTCGCGGTCAGTGGTTGGGGCGGCACGTTCCCTTCCGTGTTCGGTGGCTTCGTGGGTGGCGGCATTCAGCGCGCGGCCCTGCCGTACGTCACCACCAAGCGTCCGTCTACGGTCAGCACCAACGGTGGCCCCATCTGGGAGCGCGGTAAGTCTTCTGCTCACTCGCTCACGGTGGACTACCAGCTCTCCGAGAACCAGTCCCTCAAGTACATCTTTGCGGACCGCAAGATGAGCTACTCGGACAGTCAGGATATCGACGGCATGCCGTTGAACTCCATCGCACTCACCCCGACTTTCAACTGGGGCATGAGCGCCTACTACAACCGCTACACCGACTACCAGCAGCGTTCGCACGAACTGCAGTGGAATGGTTCGGCTGGTGACTTCAAGTGGGTGGCTGGTCTGTACCACTTCACGGACGACGGCGAAACCAACGGCGCCCAGCTGTTCACGCTGTTCGGCCAGGGCCCGCAGCGCTCCAACTACGCTGTGGACACCACCGCGAAGGCTGCATTTGCGCAGGCTGACTACACCATTGACCGCTGGACGCTGACCGCCGGTATCCGCACCACCAAGGAAGACCGCGGTGGTTGGACGCACCGTTACAACACGGCCGGTTTCGGCGGTGCCCGCACGACGGACATCCTGCCCTTCACCAGCTACGACGACAGCTTCTCGGGCACGACCCCGATGGCCTCCATCTCGTTGAAAATGAACGAGGACACCAACATTTACTTGCGTGTTGCCAAGGGCTTCAAGAGCGGTGGCTTCTCGGCTGAACTGGCTATCCCCGCGGTGGCCACCACCCCGTACCAGCCGCAAACCTCGCTGTCCAAGGAACTGGGCATCAAGACCACGTTCCTGGGTGGCCGGGCGCGCTTGAACGCTGCGTTCTTCCACAACAATGTGAAGAACCTGCAGATTACGCAGTTGATTCCGGCCACCACGCAGTCCTACCTCACCAACGCTGGTGAAGCCGTGTACAAGGGCTTCGAGGCGGAGGCGCAGTTGGTCATCGCTGATGGCTGGCGTGTCCAGGCGAGCTACGGCTACCTGTCCACGGACTTCAGGAAGTACTTGGACAACTCGTTCCGTCCCGGCCGTCCCATCATCGACACGGCGTCGAACCGTCTCGCTGCCTACGCGCCGCGTAACACGGTCAACTTGAACCTCGACGGTCGGTTGTTCCAGACGAAGCTAGGTGCCATACGCCTGATTGCTGACTACACGTTCACCTCCGCGATGAACCTGTATACGGTGAACAAGACGTTGGCAGCCCCGAACGCTGGTGGCAGCTACGTGGTAGGTACGGACTCCGTGCCGTCGACGCGCATGCTGAATGCCCGCCTGATCTTGTCGGATGTTGCCGTGGGCGATGCCACTGCCGACTTCTTCGTCGCCGTGCGCAACGTCACGGACGAGTCCCGTCAGCTTCAGGGAATCGACTTCAGCATGTTCCGGAACGCCACGTGGCAGGAGCCGCGTATGTTCTCGGCTGGCGTCACTTACAAGTTCTAATGCAGGAAACCCGCGGGCCCGGTTCGCCGGGCTCCGTTGCCGCAAGGCAAGTTAAAGGCCGTCCACAAGGGCGGCCTTTTTTATAGCAGCTTGTTTACTTCGGCGCGGAAGCCTTCGAGCGAACGCTTGCCCTGCAGACGCTTCAGCACCGCTCCATCGCGACCGATGAGATAGGTGGTGGGGAGCAGTTCGTTCCATGCCGGGTCAATGCGGCTAACCAGCGTGTCCATGCCCGGCTCGTTACGCAGCAGCGTATTGAAAGCGGGGAAATGCTTGTCGCGAAAGGCCGCGACGCGCGCGAGCTCTTCCGGGTCGTCCATGGACACGGCCAGCAGTTTGACGCCGCGCCCCGCGAACTCCTGCGACAGGGCGATGAGGTCTGGTATCTCCTGCAGGCAGGCCACGCACCAAGTAGCCCACAAGTTCAGCACCACCAGTTCGCCCTGATGGCCGGCCAGTTGGGTAGAGAACTGCTCGGCAGTGACCAGCGCCACCGGGTCTGCCCGAACGCCGGCTTTGCCAGCCGCTGCGGAAGGTGCAGCCGACACGGTTGCCACCACGACCTGCTCGCCTTGCTGCCAGGCTACCAAGGCGTTGCCGTTGGGCAGCATGGCAGCGGTGGGTAGGCTGGAGGCGCCAGTAGCGGAGCCCACCGGGAACGCCGCCCCGAAATGCGCGCCGCCGTCCGTGGAGGTACGCCCATAAACACGACGCTCGCCGCCCGGAAGCTTGGCGTGCCAGAAAACGAAAGCCTGTTTGCCGTGCGCCGCCACCGTCGGTGCATCGGAAACCGCCGCTTCGGGGTGGAGCGTCATGGGCTGCTCGAAGGTTTTGCCACCGTCGGTAGAGCGCGTATACAACACCCCCGCCGGCTGCGCAGCCCCATTGAACACGGCCGTGTGCAGCAGCTTGCCGCTAGCCGCCAGCGCGGTCGGCTTCAGCGGGCAGCCATCCAATACCCAAGCCGGGCCACCTACACCCACGCGGGCGCTGAAAGTCTTCGCGCCGTCTTGCGATACGGACACCATGGGTTCGCGGTGGTTGCCTGCATGGACCACGCGCGTGGCCAAAATGAGCTCGCCGCTGGAGCCGATGGCAGAAGTGAGTTGGCAGCAGGGGCAAGCGTCGGCACCGGACACTTCGCGTTCG
>CAIOHZ010000268.1 GCA_903858165.1 uncultured Pseudomonadota bacterium
CATGAAGCCTTCCAGAATCCAAACCGCGAGTGGCACGTTGAACACCATGTGCGCCAAGGCCACGGCAATATGCGTATCAATCAGGCCGAGCGTGCTATAGAGCTGGAAGAAGGGCAGCAGGAACACGGCAGGCGGCGTCATGCGATTGGTGAGCAGCCAGAAGAACAGGTGCTTGTCGCCTAAAAAGCGGTAACGCGAAAACGCATAGGCTGCGGGCAACGCTACCGTGACGGAAAGCACCGTGTTCATGGCCACGTAGGTCATGGAGTTCAAGTAGCCGCTGTACCAAGACTCGTCCGTGAAGATGGTGGCGAAGTTCGCGAAGTTCAGAGTTTCCGGAAACCACACGAAGCTCCCCAAGATGGCTTCATTGGTACGGAAAGCCATACTGGTCATCCAGTAAAGCGGCAGCAGCGTCAGGAACAGGTACAGCACCAGAAAGGCACCGGCAAACGTGGGCCGCGGCAACATCGCCAACAACTTCACAGGTAAACGCCTAGGCGCATTCTGCGTGGCCTCCGCTAACGGGTTCACGGTGCGTTTCCTTTCGTGGCATCCGCGGGCGCTTCGGCCGCCTTCAGGAAATTGAAGAGCACGAAGCACATGACCAGAATGATTAGGAAATACACGAGCGAGAAGGCAGCCGCCGGACCGAGGTCGAACTGGCCAACAGCCTTCTGTGTAAGGTATTGCGAAAGGAACGTGGTGCTGTTGCCGGGGCCGCCGCCAGTTAGCACGAACGGTTCGGTGTAGATCATGAAGCTGTCCATGAGGCGCAGCAGCACCGCAATGAGCAGCACGCCACGCAGCTTCGGCAGCTGAATATGGCGGAACACCGCCAGCTTTGATGCGCCATCGATACGCGCAGCTTGGTAGTAGGCTTCCGGAATGGCGCGCAAGCCGGCATAGCACAGCAGCGACACTAGCGGCGTCCAGTGCCACACGTCCATCAGTAGTACCGTTCCCCAGGCGTCGTTCGCATCGGAAGCATAGTTGTAGTCAAACCCAGCGCGCGCCAACAGTTGGCCCATCAGGCCGATGTCTTCGCGCGCAAAGATTTGCCAAACAGTACCCACCACATTCCAAGGCACCAGCAATGGCAGCGCCAGCAGAACCAGCGTGAGCGAGGCACGCCAGCCCTGCGCCGGCATAGCCAAGGCCACGGCTATGCCCAGCGGCACCTGCAGCAACAGCACGCAGGCAGAGAAGATGAGTTGGCGCAGCAGGGCACCATGCAGGTCCGGGTCCTGCATCACTTCCCGGAACCATTCGAGGCCGACAAACACTTTCTGTGTCGGGCTCAAAATGTCTTGCACGGAATAGTTCACTACCGTCATTAACGGCAACACGGCACTGAAGGCCACACACAGCAGCACCGGCAGGACCATCAGCCAGGCTTTCTGGTTCACCGGCTTCATGGAGCGGCTCCGGATGCAGACGTGCCAGCAGCGGCGGAATTCGCGACGGCCAGCATTTCACCGGCACCTCGCGGCACCAGCCGTTGGTCTGCAAATAGCGCAAGCTTTGCCGGCAACGGCCGCAGCCACACGTGGTCGCCCGCAGGCTGGAACGCGGCCGCGGCACGCACCCAGACACTGCTGCCGCCAAAACCCAGCTGCAATAGGCTGTGAGTGCCCATGGGCTGGAACGCCTGTACCCTTGCGGGTTGCCATGCCGCGCCCGCGGCGCTGGCGATCGGTGCCGCCAACACTTCGGCAGCATCAGGGCGGAACCCCAACTGATATTCAGTGCCGGCAGCCGCAGCGCGCGCAAGCCATTCGGCGTCCATAGGCAGTGTGACGTCACTCATCCGCACTTCGTTAGCGCCAAGCTGGCACGGCAGAAAATTCATGCCGGGCGAACCGATGAAGTGGCCGACGAAAGTGTGCTCCGGCGCTTCATAGAGCGCTTGCGGCGTACCCACTTGCAGCACTTCACCGTGGTTCATCACCACCACTTCTTCAGCGAAAGTGAGTGCTTCCACTTGGTCGTGAGTCACGTAGATGAGCGACACTTTCAACTGTTGATGGATTTGCTTCAACTTACGTCGCAGCAGCCACTTCAAATGGGGGTCGATAACCGTGAGCGGTTCGTCCAGCAGCACGGCCGCTACATCGGTTCGCACCAACCCACGGCCCAGCGAAATCTTCTGCTGCGCGTCGGGCGGCAAGCCACGCGCGCGGCGCTTCAAGTCTCCGGCAAGGTCCAGCAGTTCCGCTACCTCGCTGACGCGCGTACGTACTGCGGCTTCCTTCCAGCCACGGTTGCGCAGCGGGAACGCTAGGTTGTCGAATACCGTCATGGTGTCGTACAGCACGGGGAACTGAAACACCTGGGCGATATTGCGTTCACGCGGACCCAGCTGCGTGATGTCCTTGCCATCGAAGAGAATGCGGCCTTGCGTCGGCGTGAGCAAACCCGAGATGAGATTGAGCAGCGTGGTTTTGCCGCAGCCCGAAGGGCCGAGCAAGGCGTAAGCACCACCGTCGCGCCAAGTCATGGTCATAGGCCGCAAGGCCCAGCGCGTCTCGGTGCCGGCTTTAGCAGCACCGCCGTATGCATGGCCTACGTCCACCAATTCAATGCGTGCCATCAGCAGTCCCCTATCGCAGCAGGGGGAGCAAATAGCGCTATACCGTCGTTGGTAAACGCGAAGAACTCACGCGGGTCCAAAAAGAGATGGGCCCGCGAACCAAGTGATAAAGGGTGAATACCACGCCATTGCGCCACTACGTCGCCGCCTGCGGTGTGCACATGGAGATAGGTGTCGGAACCGCTAATCTCGGCCAACTCCACGGTGCCTTGCAAAGTGAGGCTGCGGCAACCGCCAGGCTCGGAATGCAGTTGGTGTGGACGCAAGGCCAGCAGAAATTCGTTCACTCCAGCCGCGCGCACCGCAGCCACCGCCGCGGGTGACAAGGCTACTTCTAGGCCGCTGGCTAGACCACTGGCCGCACCGTTGGCCAAAGTCGCTATTCCGCGCGTGCCATCAAAGCGCGCCGGCAGCACGTTCAGTGGTGGGTCGCTGAAGGCTCGCGCCGCCGCCAGCGAAGCCGGGCGGCTGAATACTTGTAGCGTGGGACCGCTTTGCACCACGCGCCCCGCTTCCATCACCACCACGTTGCCACCCAGTTGCAGTGCTTCTTGTGGTTCGGTCGTGGCATAGACGACGGTGGTGTTGCGCACGCGCAGCAACTGCAGTAACTCGGCGCGCAGTTCTTCGCGCAGCTTGTAGTCCAGATTCACCAACGGTTCGTCCAGGAGCAGCAGGCCAGCGTCTTTAGCCAAGGCGCGCGCCAGCGCCGTACGCTGTTGCTGCCCGCCGGAAAGTTCCGCCGGACGACGTTCAAGGAACGGCGTAAGCCGCAACTGCTCCGCAATGGTAGCTACCCGCTGTTCCAGTTCACCCTTTGCCACGCCGCGAAGCCGCAATGGGGAGGCAATGTTTTCGCGAACACTTAGAGAGGGGTAGTTGATGAACTGCTGGTAGACCATAGCGAGGTCGCGCTGCCGCACGGGCAGGCCCGTCACGTCGCGCCAAACACTACCGCTCCCTTCCTGAATTCGCCCAGCGGTAGGCGCATCCAGCCCGGCCATCAGGCGCAGCAGCGAAGTCTTGCCGGCGAGCGTGGCGCCTAGCAACACGTTCAGCTGTCCCGGCACCAGTTCCAGATTCAGGGGGTACAGGTGGGTAGCGGCTCCCACCCGTTTCTCCATCCCCTCCAGTTTCAAAGCGAGCGCGGCGGAGTGAAGCGTGGCGGACATCTGGCGATGATACGGGGGCGCAGGGGCGGCGTCAGCCCATCTCGGGGGCGATGAGGCGGACTGTAGGAAACCAGGTGCGGTAGGTGCGGCGGTCGCGCGTCAACAACGCAGCACCAGTCACCGCAGCATGCGCGCCAATCAGAAAATCCGGCGGGACGCGGGTTCTCGAAGACTGTCCACGACGATATGCCTGAAAGGCTTTCGCACCGAGGAAGAGAGCTTCCTTCGGCAGTTCGCGGTACTCGAGGCCCGCCTCGTGAACCACGGCTTCCAATTCCTCGATGCGGACAAAGGCGAGCGACAGCTCCGCGTAGACCAGCGGGTTGATGAACAAGGTGTCCTGAGCCGCAGCGAGGTTCAACGCAGCTCGGGACCAGTCAGCCCACACGACGTCGCCTTGCAGCACGTCCAGCAGGACGTTCGTGTCAACCAGCGTCATTAGCCATCCCCCGGAACTGCGCCGGGGCCACGGGTCAAGGTCATGATTTCTTCCGTGGACAATTTGACCGTGGCGCGTCCATGCAGTGCGCCGAAGCGGTCGGATGGCGTCGCGACGGACGTGGCCGACGCTGGCACCACCTGGACGGAGCCATCCGCAGCAATGCGAAAGTCCACGGCGTCGCCAGGCGCAATGCCCAAATGGCGACGTACTTTCAACGGCACGGTGACTTGCCCCTTGGTAGTGAGCTTGTGAGCCAAAGTAATACTCCTTTTAGGCAGAGTATTACTTTAACGCAGTCGAAGAATTCCTGCGCCACCACTATGGAACATGAGCCACCGACAGGGCAGCCCCTATTTCAGGTCAAGTTGCCGCCATTTAGGAAGTTTTCGCCGCCGTTGCGCGGTATTTCGAGTGCTTCAGCGGCAAAAAGCCTACTCCGCCACCTGCACCACTACCTTGCCGAAGTTGCTGCCCTTCAGCAGGCCGAGGAATGCCGCCGGGGCGTTCTCCAATCCCAAGGTCAGGTCTTCGCGGTACTTCACTTGGCCCGCATGCACCCAACCGGCCATGTCGCGGTGGAATGCGCCCAGTCGGTCGTAGTGGTCGGAAACGATAAAGCCTTGTACTTTCAGGCGCTTGGTCAGGATGTTGCGCATCAGTACCGGGGTGAGGTCCGGGCCTTCGGGCAAGCGGGTAAGGTTGTACCAGGCGATGACGCCACAAACGGGCATGCGGGCGCCGGTATTGAACAACGGCACCACCGCTTGCAGCACCTTGCCACCGACGTTTTCGAAATAGACGTCGATGCCCTTCGGGCAGGCTTCGGCCAAAGCAGCGGCGAGGTCGTCACGATGATGGTCGATGCAGGCATCGAAGCCGAGCTCCTTCACGGCGAACTCGCACTTCGCGGCGCCGCCGGCAATGCCCACCACACGGCAGCCCTTCAGTTTCGCAATCTGCCCCACAGTGGCGCCCACCGGGCCCGTGGCCGAAGCCACCACCACCGTGTCGCCCGCCTTCGGCTGGCCCAGATCGAGCAAGCCAACATAGGCCGTCAGGCCGGGCATGCCGAGCACGCCCAGCGACCAAGACGCGGGTGCCAGCTTCGGGTCTAGTTTCACCAACGAGTTCATGGGCGTGGCGCCTGGCTTCATCACCGCGTGGGTTTGCCAGCCGGTGTTGCCCAACACCACGTCGCCCACCTGAAAGCCAGCAGCCTTCGATTCCAGTACGCGGCTAACGGTGCCGCCTACCATCACGCCGCCCACCGCTACCGGCTCGGCGTACGAAGGGCCATCGCTCATGCGGCCGCGCATGTACGGGTCCAACGAGAGGTAAAGCGTCTGCAAGAGCACTTCGCCTTCGCCCGCCGTGGGCACCGGCCCATCCTCGAGACGGA
>CAIOHZ010000269.1 GCA_903858165.1 uncultured Pseudomonadota bacterium
CCACGTTCGGCAGGCGGTCCCGAGCGTTGCCTGGGAGTAAAACCCAGCCCCGGTCGACCATGAGCGCGCTCCCGTCGGCCAAGAGCAGGGGCGTCAGGACGCGGTAACCGGCCTTTCCGCCATGGGTTTGGTTGTCCAGCAGCACTTGGCTGCCTGGCAGGTACGCGCCGTTGGCAAACACCCGGAGAAACTGTGCGGTGGAGGTTGTCTTGGCGCCGGCAGTAGCACTTGTACTGCCACCGGAGTTGGCGTCTGAGTTGGCACCCGTGCTCATGATCGGCGCCGTGGGCAGCGCGACTGGTGCCAGCAAGGCTTGGCCAGCCCAGCGGTCGAGCAGGGTTTGCTTCTCGGCAGCCCGGTTCCATTGCCATTGCCCTAGCCACAGCAGCAGCGCTAGCAGGGGCAGCATCGCCAGCGTGGGGATGAAACCGGGACGGAAGTTCCGGCCGTGGAAGGGGGAGCGCACTATACTGGTGCCTTCTGTTGCGGGGGCCAGAGCGCCCGGAGAAAAAATTGGAACCGTTTCGTCTTGTCGTCGTACTGATGCTGGTGGCTATCGTCTACAACCTCGGCGCCGCCTTGTTTTCCCTGAGCCGCAGCAACCGGGACGCTGTGGTGGATGGCCGCAAGATGGTGCGGTCACTCACTTGGCGCATCAGCCTTTCGGTAGCGCTGTTCGGCCTGCTGTTCCTGGCCTGGCACTTGGGCTGGGTACAGCCGCACCAGGTGGGTGGGCGCTGAGCCGGGACATTCACCGAATTCCTCAGTGAAAAGGGCCGCATCAGCGGCCCTTTTCCTTTGACTTGTCACATCGCCAGCCGGGGCCGCGTGATTACCCCGGCTGCGACAGGCCTTACAGCCAGTATACGAAGACGAACAGGCCGAGCCAGACCACGTCTACGAAGTGCCAGTACCAGGCCACGGCTTCAAAAGCAAAGTGGCGTTCCGGCGTGAGATGGCCCTTCATGGTGCGGAACCAGACTACCAACAGCATCAGTGCACCGAGGCACACATGGAAGCCGTGGAAGCCAGTGAGCATGAAGAAGGTGCTGCCATACACGCCTGTCGATAACTGGAGGCCCAGTTCGGTGTAGGCGTGGTGGTATTCCTCTGCCTGCAGGCCGACGAACACAAAGCCCAGCAGGAACGTGATTGCTAGGAACACGTTCAGCACGCCCCGCTTGCCCGCTTGCAAGGCATGGTGCGCGACAGTAAGGGTGACGCCTGAGGTGAGCAGGATGAGCGTGTTGATGGCGGGCAGGCCGAGTGCCGGCACGATCTCGTAGGTGCCATCAGCGCGCGGGCTGAGTGCCTCCGGACCATTGGTCGGCCAGCCGCCGGCATAATCCTGGAACATCACCAGGTGTTCCACCGCACCCTTAACGCCTTCGCCCGCCAACCAAGGCACGCTGAGCTGGCGTGCGTAGAAGAGCGCGCCGAAGAAGGCCGCGAAGAACATCACTTCGGAGAAGATGAACCACATCATGCCCATGCGGAAGCTGCGATCCACATGGAGGTTGTAGATGCCCTCTTGGTTCTCGCGGATGACCGTGCCGAACCAGCCGATGAACAGCACGGCGAGCATGGTGAAGCCGAGCGATAGGATTAGCGAGCCCGCGCCCGCTCCTTCCATAGTGCCGACGGCGCCCAGCATGACCGTGAACAGAGTGACCGAGCCGAAGAACGGCCAGGGGCTCCCGTGGGGGATATAGTACTTGTCGCCTTGCGGCGCGTGCGTGTTGGCCATCTTCAATGACTCCCTACTCGAAGGTCTCTTCAACTTCAGCGTGCGGCAGCCATTTTGGGCTGCTCGTACATTGCGTAACTCAAGGTCACCCGGTCGACATCGGCGGGCAGGTCGCGGTCTACCACGAACCTCACCGGCAGATTGCGCGTCTCTCCCTTGCGGAAGGGCTGCGGTGTGAAACAGAAGCACTCCGTCTTGCGGAAGTGCTGCATAGCCACGGAAGGCGCGATGCTCGGCACCGCCTGCCCCACCGTATCGTGACCGGAAAGATTGGCGGCGCTGAACTCCGCCGAGTAAAGCTTGCCGGGGTGCACCTGCATTGCGGCCAACTTCGGGGCGAACTGCCAAGTGCCGTTATCCGGCACGCTGGCGATAAACTCGACCGTCACGAGGCGGTCTTCCTGTGGATGCTCCACAACCGTCGTGGCTTTCTCCCCGGTCCAGCGGCTCCCGACCTCCCACACGGAGCAGAGGACGTCATACAGCGGAACCAGCGCGAACCCGAAGGCAAAACTGCCCGCCGCGAACAGCACCAGCTTTCCAGCCAGAGTGCGGTTCGTGGTGGGCGGCTTGCCAGTGGGCGTGTTCCCAGGCTCATTCACCGGCTCGTTCACGGGCTCATTCACCGGCTCGTTCATGGGCGCGGCCCATGCGGGACCATGGTGTAGGTGTAGAGGATGAAGCCCACGTAAAACCCCACCGCCACCACCACGAGGGTGATGACGGTACGGCGGATGCGGCGCTGTCTCTCGACGTCTTGCATGGTCCTGCCTGCTACCCGCTACTTACTTGATGACCGGCGGTGTTTCGAAGGTGTGGAACGGGGCGGGCGAGGGCACCGTCCACTCCAGACCTTCGCTATTCGTGTCATCCCAAACGCGTGCCGAGGCCTTCGGACCACCACCACGCACGGACTTGAGGACGATCCAGACGAACATGACCTGCGACAGACCGAAAGCGAAGCCACCGATGGAGGCGACCATGTTCCAGTCCGCGAACTGCACGTTGTAGTCCGGGATGCGGCGCGGCATGCCGGCCAACCCCAAGAAGTGCATCGGGAAGAACAGGACGTTCACGGAGATGGTGGACAGCCAGAAGTGCCAGGTGGCTAGCTTCAGGTCGTACATGTGGCCAGTCCACTTCGGCAGCCAGTAGTAGACGCCCGCCATGATGGCGAACACGGCGCCCGGCACCAATACGTAGTGGAAGTGTGCCACCACGAAATAGGTGTCGTGGTACTGGAAGTCCGCCGGGGCGATGGCGAGCATGAGGCCCGAGAAACCGCCGATGGTGAACAGGAACAAGAAAGCCAGCGCGAACAGCATGGGCGGTTCATAGCTGATGGAGCCGCGCCACATAGTGGTGGTCCAGTTGAACACCTTCACGCCCGTGGGCACGGCGATGAGCATGGTGGACAGCATAAAGAACAGCTGGCCGGCCAGCGGCATGCCTACCGTGAACATGTGGTGCGCCCAAACGATGAACGACAGGAAGGCGATGGAGCCCGTGGCGTACACCATCGACTCGTAGCCGAACAGCGGCTTGCGCGAGAAGGTGGGGATGATTTCGCTCACGATACCGAAGGCCGGCAGGATGAGGATGTACACCTCGGGGTGACCGAAGAACCAGAAGATATGCTGGAACATCACCGGGTCGCCGCCGCCGGCCGGGTTGAAGAACGCTGTGCCGAAGTAGTGGTCGGTGAGCAGCATGGTTACCGCACCGGCGAGCACCGGCATGGTGGCGATAAGCAAGTAGGCGGTGATGAGCCAGGTCCAGCAGAACAGCGGCATCTTCAGCAAGTCCATGCCGGGCGCGCGCATGTTCATGATGGTGACGACCACGTTGATGGCGCCCATGATCGAGCTGATACCCATCATGTGGATGGCGAAGATAGTGAGGCCGAAGCTGTCACCGGCCTGCAGCACCAATGGCGGGTAGAGCGTCCAGCCACCGGCGGGAGCGCCACCCGGCAGGAAGAACGACAGTAGCAGCAGCGTGAAGGCGAAGGGCAGGATCCAGAAGCTGTAGTTGTTCATGCGCGGCAGAGCCATGTCCGGCGCGCCGACCTGCAGCGGAATCATCCAGTTGGCAAGACCCGTCCAGGCCGGCATGACGCCGCCGAAGATCATGATCAGCGCGTGCATGGTGGTCATGCTGTTGAAGAAGCCCGGGTCGACGAACTGCAGGCCCGGCTTGAACAGTTCGAGGCGGATGACCATGGCCATCGCGCCGCCGATAAAGAACATGATGAGCGCGAACACCAGGTACATCGTGCCGATGTCTTTGTGGTTCGTCGCGAACAGCCAGCGGCCGATGCCTGCGGGGGCGTGGTTGTGGTCGTGCCCGTCGTGGGCGTGTGCTTCTGCGTGTGCCATTTGTCGCAACTCCAACAATAACGGTTACAGCGACGCCGTCGTGGCGGCGGTCGCGGTGGCAGCGGGGGCCGAGGCCTGCTGCTGAGCAGCCAGCCAAGCCGCGAAGTCCTGCTTGGTCTTGACGACGACGACGATCGGCATGAAGCCGTGGTCACGGCCGCAGAGCTCGACGCACTGACCGCGGTAAGTGCCTTCCTTGCCTTCGTCGACTTGAATCCACATCTCGTTGACGAAGCCGGGGATGGCGTCGCGCTTCATGCCGAACTCGGGCACCCACCAAGCGTGGATAACGTCGTTGCCGGTGAGCAGCAGGCGCACTTTCACGCCGCTCGGGATGATGAGCGGATGGTCGACATTGAGCAGGTAGTTCTCCACCTGGTTCGGGTCGAGGCCGCTGCCGAGTTGGCGCGTGAAGTTCGATTTCTCTTCCAACGCGGAGTAGAAGCTGACGCCGCTGATGGGTGATTCCGTCTTCCCGTCATTCTGGCTGATGTATTCGTACTGCCACTTCCACTGGTAGCCCGTGGCCTTCACGGTGAGGCCGCTGTTGCGCGTGTCCTCGATGATGATCAGGCCCTTGGTGGCCGGCACGGCCAAGCCGATGAGGATGAGCACCGGGATGATGGTCCAGATGATTTCAGCCTTGGTGCTGTGAACGATGCTGGTGTCCGCCACGGCGCCTTGCGACTTCCGGAACTTCACCATCGAATAAATCATGGCACCGAACACCACCACTGCGATGGCCACGCACACCCAAAGGGTGAGCATGTGCAAGTAGTGGGCCTGCTGGCTGATGGGCGTAACGCCCACTGGCAAGTTCAATGAACTCTCCGGATGGCCGAAGGCGGCCGCGGAGATGGCTAGGCCGGCCAGCCCTGCGGCGGCGGCGAGCTTCTTCTGGATGGACATCGACGCTCTAGCTCCCTGTGTTTCCCGCTACCAGCAAGATTTGCTGCAAGTTAGCGTGATGAGCACAATTCCTGCAGACGGAAACTGTGCGGACCACGCCGGTGCGGCTGCTGGCTTGTACTGGAACCGGCCGGGGTGCCGACTCCACGAAGCGCCCATTGTAACCCTCGCTTGTGGGCGAGGTGCCAGCCGGAAAAAGTAAAAAATTCCGGACAAACTTTATGGGCGCCGGAAGGGTACGTTGCAGCGCCAAAAAACGCAATGCAAATAGGCGTTTTTCCTTATGTCCTACAAGCACTTGAAACGACTTTGTCGAAGCCGTCCAGTACCGTTGTTGGGTGGCCGTGGCAGTTCGCCGCAAACTGCGGCAGGATGACGCGCAACTTGAGGGGGAAATGAATGAGCGAGTTCACCGACCATTGGGCGTTGGGCAAAGCCCTTGTGCACCGCGTAGAGGAGTGGAGCGGACCGTTCCTGACGCCGCAACTGCTGTTTGCCGGGTTTGAGCCGGCGGCCTACGCCGAGTGCAAGGAAGCGGTACCCGCGGCCTATTTGGACGCGGCCAGCGATGCGTTGCAGGCGCGCTTGCAGAGTTGGGTGGTGGAAGTCGATGGCCAGCGAGTGCTCATCGACACCGGCGCCGGCAACGACAAGATCCGCCCGGGAATTCCGCTGTTTGGTGGGTTGCAGACGCCCTTTCTCGAGCGTTTGGCAGTGGCGGGCTTTGCACCGGAGGACATCGACCTCGTGGTCTGTACCCACTTGCATGTGGACCATGTGGGCTGGAATACGCAATGGGTGGCGGGCGCGTGGGAGCCCACGTTCCCCCGCGCTCGCTATGTATTCCCTTTGGCCGATGCTGAGTACTGGGACCCGCGGCGCAGTCACTTGTACCCGGCGAAGACCGGCGAAGCAGTGAACGAGGGCTTTTTTGAGGACAGCGTCCGGCCCATTCTGGAGGCCGGCCGGGCTGAACTGGTACAGGGGTCCGTGGAGCTTCTGCCGGGCCTGCGGCTGGATCCGGCACCCGGCCATACGCCCGGAAGTACCGTGATCACGCTAGAAAGTGGTGGCGAACGTGCCATGTTCGTCGGCGATGTCGTGCACCACCCGCTGCAAGTCTGGAACCCCGACTGGAACAGTATCTTCTGCGAGGACCCGTCTCAGGCGCGCGCCACGCGTCGCGCTGTGCTGGAGCGTGCGGCTGATCTCGAGGCCGTGTTGGTACCGGCCCATTTCGCCGGACAGCACCGCACGCGGGTACGGCGTACACCGGCCGGGTTGCGGCCAGTGGGGTTGGACGGGGTCGGGCTTTAAGGCAGCCGCAGGTAGTTCGCTGCTGCGACCACGCGCGCGGCGAGCGTGGGTTCCGCCAGGGGCGGCACCACGCCGAGGCATGGCGCCGGCAAATGGCGGTGCAGCGCCGCCAGATTGTCGTCCAAGCGGCTGAATTGCGGGTCGATTCGGTTACCGACCCAGCCGGCCAGCCGGAGCCCACGCGTGGCGATGGCCTCGGCAGTGAGCAGGGCGTGGTTGATGCAACCGAGGCGCAGTCCGACGACGAGCACCACGGGCAGCTGCAGGTGCACCGCTAAATCCGGGAAAAAGCGCGTGGAGTCGATGGGCACCTGCCAACCCCCGGCGCCTTCCAGCAGCGCGAAGTCGCGGGCGTGGGTAAGTTCCGTCCAGCGCTCGGCAATGCGCCGTAAGTCCACGGTCACTCCCGCTTCCGCCGCTGCGATATGCGGCGCGATAGCCGGCGCGAAGGCGTAGGGGTTCACCGTCGCGTACGCGGGCAGCGGTGCACTGGTTTCCGCCAAATGGGCGAGCGCATCTTCGTTACGTAGCCCTTCCGGGGTGGCCTCGCAACCCGAGGCGATGGGCTTCATGCCGACGGTGCGCAGCCCCTGCAACCTCGCCACGCGCAGCAACGCGGCGGTGCAGAGTGTCTTGCCCACCTCCGTGTCTGTGCCGGTAACGAAGTAGGCGGCGAGCTGGCTCATGGGTGCCGGCGCAGGCTGGAGAGTGGCACCACCACCTCGTTGGGGTTGCCGCCGCGCTTGCGACGGACGGCGTCCCCGGCGGGTACCCATGCGTGTCCGTAAATCACCTCACAGGTCACGGGCAGCCGGCCCGTGGCATCGCGATGGATTTCATATGCGTCGCTCAAAGCCTCGATTCGCGCACGGCCGGTGAGATGAGCCACCCGGTCCTTGCGTCGGTTGGTGGCGCCTAGCGCGCGCAGGTCGGCGAAGAGCGCGGCGGTCCCTGAATAAGTCAGACGGTGCAGGTCACGGTCCAGCACTGGGTCGGCGAACCCAGCCTGCTGCAGGCCGCGTGCCAACTCCGGCATGTCCGTGAATTCCAGAACGCGCGGCGTGTCATCCACGGCTTTGGAGGCAGCGCGCAACTCATGGAGCGTGTCGGGGCCGAGTGTGGCGAAGGCAAACAAGCCACCCGGCCGCAGCACGCGGCGAACTTCGGCAAATAGCGCATCCGGGTCGGCTATCCACGGCAGTAACAGACTGGCGAAGACCAGGTCCGCGTGTGCTGCTGGGTAAGGCAGGGCACAGACGTCCGCTGCCAGCAGTTCGCCCTGTGGGTTGGCGTGCACGTGTGCTGCGGCTGCGGCCAGCATGCCCGGTGCGGAGTCGATGCCGATGACGCGAGCTTGGGCCGGCTTGGGGGCGAGGCCGAGCAGTGTCTTGGCGCGCTCTTTCAATGGCTGCAACGGCGCATACCGCGCGAGCAGGGCCGCCGACCCTTTGCCAGTGCCGCAACCCAAATCCAGCACCACGGTGGGTTGCAGTTGCACTACATCCAGTCGGTTCAGCAGTTCGGTGCGTATCAAATCTTGCAGCACGGCGGCGCTGTCGTAACCCGCCGCCGCTTGGCTGAAGCGACGCTGGCCGGTCGTGGTGTCGAGTTGGTAGGGCGTCGGCATAGCGGCAAGTGTAGATGCAGGTGGACGGCAGGTGGCTTTTCAGCGTGCCTTTCAGGCCGCCAGACCACTGCGCGGCAGCACGGCGGCTAGACCGTCGAGCAATTGGTCCAACTGCGCGTGCGTATGCGCAGCGCTGAAAGTGATGCGCAGCCGCGCACTGCCAGTCGGCACCGTCGGTGGGCGAATGGCGCCGACCAACAGGCCACGCGCTTGCAGCGCGGCGCTGGCTGCTAGTGCAGCTTCCGGGCGGCCGAGCACCAGTGGCTGGATGGGGCTGGTGCTGGGCAATAGTTCGCCGGCGAGGCCGAGGCCGGCTACTTCATGACGGAAGCGCGCAATCAGCGAAGTTAGGTGCGCGCGGCGTTCAGGCTCTGTATCTGCTACGCGCAACCCTTCGCGCGCCGCCGCGGCTACTGCGGGTGGCAAAGCGGTGGTGAAGATGTAACTGCGCGCGCGTTGCCGGAACAGTTCCACCACTTCGCGGCGTCCGGCAATGAACGCGCCGAAGGCACCGAAGGCTTTGCCGAGGGTACCCATGAGCACGGGGACGGCATCCGGAGCGGCGAGCAGGCCCGCAGCCTCCAGTGTGCCGCGGCCCGTGGCGCCACTGACACCGAGCCCGTGCGCATCATCGACAGCAAGCCACGCTTCGTGGCGAGCGCAGGCGGCGGCAAGTTCATTCACCGGAGCCACATCCCCATCCATGCTGAACAGGCCGTCCGTTACCAGCACCGTTGGGCTGGCAGTGTGGCCTTGCCGCGGTCCCTGGGCTTGCGCGAGGGCGTGTTCGGCAGCGTCGGCATCGGCATGCGCGTAGCGCAGGATGCGTCCGCCGGCAAGTCGCGCGCTATCGATGAGGCTGGCATGGTTCAGTTGGTCACTCAGCACGGTGCCGGCTTCGGCGTGGCCGGCGCGAGCGCCACGCCCCACCAGCACTTGTGCGATGGCGAGGTTGGCCATGTAGCCGGTCGAAAACAGTAGTGCCGCTTCGCGATGCGTGTAGGCGGCCAGCGCTTCCTCGAGCCGCGTGTGCTCGGGGTGATGACCGGTCACCAAATGGGAAGCACCGGAGCCCACACCATAACGTTGCGCCGCGGTGGCCATGGCCGCGCGCAGCAACGGGTGCTGCGCCAAGCCTAGATAGTCGTTGCTGCAGAAGTTGACGAGCTCTACGCCATCAACGTGGCACAAAGGGCCTGCGTTGTTCGCGGCCTCGTCATGGCTTGCTACCGCGACGGTGCGGCGATGGCGCAGCAAGTGCTGGGCGCGCAAAGCCTCGAGCGTGTCGCCAAGCGCCGCCGCTTGCCAAGCGGGCAGAGCGCTCAAGCGGGTTCCGGCTCCAGCCCCAAGCGTGCGAACAGCGCTTGGTCGCGGGCGGTGTCCGGGTTGCCGGTGGTGAGCAGCTTTTCGCCGTAGAAGATGCTGTTGGCGCCCGCCATGAAGCACAGCGCCTGCAGTTCGTCGGACATCGCTTCGCGGCCTGCCGAAAGGCGCACGTGGCTCTTCGGCATGGTGATGCGCGCCACAGCCAGCGCGCGCACGAAGTCGAACGGGTCCAGCGCTGCCTCGCCGTGCAATGGCGTGCCTGCTACTTGCACCAACTGGTTGATGGGCACGCTCTCCGGGTGCTGCGGCAAGGTGGCCAGCACGTGCAGCATGGCCGCCCGGTCACCTTCCTTCTCGCCCATGCCGAGAATGCCACCACAGCAGACATTGATGCCGGCATCGCGCACGGCGGACAGCGTATTCAGCCGGTCTTCGAAGGTGCGCGTGGTAATGACTTCGCCGTAGAACTCTGGCGAAGTGTCGATGTTGTGGTTGTAGTAGTCGAGCCCGGCGGCTTTCAGCTCCGCTGCCTGCGCGGGCGTGAGCATGCCCAGCGTGGCGCAAGTCTCCAGGCCCAGTTCCTTCACGCCCTTCACCATCTCCACCACGATGCGCAGGTCTTTGGCTTTGGGGCTGCGCCAAGCGGCACCCATGCAAAACCGGGTGGCACCCGCGTCGCGAGCGGCGGCGGCGCGGCGCTTCACGTCTTCCACTTGCATCAGTTCTTCGCGGGCCAAGCCGGTTTCATAGCGAATGGACTGTGGGCAATAGGAGCAGTCTTCCGGGCAGGCGCCAGTCTTGATGGACAGCAGCGTGGACACCTGCACTTGGTTGGGTGCGAAATGCAGGCGATGCACCTGCTGGGCTTGCAGCAAGAGATCTAGGAAGGGCAGGGTGAACAGGGCGCGCACCTCTTCTACCGTCCAGTCGTGGCGGACGGTGCCAAACCGCGCAGCGCTGACGGGCAGCGGACGGATGGCGGCGGGGACGGCGTGGATGGCTTCGGCTGACATGGGGGACCTGCAGTGCTGGCCCTGCGCTTTCGTGGGGGATTCGCGTCGAAACGCGTGGCTCGCCACGTGCACAGGGGAAAAAGGATACGAATACGTCATGAATAGGGCCTGCCCTGGCGGCGCTATTCCGGGGAACCTCTCCCCATGGCTCATATTCCTAACCCCGCCGCCGCCTGTCAACCTCTGTCATCCCTTCGGGTTGACGGCGTGGCCGGCCTCGCTCGACGTCTGGAGTGCTGGCTCCTGCCGCCCCGCTGTGTGTTGTGTCTCGCGCCCGGCAGCACGGTGCGCACCCCGCTGGCGTGGCAGGGGCGCGCGGAAGCGCTGTTGGACCTCTGCGCCGCATGTCATGCTGAGCTGCCGTGGTTGTCGGTGCCAGCCACGCAAGGCCCGGGCGGCGTTCCCGCCGGGGTAACGCTCGCTTATGCCCCGCTGCGCTACGCCTGGCCGGTGGCGCCGCTGGTGCACGCCCTGAAGTACCGCGGTGAACGGCTTTACGGTCGGCTACTGGCGACCACGTTGGCGGAAGCCGCAGGGCGGCATCGCGTTCCCCTGCCTGAGTGCTGGGTGCCCGTGCCTTTGCACCGCGAACGGGAGCGGCAGCGCGGGTTCAACCAGAGTGCGGATCTCGCCGCTCGCCTCGTTAGGGAAACCGGTGTGCCGGTCAGCCCGGCATTACGGCGCCTGCGCAATACCCCGGCGCAGGCCGGCCTGACGGCCATGGAGCGCCGCGTGAACCTGCAAGGCGCCTTTGCGCTCGATGAGCGCTGGCGCCGCAGGGTGGCGCAGCGACATGTGGCATTGATAGACGACGTGTACACCACCGGCAGTACGGCGGCGGCGTGCGCGGCGGTGCTGCGGGCGGCGGGGGCACGTCGCGTGGATTTCTGGGCGGTGGCCCGTGCCTGAGTTGCCCGAGGCCTTCGGGGTCCGCGCAGGGCGTGGCGCGGTGTTGGGCGGCTCGACCTCAGCCGGCTTGGCGAAAGCTGCGCGGTGCCACGCCCATCAAGCGCGTGAAGAAACGCGTGAAGTAGGCGGGGTCGGCGAAGCCCAGGGAATACGCCACCTCGCTGATGGCGGTGGTGGTGTAGCGGAGCTGCCGCGCTGCTTCAACGACCAAACGCTGTTGCACGAGGCTGGCAGGAGCCTGCCCGCCTACGGCCAGGCAGGCACGGCGCAAGCGCACCACCGAGCAGTCCAGCGCCTGTCCATAGCGGGCGAGGCCCCAGTGCTCGCGGTAGTGCAGGTCCACCAATGCCCGGAACTGCGCCACCAGCACGCGTTCGCGGTCGGCTGCCTCGGTGCCGGCGGCCTGCTGCACATGGCGTACCAGTCGCTGCAAGTTAGCAAGAAATGTGGCCAGCAGGCCACGCAAGGCAAGATCGCGTCCGGGTGCAGCCCGCAGGAACTCCTGCAACAGCAGTTTCGCTATGCGCAAGGTGTCGGTGGCGCGCAGTTCCTTCGCATTCAGGGGGTGCGCGCCGCTGTGGTCGAACAAGGCGCGGAGGGCGGCGTCTTCAGCGGGAGTGCCAGCGGGCAGGGCGCCACCGAACGACACCACGAAGCCGTCCGTACCGGCGGCGAAGCGGAACGCATGGACGCAACCGGCAGGAAGTACCAGCAAAGCGGGTCCGCGCAGTGTTTGCTCCAGGCCGTCGATGCTCGCCGCCACGCTGCCGCGGTGGACCAGCAGCAGTTGCCGCAAGGCGTGGTGCCGGTGGGGCTGGATGGTCCAACCCCGCGGTTCGCTGCGTGCGGCGATGGTCTCGACGTGCACCGCTTGCGCGTCGGGCGTTCGCAGGGGTTCCCCGTAAAGGAAGAAAGCCGGAATGCGTGCAGCGGTCTGGCGTTTGGTCAACATGGTCGAAAAGTACAAGTATTGGTGCCCCGCGTCCATGTCGCACGAACTTTGCGGCCCTACGCTGTCAGTCCCTTGTTCAGTGGCAGCGCCCGTATGCAGCGTACCCAGGTGGTCATCATCGGCGGCGGCCCTTCCGGGCTGTTGTTGTCGCAGTTGCTGCACCGACAGGGCGTTGCCTCGGTGGTGCTGGAACAACGCACTCGCGAATACGTAGGAACGCGCATTCGCGCGGGCTTGCTGGAGCCTGGTGCTGTCACCTTGCTGCACGAGGCGGGCGTTGGCGAAAGGCTGCAGCGCGAAGGTCTGGTGCACGGGGGCTTCGAGCTGGCCTTCGCTGGCCGTTCGCATCGTATCGACTTGCAGGGTCTGGCCGGGGAGTCGGTCACCGTCTACGGGCAAACGGAAATCCAGCGCGACCTTTGCGCCGCCCGCGACGCCGAAGGTGGCGATGTGCGTTACGAGACGACCGAAGTGGCCCTGCACGACATCGCCACCAGCGCACCGTATGTCACGTTCATTCATGGCGGTAGTGCGCAGCGCATTGACTGCGATTTCATCGCCGGCTGCGACGGTTACCACGGCGTTTCCCGCCAGACCCTACCCGCCGCAGTGTTGCGTACCTTCGAGCGCGTATACCCGTTCGGTTGGCTGGGTGTTTTGGCTGATGTGCCACCGCTGGCGCACGAGTTGGTCTACGCCAACCACGCGCGCGGCTTTGCCCTGTGCAGCATGCGTTCCGCCACGCGTAGCCGCTATTACGTACAGTGCCCACTCACGGACAAAGTGGCGCAATGGTCCGACGACCGCTTTTGGGACGAGCTGTCGCTGCGCCTACCGCCGCAGCATGCGGCGCACCTTACTCGCGGGCCCGCCATCGAAAAGAGCATCGCGCCGCTACGCAGCTTCGTGGCGGAGCCTATGCGCCATGGGCGCTTGTTCCTAGTGGGCGATGCCGCCCATATAGTGCCGCCCACTGGCGCCAAGGGGCTGAACTTGGCTGCATCCGATGTGCGTTACCTGGTGGAAGGCCTGGTTGAACACTATCGGCAGGGTAACGCGAGCGGCATCGATGCCTACTCGCAGCGCGCACTCGCGCGCGTCTGGCGCGCCACGCGGTTCTCGTGGTGGTTCACTTCATTGATGCACAAGTTCGATGACGACCCGTTCGCCCACCGTCTGCAAGTGACGGAGCTCGACGGTTTGACCCGCTCCAAGGCTGCTTCGCAGGTGGTAGCGGAACTTTATGTTGGGCTGTAGGCCGCGCTCTAAAGCGACTAGATAGTTAAGTACCTACGCCGGCCGGTAAGCGCTACCCGGTAAACGTGTAGTGCAACAACAGGCCGGCGAAGATGAACCCACCGGTCCAGGCGTTGTTCAAGAACGCGGCGAAGCAGGCATCCCGTTCGCGGTGCCGTATATTCCATTGCTGGTAAATGAACGTGAGGCCAGCTGCCGCGAGGCCGCCGTGCCACCAAGCACTGGCCAGCCCCGCTTCGTGGCCGGCCAACGCCAGTGCTACCAACGTTAGCGCTTGCATGAAGCCGACAATGAGCTTGTCTGCGTCGCCAAACAGAATGGCGGTGCTCTTCACGCCAATCTTCAAGTCGTCTTCACGGTCCACCATGCCGTAGAGCGTGTCGTAGGCCGCGGCCCACAGCAGACCACCACAGAACAGCAGCCATGCCAGCTTGGGCACAGCGCCCGTTTGTGCCGCGAAAGCCATGGGAATTCCCCAACTGAACGCTGCACCCATCCAGAACTGTGGCAATGAGATGTAGCGCTTCAGGAACGGATACACCACCGCGAGCACCGCGCCGCCTACCGAATAGAGTTGCACCAATGGGTTCAGGTGCAACACTAACGCTAGCGCTACCAGCGCGAGACCCGCGAACACGAACAAGGCCTCGGTGCCGCTGATGCGACCGGCCGCCAGCGGTCGGTCTTTGGTGCGCTGCACGTGGCCGTCGAAGCCACGGTCCGCGTAATCGTTGATGGCGCAGCCGGCGCTGCGCATGAGCCAAGTGCCCGCCACGAACACACAGAACACTTCCGGGTTGGGGTGACCCTGCCCCGCAATCCACAGCGCCCACAGCACGGGCCACAGCAGCAGCCAGAAGCCGATGGGTCGGTGGCCGCGGATTAAGTACCAGTATTGGAGAAGGGTTTGCGTCATACCTTGCCGTAGCGTTCGCCGCGGCCTATCCAGCGCCGAAGCAACGCTGGTATGTTAGCCCGGTGCTGCTCCAACATCACCTCGGCTGCTGCCTGTACGCGCGGCAAGAGGTCAGCGTCGCGTTGCAGGTCGGCCACGCGCAGCGCCATCAGGCCGGTCTGGCGCGTGCCCAATAGCTCACCAGGCCCACGGAGTTCTAGGTCGCGGCGCGAAACCTCAAAGCCGTCGTTGGTGTCGCGCAATACCCCCAGCCGTTCGCGCGCGAGCCTGGAGAGCGGCGCACGGAACAACAGTACGCAACTGCTTTCGGCAGAGCCCCGTCCCACGCGACCGCGTAGCTGGTGTAGTTGCGCCAGCCCCATGCGCTCGGCGTTCTCGATGACCATGACACTGGCGTTTGGCACGTCCACGCCCACCTCGATGACCGTGGTGGCCACCAGCACATCGATCTTGCCCTGCTTAAAGGCCGCCATGACGGCCTCTTTCTTCGCGGAAGGCAGGCGGCCATGGACCAGTCCCACCTTCAGTTCGGGCAGCGCCTCCGTCAGCTGTGCCGCCGTAGCTTCGGCGGCTTGCGAGGGCAGCTCGTCACTTTCTTCGATGAGCGGGCATACCCAGTAGGCTTGGCGGCCTTCGCGACATACGGCACGAATGCGCGCGACGACAGCGTCGCGGCGGGTCTCGGGTAGCACCACGGTCTTGATGGGCGTGCGGCCCGGGGGCAGCTCATCGATGATGGACACATCGAGGTCCGCATAGGCAGTCATGGCCAGCGTGCGCGGAATGGGTGTTGCCGTCATGATGAGTTGATGCGGGAAGCGGCCTTCACAAGCCCCTTTCTCTCGCAGCATCAGCCGCTGGTCCACGCCGAAGCGGTGTTGTTCGTCGATGATGACCAGCGCGAGGCGCGCGAACGACACGCCTTCCTGGAACAGCGCGTGCGTGCCGACGATGACGGGTACTTCGCCACTGGCGATGGCCTCCACGGCTTTGGCGTGCGCTTTGGTAGTGAGTTTGCCCGCCAGAAAAGCCACGGGTAGGCCCAAAGGCCGCAGCCAGCGTTCGAAGTTCGCATGGTGTTGTTCGGCCAAGAGTTCGGTGGGCGCCATCAGCACCGCCTGCATGCCGGCTTCCACGGCACGCAGCGCCGCGAGCGCGGCCACCACTGTCTTGCCACTGCCGACGTCACCTTGAACCAGCCGCATCATTGGCGTGGGCTTGGCGAGGTCGGCACAGGTTTCGGCGAGCACGCGCTCTTGTGCGCCTGTCAGCGCAAAGGGCAGGCCTTTGCGAAATGCCTGAGCCAGCGGCCCTTCCGCGCCGCCGTTCAGCGGAAAGGCGGCGTCCTGCCGTACTTCGAGTCGCAGTTGCCGCAGGCTAATCTGGTGCGCGAGCAGTTCTTCGAAGGCCAGCCGCCGCTGTGCCGGGTGTTGGCCCAGTGTCAGTTCGTCGAGGTCCGCATCGGGTGGCGGACGATGCACATAAGTGAGTGCTTCGGCGAGCGTTGGCAAGCCTAGGTCCCGCAGCAGGCCAGTTGGCAGCAGGTCGCGTACCTGCGAACGTTCCACGGCGTCCAGTGCTTGCGCTGTCAGGTAGCGCAAGCGGCCTTGCTGCAGGCCTTCGGTAGAGGGGTAGACGGGCGTCAGCACGTCTTCTACTTTCTGCGCGTCCACCGCATCGGCGCGCTTGTATTCGGGGTGAACTATCTCCAGCCCCATGGGCCCGCGGCGCGTTTCGCCGAAGCAACGCAGCTTTACGCCGCGCTCCATCTGCGCCTCTTGGGCGGCGGTGAAATAGAAGAAGCGCAGCGTCAGGGTGCCGCTGCCGTCGCTCAGGCGTACGAGCAAGGTGCGACGTTTGCGGAAGGCCACTTCCGCCAACTGCACGGTGCCTTCCACCACGGCGCGGTCGCCTGGGGACAGCGAACCGATGGGAATGACATGCGTGCGGTCCTCATAGCGCAGCGGTAGCAGGAACAGCAGGTCCTGCAGCGTTTCCACGCCCCATTGCGCCAGCTTCGCCGACAGCGAAGGGCCTACCCCCCGCAGCGTGCTGACTTTCGCCAGTTCCGCGGAGCGCGGCTCAGCCAAGGTGAAGGATGGCGTCCACTTCTACCGCGGAACCGCGCGGCAGCGAGGTGACACCAACGGTCACCCGCGCCGGGTAAGGCTCGCGGAAGTAGCGGGTCATCACCTCGTTGACGATGCCGAATTGGCCGAGGTCGGTCAGGAAGATGGTGACGCGCACCGCATCGTCCAGCGTGCCACCGGCGGCAGCGGCGACGGCTTTCAGGTTCTCGAATACGCGCGTGGCCTGTGCCTCGATACCTCCTTCCACGAGGGCCATGGTGGCCGGGTCCAGCGGAATTTGTCCCGACAGGTACACCGTGTCGCCCGCGCGGATGGCCTGCGAGTAGGGGCCAATAGCCTTGGGGGCGGCGTCTGAATGGATGGGCTGGCGCGACATGGGGTTTCCTCGGGTTTCCGTGGCGGAATGGTAACCCGACACGCGATCTGGTTTCAGGCGCTTGGCCGTGGGTCAGGTGTGGCACGAGGAGCCCCGGCTATGAACGGGTGTAGTGATGATTGGCGCGCACAACGATTGACAAGTCATAGGCCCCGGCCGAACCATCGGGATACGGGCCGCTGCCAGCGGCCTTCCCCTTGCAGGTAGCCCCATGACCACCCGTCGACATTTCCTGGCCGGTTCCGTGGCTGCTGCAGCATCGCTCGCGGTCAGTCGTACGGCCGGTGCCGGAGTGAAGTCTTTCCTCACTCGCGGTGGGCCGGCGCTATTGGTGATGGGTGGGACCATCTACACCGGCGCGGTGAACCGTCCGAAGGTGGAGGCGGTACTGGTACTCGGTGGGCGCGTGGCGTATGCCGGTTCGCTGGCGGGTGCTCGCAGTCAGGTACAGTTGCTGGAAAGCGCCGCCGGCAGCGCTTTTCGCACGCTCGATCTCGCTGGCGCTACCGCATTTCCCGGCTTCGTGGATGCGCATGCGCACTTCGTCGGCATCGGCCTGCGCGAACTGACGCTAAATCTCGAGGGCACGGCCTCTATCGCCGAGCTGAAAACGCGGCTGGCACAGTTTGCGCGTGAGCAACCCAACGGGCCCATCACGGGCCGCGGGTGGATAGAAACCCACTGGCCCGAGAAGCGTTTTCCGACCCGTGCGGATGTGGATGCCGTCGTGAAGGACCGCCCCGTTTACCTCGAGCGGGCCGATGGACACGCCGGCGTGGCGAACAGCGCGGCGCTGGCCTTGGGTGGCGTGTCAGCCGCTACCGCGGACCCTAACGGCGGGCAGGTACTGCGCGGCGCCGACGGCAAACCGACGGGCATGCTCATTGACCGCGCACAGAACCTGGTCACTGCCCGCTTGCCACAACCGGATACGACGATGAAGCGCGAGGCTCTGCGCCGCGCCAACCGGCTTTACCTGCAGCGGGGCTGGACCGGCCTGCACAACATGAGCGCCGCTGCCGAGGACGTGGTGCTAGCTACAGCGCTGGCGGCAGAGGGCGAAGTGAAGCTGCGGTCCGAACACTACCTCGACCCTGCCGGTGCTGATGAAGTGTTGGCGCGTGGGCCTTATGCCGATGCGACCGGGCGCGTACGCGTGCGTGGCCTGAAGCTCTATGCGGACGGCGCGCTCGGCTCACGTGGCGCGGCCTTGCTGGCGCCCTACCAAGACGCGGCGAAGTCTTCAGGCTTGCTGCAAATGGCGAAGGACGAGGCGCAGCGCTGGATGAAGCGAGCGCAGCAAGTCAATGCACAAGTAGCCATGCACGCCATTGGCGATCGCGGCAATCGCTTGGTGCTCGATTGGTATCAGGAACTACTGGCGGGTGACGGTACGTCACAAGCGAAGGCAGCTGGTGCTGCGCGGCGCTGGCGGATTGAACATGCGCAAGTCATCTCGCCGCAAGACATCCCCCGTTTTGCGCAGCTCGGTGTCATCGCTTCCATGCAGCCTTCGCATGCTATTGGCGATTTGTACTTCGCCGGCGCACGCCTTGGCGATTTGCGGCTCAAAGGTGCCTATGCTTGGCGCAGCCTGCTGGATGCGGGCGCCACCATTTGTGCAGGCTCCGACGCGCCGGTGGAGAAAGGCGACCCGCTCATCGAGTTCTACGCTGCGGTGTATCGCCATTCGCTGGAAGGCTTCGCCGGACCGAGTTGGGGTCTGGACCAAGTGGTGACGCGGGCCCAAGCCTTGCGCATGCTGACTTGGGCGCCCGCATACGCTTGCGGGCGCGAGCAGGAGCTGGGCAGTCTCGAACTGGGCAAGCGCGCGGATCTGAGTGTGTTCTCGAAAGACCTGATGACCGTGCCGCCAGCGGAAATACTGCAAGCCAAGGCGGTGATGACCGTGGTGGATGGCGAGGTAGTGTTCGGCGGCTGAGGCGACTTCACGCCTGCGTGCGCGTTACCGACAGTACATCTTCCATATGGCGGATGGCGCGCAGCACGCGAGCCAAATGCTTGCGGTCTTCCACTTGCAACTGGAAGGTGATGGTGGAAGCGGTGCTGTCACGTTCAGTGAGCGAGACCGTGTCGATGTTGGTGTCAGCGCCGGCAATACGCGTAGCCACGGCCGCGAGCGCGCCCACGCGGTTCTGCACATCCACACGCAGTTGCGACGCGAAGAGCTTGCCCGGTTCGTTCTTCCAAGTGACGGGAATCCACTTGTCCGGCTGCTTCTGCCAGCCGGCAACGCTGCCACAGGTACTGCGGTGGATGATGACGCCGCGGCCCGTGGTGAGGTGCGCAGTAATGGAATCGCCGGGGATGGGGAAGCAGCAATGCGCGTAGTCCACCACCAGGCCTTCGGTGCCAGCAATAGCCAGTGGCACCATCCCTTCGCCCGGCGCGCCTGTGGTGTTACGGGGGTGCACGGTGGTGCCCGGCTGGCTAGGCAGCAAGGCACGCGCCACCAGCGGCGCCAGCCGTTCGCCCAGACCGATTTGTTCGAATAGCGCGTCGCGGTCCGGAAGGCTGGCCTCGCGAGCGATACGCTCGATGGTGGCCTCTGGCACTTGCTTTAGTGGGAGCGAAAACTCTTGGAGCGCTTGGTCAAGCAAGCGGCGACCCAGTTCCACGGCGTCACCGTGCTTCATGCTCTTCAGGTAATGACGCACGGCGGTACGCGCCTTCGCTGTGGCCACGAAGTTCACCCATACCGGGTTGGGCGTAGCGCCGCGTGCGGTGATGATTTCCACGGTCTGACCATTGCGTACCTCAGTACGTAGTGGCACGAGGCGGCGGTCTATCTTGGCAGCCACGCAACGGTTGCCCACACCGGTATGCACTGCGTAGGCGTAGTCCACACAGGTGGAGCCGCGCGGCAGACGTAGGATGTCGCCCTTCGGCGTGAACACGTAAACCTTGTCCGGGAAGAGGTCCACGCGGACGCTTTCGAGGAATTCTTCGGAGGTGCCGCCCTCCTGAATCTGCATCAGGCCCTTCAGCCATTCGCGTGCGCGCTCTTGTTGGGCACTGCCGCGGTCTTCGTCGCCAGTCTTGTACTGCCAATGAGCGGCAATGCCACTTTCCGCAAGCCGATGCATTTCGGTGGTGCGAATTTGCACTTCGAGCGGAATGCCGTTCGGGCCGAAGAGCGTGGTGTGTAGCGACTGATAGCCGTTGATGCGCGGAATGGCGATGTAGTCCTTGAAGCGGCCCGGCATGGGTTTGTAGAGCCCATGCACTAGGCCGAGCACGCGGTAACAGGTGTCGATACTGTCTACTATTACGCGGAAGCCGTAGACGTCCACCACTTCGGCGAGCGGTACGTGCTTCTTCAGCATTTTCTGGTAGACGCCATACAGATGCTTCTCACGCGCGTCTACTTGGCCCTTCAGGCCTGCACGTTGCAATGCACCTTCGATGCTTTCGCTGATGCGCGGCAGAAACTGCTTCTGGTTGCCGCGCGCGCGCTTCAGTTCGCGTTCGATGACGCGATAGCGCTTCGGGTAGAGCGCCTGAAAGCCCAGGTCCTCGAGTTCCAGACGGAGGGAGTTGATGCCCAAGCGGTTGGCGATGGGCGCATAGATGTCGAGCGTTTCACGCGCGATGCGGCGACGTTTTGGCGCGGGCATGACGCCGAGCGAGCGCATGTTGTGGGTGCGGTCCGCTAGCTTCACCATGATGACGCGGATGTCGCGCACCATGGCGAGGATCATCTTGCGGAAGCTTTCCGCCTGCGCCTCGGCCTTGCTCTTGAACTGGACCTTGTCCAACTTCGATACGCCGTCAACGATTTCCGCCACATCACGGCCGAAACGTGCGGCGATGTCGTCTTTGGCGGTGGGCGTGTCTTCGATGACGTCATGGAGGAGGGCAGCGCAGAGCGTTTGCCAGTCCATGTGCAGGCCGGCCAGAATGCCGGCGGCGGCGATGGGATGCGAAATGTACGGTTCGCCCGTCATCCGCTTTTGACCGCGGTGGGCTTCGTTCGCTACCTCGTAGGCTTCCCGGACGCGCTCGATGTCGTCGGGGGGGAGGTAGGTTTCCAGCAGCGCAAGCAGCTGCTGGATACCCGGGGCCCGCCAGTTACCCGCCCAACCGCTGGTCCAGCTGTCGGGCAGCAGGTTCAGCAAGCTGGACGGTGTGTCCACAGCGGCCCTATGGGGTGGTGTCAGTCACCCAGGCCGAGCTGCGGGGCACGGAAATCCGAGGGGATTTCCATGCCGAAGTCGGCCGGATTCGGCTCGGGCGGCAGGTCCACTTCCAGCAGCAGTGCGCGGGTGACGTGGCCTTCGGAGATTTCACGCAGGGCCACCACGGTTGGCTTGTCGTTGCCCGCAACAACGAACGTTTGCGCGCCGTTAGCGATGCGCCGGGCGCGCTTGGCGGCCAGCAGGACCAGTTCGAACTGGTTCTCCACACTAAACAGGCAGTCTTCGACAGTAATGCGGGCCATGGGCAAGTTTCCGGAAAAGCGAATTCGGGTCGAGAAGATTACCACCAATTCAGGTACTTACGCCAGTTTTGGGTGATGGGTTCGGGGCTCTAGGAGAGGTAAAATAACCGCGGTGCACCAAGGAGGGTTGCAGATGGCCTATATCGATCGCAATATCGTCATACCAATAGACGATGGATGCGCACAAAGTATGGAAGACGTGGTTACGGTTTCGCCCAAGTTTCAGGTGGTTATCCCGGCCAGGCTGCGCCAGCAACTGGGTTTGCATCCGGGTGCCAAGTTGCAGGCCATGGTCTATGCCGGGCAGCTGTTGTTCGTGCCGGTGCCGGCGCTTCGTTCGCTGCGCGGGGCGTTGGCCGGCATCGACACCGCGGTGCCCCGCGATGAATCTGACCGGGTGTAGCCATGGGGGCTTCTAGGCTTGCGGTCATCGACAGTTCGGCTTGGCTAGAGTATTTCGCCGGTGGGCCCAACGCGGAGGCGTTCGCGGTCCCCATCGAGGACCTGCCGCATCGGCTAGTGCCGACGCTCACCTTGTTCGAAGTATTCAAGCGCCTGCTGTTGCAGGTTGGTGAGGCGCAGGCCTTACGGGCTGTGGCCACAATGCGTGCGGCGCAGGTAGTGGAGTTGGACGCCGATATCGCTGTGGAAGCGGCGCGCCTTTCTGCCCAAGCCGGGTTGGCCATGGCCGATGCGGTGGTGCTGGCGACCGCGCGGACCCGCGGCGCCGAACTCTGGACGCAAGACGCGGATTTCAGCGGGCTGGCAGACGTTCGCTATTTCCCCAAGCGTGCGGTGCCTGTCGTCTGAGTGGCGGCTCTTGGCACATCCGTCAGCGTTACGGCTGAAGTAATTTTCCTGCAAATTCCGCCAACCCCGCGCGGCTGACGCGCAAGTTGTCCACCGCGGGGCCACCGCCAGCATCCGCCACGCGGATGAGGCTGGC
>CAIOHZ010000270.1 GCA_903858165.1 uncultured Pseudomonadota bacterium
GGCTGGTATTGCCGTGGCTGAAGCCCATGGGGGTAGTGGCCTCGGTTGGGTGGAGCTGTGCTTGTTACAGGCGGAGCAGGGCCGGCGCTTGGTGCCTTCCCCGTTTTTCACCACCACTGCGCTCGCCGCGCCTTTGCTGGCCCGCCTGGGTACAGTAGCGCAGCAGGCGGAATGGCTGCCGGTATTGGTGGCGGGTGGTAAGCAGTTCGCCTGCGCAGTCACGGGGGCGACAGGCCATCCCGGTGCTGCTGGCGTTACTGCAGAGTTGGTTGCGCAGCCCGACGGCAGCTATCGCTTGGCCGGTGCCGCCGACTTTGTCATTCATGCCGACACTGCCGATACCTTGTTGGTGGTGGCGCGTACTCCAGGAAGTGTCGGTGCGCAGGGCTTGAGTGTGGTGATGGTGCCGGCAGATGCCGTCGGTATCACTCGCACTTTGCACGTCATGCTCGACCTGACGCGACCGATGTGTCGTGTGGAGTTTGTCGCCGTCAAAGTGCCTGCTGAAGGCGTGCTAGGTACGCCGGAGGCAGCGGCCGCCGAACTGGAAACCGTGTTGCAGCTAGCGCGGGTAGCGCTCGCTGCAGAATGCTTGGGCGGCGCTGAGTATGTGCTGGAGATGACCACGGACTATGCCAAGCAACGCGTACAGTTCGGTCGCGCCATTGGCAGCTTTCAGGCGGTGAAGCACCGCTTGGCAGACATGATGGTAGCCGTGGAGGCCGCGAAGTCTGCGGCGTGGTATGCGGCCTGTGCCGCTACCGAATCGCCAGCGGAGCTTCCGGAAGCTGCTGCCATTGCCAAGAGCAACTGTGCGGATGCCTTTTTCAACTGTGCTGCCAACGGCATCCAGTTGCATGGCGGTATTGGTTACACCTGGGACCACGAAGCCCATCTGTACTTCAAGCGCGCCCGCGCTACCGGCACCTTGCTGGGTTCTTCAGCGTGGCAGCGTGAGCAATTGGCGCAGTTGATGGGCCTTGGCGCCAGCGCGTCGGCACCGGCTTACTGAAGGGCAATGCCATGAAACTGGGTTTCACAGAGGCTCAAGAAGCCTTTCGTCGCGATTGTGCTGCTTGGTTAGATGCGCAGTTGTCTGGCCCGTTCCGCGATATTCGTGGCGTGATGGGCCAGATGGCCATGCTCGAGCGGCGCATGGAATGGGAACAAGCGCTGGGTCGTGAACGCTTCAGTGCCATCGGCTGGCCGGAAGAGTTCGGTGGCCGTGGTGCGAACTTGGCCGAACAAGTCATCTTTGCTGAAGAATATGCGCGGGCCGGTGCGCCTGGGCGTGTCGGGCACATGGGAATCGAACTGGCCGGCCCCACTATTCTCACGTTCGGTACTGCCGAGCAGAAGGCGCGCTTCTTGCTGCCTATCGCCCGCGGCGAAGAGTTCTGGTGTCAGGGCTATTCCGAACCCAACGCCGGCAGCGACCTCGCCAATGTGCGTACGCGTGCCTTGCTGGTCGACACGCCCGCCGGGCAGAAGTGGCAAGTCAATGGCCAGAAGATCTGGACATCGCTGGCCACCTTCGCGCACTGGTCATTCGTGGTGTGTCGTACCGAGGAAGGCACCAAGGGGCATAAAGGGTTGTCGTACTTGCTGGTGCCAACGCGCCAAGTCGGCGTCACCATCCGCCCCATTCGGCAGATGAATGGCGAGGCCGAATTCAACGAGACTTTCTTCAGTGACGCCATCACGGATGCCACCAACATCGTCGGCGCGCCCGGCGAGGGCTGGAAAGTGGCCATGGGGACGCTGGCCTTCGAGCGTGGTGTGTCCACGCTCGCGCAGCAGATGTCGTTCCGCAACGAATTGGACCGTCTCGTTGCCGCGGCCAAGGCCAACGGTGCTGCAGCCGACCCCACGCTGCGCCTGCGGCTGGCCGAGGCTTACAGCGGCCTACGTATCATGCGCTACAGCGCGCTACGCATGCTCAGCAACGCAGACGGCAGCGAACTGAGCGGTGCTGCCTATACCTATAAGATTCATTGGGCTACTTGGCGCAAGAAGTTGGGTGAACTGGTGATGGACGTGCTCGGGCCCGCGGGGGAGATAGCCGCTGGTGCTCCGTACCACTGGGACGAACTACAGGGCGTGTTCTTCTCTTCGCGCTCCGACACTATCTATGGCGGCACCAATCAGATTCAGCGCAATCTCATCGCCGAGCGTGCGCTCGGCCTCCCGAAGGAGCCTCGCGGCGTATGACCACCTTCCAGCTTCCTTTAGCTGACCGCGTCATCTTCATTACCGGTGCCGCCTCCGGCATCGGCAAGGCCACCGTGGCCGCCTGTCGCGATGCTGGTGCGCGAGTGGTGGCAGCGGACTTGCAGTCCGCCGAAGCTACTGCGTCGATCAATGGTCTTGATAGCGGCGATTTGGCCGTCAGCCTGAACGTGGCGGAAAGCGAGGCGGTCAAGGCCGCCATGGTAGGCGTGAAGGAACGCTTCGGCCGGCTTGATGGCTTGGTGAACTGCGCCGGTATCAATGGGCAAGGTAGTATCGACCACATCACTGTCGAGCAGTTCCGCAAGGTGCTGGCCGTGCATGTGGAAGGCACCTTCAATGTCACGCAGGCGGCGTTGCCGCTATTGCGCGCCGGGACGCAGGCGGCCATCGTCAACCTATGCAGTATCTACGGCATGACTGGCGGCCCGGCCAATCTCTCCTACAACACTGCCAAGGGTGCGCTGCTGAATTTCACGCGTTGCCTGGCAGCCGACCTCGGCGCTGAGGGAATCCGCGTGAATGCTGTCAGCCCGGGTTATATCGAAACGCCGATGACCCACATGCTGCAGCACGAGGCCGCGGCACGTATGCGCGAGCGGTTCGTGCAGATGCACTTGTTGCGCCGGCCCGGGCAGCCTGAAGAAGTGGCTCGAGCCATCCGCTTTTTACTCTCCAGCGACGCCTCATTCATCACCGGCGCCAACCTGCCGGTAGACGGCGGGTTCAGCAGTGCGCAGCTCATCCTGCCATGAGCCCCCAGCCAGTCCATGGAAGGGTTCGTGGTAGCCTTTGGGCAGTTAGAGGAATGCCATGAACCAGCCCCGCACCCCCGCTGAACCGGTCACCCCGCCGGGAGAGCTTTATGCCATCGACGATGTGGACCGCCGCATCATCGCCCTGCTGCGTGCCAACGGCCGCGCCACCAACCAGCA
>CAIOHZ010000271.1 GCA_903858165.1 uncultured Pseudomonadota bacterium
CCTGAAGGCCGGCGTGTGCCAGTCATTCTGTTCACCAAGGGCGGCGGCGCTTGGCTGCCCGAACTGGTGCGTGCTGGTGCGGATGCCTTAGGTGTCGACTGGACCACAGACCTCGCTGACGCTCGCGTGGCAGTGCGCGACAGTGTGGCGTTGCAGGGCAATGTGGACCCGAACGTCCTCTATGGTTCGCACGAACGTATCCGCGAGGAAGTGCAGCGTACTTTGGCCAGCTACGGTCATGGCCATGGCCATGTGTTCAATCTGGGTCACGGCATCCACCCTGACGTGGACCCCGAGAAAGCCGGCACGCTCATTGCGGCCGTGCATGAGTTTTCCCCGCAATACCACCGCTGAAACCGCGGCATTCCAAGTTTTCAAGGACGACAGCGTGAACATCGACAAGATCAGTATTGGTGAAGATCCGCCGCGCGACGTTAACGTGCTCATCGAGATTCCGCAGGGCGGCGTCCCGGTGAAGTACGAACTGGACAAGGACAGCGGCGTACTTCGCGTGGACCGCTTCCTGCACACCGCCATGTACTACCCGGGGAACTACGGGTTTATTCCGCACACGCTTTCTGGCGACGGCGATCCGGTGGACGTGATAGTGGTGGGCCAGGTGCCGGTGGTACCGGGTGCCATCGTGCGTTGTCGCCCCGTGGGCGCGCTGCTCATGAAGGATGAGGCCGGTCCCGATGAGAAAATCATCGCCGTGCCCGTGGACAAGTTGCATCCGTTCTACACGGGTGTGAAGAGCTACTTGGATCTGCCGGTCATCCTGACGGAGCAGATTGCACACTTCTTCCAGCACTACAAGGACCTGGAGAAGGGTAAGTGGGTCACCATCGTGAACTGGGTCGGTCCTGAAAAGGCCGAGCGCATGATTATTGATGGCATTCGCCTTGCGGCTCAGGCGGGCGACGATGTGGCCGCGCACCATATTGCGGCGGGTGCCATGCAGAAGCGCGCGCCGCGCGCGAAGGCAACTGCGGCTGCCAGCAAACCCGTGGCCAAGGCCAAGCCAAAGACTAAGTCCAAAAAGGGCTAACGCCGCCGGGCGTATTGGGCGGCGCGAACCCTTGGTTCTTAGCTAAACGCACACCCACTCTGCACGCCCAATTTGCGCAGAATGATGGCGGCCGGACAAAAACCAGTGAAGGCAGACTGGAACAGGTTCAGGCCCACGAAGGCCGTCAGGTAAAGCCAGTTCGGGCTGTGGAAATGGGCAAGGGCAAGACTGCCGAGGACCATGGCCCCAGCGAAGGCGAAAATGGCGCGATCAAGATTCATGGGATTTGCTCCGTGTTTACAGGGTGCCCACGGCGTGGGCGAGTTGGTAACGCGACAACGCCAAGTCGAATTCGGCGCTGTCGTAGTCAACTTGGGCACTGGTACGTAGCCGGAGGGCATCTAGCACTTGCGTGTTATTGGCGAGCCCGGCGCCATACAGTTCCCGGCTCTGTCGTTCGTTTTCCGTCGCCTGCGCCAAGGCGGCGGTGGCCAGATGCTGTCGTGCGGCGGCTTCCCGTACGCCAGACCAGGTGCTACGAACCTGCCATTCCACGCCCCCACGCGCGTCCTCGGCACGTTGCGAGTTGGCCGTGGCGGCGAGGCGCAAGGCTGCCGCACGCTGCCGCGTTGCGCCCGCATCGAAAAGCTGCCATTGCACGCCTATGCCTACTTGCGCGTAGTCCTGACGGTCCAACAACTGCGAACCC
>CAIOHZ010000272.1 GCA_903858165.1 uncultured Pseudomonadota bacterium
CACGCGGGGTCCGTTGCAGAAAATAGCCGGTTTGCTGTCAGGCCCCGTGCTGCGGCGCGTGGCTACGCGACTGGACCCGGGCAGGTACAATGGTGCCAGCCTCGTCGGGCTGCAGGGTGTGGTGGTGAAGTCGCACGGGGGTGCGGATGCCACCGCGTTCGCGCAGGCGGTGGCCACCGGGGTGCTCGAGGCCAGCCATGGACTGCCGGCGCGCATCTCGGCACAACTACTACAACAAGCTTAGGTAAAAGCACATGTATTCACGTATCGCGGGCACTGGCAGCTACTTGCCGGAAAAGATGCTGACGAACGCTGACCTCGAGAAGATGGTCGATACCACGGACGAATGGATCCGTTCGCGTTCGGGCATTGAGCGCCGCCACATTGCCGCTGAAGGCCAAACCACTTCGAACCTCGCGGCGGAAGCGGCGCGCCGTGCGGCGGCGGCGGCGGGCATCGAGCTGCAGGAAATTGACCTCATCATCGTCGGTAGCTGCACGCCCGATTTCGTCTTCCCGAACCTTGGCGTGCTGGTGCAAGAGCAGCTCGGTCTGCGCGATTGTCCCGCGTTTTCCTTGGAAACGGCTTGCAGCGGCTTCGTGTACGCGCTCTCGCTCGCGGACAAATTCATTCGCCTTGGCGATGCTAAATGCGCGCTCGTTATCGGCGCCGAAACGCTTAGTCGCATCGTGGACTGGACCGACCGCACTACCTGCGTGTTGTTCGGTGACGGTGCCGGTGCAGTCATCCTGAAAGCTGCGGAAGAGCCGGGCATCATTGCCACGCATTTGCATGCGGATGGCACCTACAAAGATTTGCTCTGCTACCCGTACGGACCTTCGGCCGGCATCGACAAGCTGCGCGCCGCCATCAATCCCGGTATTCAGATGAAGGGCAGCGAAGTATTCAAGGTGGCAGTGCGCACGCTCGAGCGCATTGTCGACGAGACGTTGGAAAAGAGTGGTATCGCCAAGTCCGAGATCGACTGGCTGGTGCCGCACCAAGCGAACCTGCGCATCATCGATGCCACGGCGCGCAAGCTGGAAATGCCCATGGAAAAGGTCGTAGTCACGGTACAGGACCACGGCAATACGTCGTCGGCTTCCATTCCGCTGGCGCTCGACACGGCCGTGCGCGATGGCCGCATCCAGCGCGGCCAAATGTTGCTGCTCGAAACGTTCGGCGGTGGCTTTACCTGGGGTTCAGCGCTGCTGCGCTACTAGTTCGCCTGAGATTTGCCTAGGGCGCGTTACTTCTTCAGAACGCGCTGGCGCCAGGCGCTGAGCGGGTCCCAACCGGAGCGGGCGCGGGCCACTTCCGTGGCATTCACTTCTGCAACCGGTGTGCGCGTGTTCACGCGTTCCTGCCATACGGTGGCGGCATTCCAGCCCGAATTTTGTTCGGCCAGTTCTGCCAGATTCATGAGGTCATCCAGAGGGTTGGGCTGCGACATGGGGTGCTTTTCCGTAGGGGGGCTTGGGAAAGGGCCCGGTGAGGGGCAGGTCGATTCGGGACTTATCAGGATGATTCGAGACGTAGTGAACTCTAGGCCTCTGCTAGCGGTCCTTCCATGAAGCAGGTCACAATCAGCATCAGCCGATAGCATTTCCGGCAAATTGGGGAACAGCAGGCATGTGGCGGATTAAGCAGGTAGGCGAGGCCAGGACTTTGACCACAGGTTTGGCCACGCGATTGACTACGCGATTGACCGCGCGATTGACTCTGGCGCTGGTGGGCTTTACCGGCCCACTGGCGTGTGCGGCCCTGCTGGGCGCTGCAGTGCCCGCTTTCGCGGACACCTACCCCTTGCCACCCGATAACGAAGCCGTGGTGGGCGAACCGGAAGAAGTGCTGGCGTCCCATGACGACACTCTCATCGACTTAGGCCGGCGCCACGGTCTTGGCTTCGAAGAGATTGTGAACGCCAACCCGGGCGTGGACCCTTGGCTGCCTGGCGAAGGCATGCGCATCCGTTTGCCCAAGCGCCGCATCCTCCCGGATGCGCCGCGCGAAGGTATTGTCATTAACCTCGCCGAACACCGTTTGTATTACTACCCGGTGCCCAAGGTGCCGGAGCCGCGCGTGGTCATCAGTTACCCGGTAAGCGTTGGCAAGATGGACTGGTCCACACCGATAGGGCTGACACGTATCGCCATGAAGATACGTAACCCCACCTGGACGCCGCCGGAGTCGGTGCGTCAAGAACACTTGAAGAACGGTGAGGTACTTCCCAAGGTGGTGCCTGCCGGGCCAGACAATCCGCTCGGGTTGTTCGCGATGCGGCTGGCCATTCCCGGTGGCGCCTACATGATCCACGGTACCAATAAGCC
>CAIOHZ010000273.1 GCA_903858165.1 uncultured Pseudomonadota bacterium
ATCTGGTCGGGCGTATCGTCGGCCGGGACTTTGTTGCGCCATTGGTCATCTCGCTCAAGCACTCCGACCACGGCGTACTGGTCGATGCCGTGCTGCTGAAGGAGAGCGACGTCTCCATCTTGTTTAGCTTCACGCGCTCCTACTTTCACGTCGACCTAGACCGCGTGGGCGAGGCGGTGCTGTTCCTGAAACAGCTGATGCCGCGGAAGGCGACTTCCGAACTCTTCACGGTGCTTGGCCGGGCCCGCCAGGGCAAGACCGAGCGCTTCCGTGAACTGTTCCGCCACATGGGCCAGACCGACGACCAGTTCACGCTCGCAGCCGGCGAGCGCGGTCTCGTGATGGTCTGCTTCACGCTGCCCTCCTACGACCTCGTGTTCAAGCTCATCCGCAACAAGTTCCCCTACCAGAAGAACATTCTGCGCGACGACGTGCTCAAGAAATACGAGTTCGTATTCAAGCATGACCGCGCCGGCCGGCTGGTCGATGCGCAGGAGTTCAAGCGCCTGCGCTTCCCACGCCATCGCTTCGACGAGCAGTTGCTCAAAGAATTACTCACCGAGACCTCGAACACGGTGCATGAAGACGGCGATGACCTGATCATCGACCACTGCTACATCGAGCGCCGCATGACGCCGCTCAATCTGTTTATTCGCAACGTCACACCCGAGCAGGCCGCCGACGCTGTCATTGAATACGGCCAGTGCATCCGCGACTTGGCGGCCACCAACATCTTTGCAGGCGACCTGCTGCTGAAGAACTTCGGCGTCACCCGGCATGGCCGCGTCATCTTCTACGACTATGACGAGCTGTGCCTGACCACCGAGTGTCGCTTCCGCGACCAGCCGGCTGCGCAGTCCCACGAGGACGAGATGAGCGCAGACACTTGGTACTACGTCGCCGACAACGACGTGTTCCCCGAGACCTTCCTGAGTTTCCTCGGCTTCGACGCGCACCTTAAAGAAGTCTTCCTGCGGCACCATGCGGAGATTCTCACCGCACAGTGGTGGCGCAATATGCAGGCCCGCCACCAGCAGGGTGAACTGCTCGAGGTGCTGCCCTACGGCCCGCACCGCGTGCGCGTTGCATCGTCGCTATAGACTTGCCGCCATTCGGCGCTAGCCTTTACGGCAGGGTGCGATGGCTACCGTCACACAGCGGCGCTTTGCTGGAGTGCTTGCAGCCGCAGAAGTAGGCCTTGCCAGTCACTTCCGGGGTGTAGGCTTGCGGTGCGAACTCCGAACCCTTGTGGGAGCCGTCGCAGAAAGGCTGCTTCGTGGAATTGCCGCAAGTGCACCAGTAATAGGTCTTGCCGGCCTCCACTTCCACGGGAAGGGGGGTACGGGATGCGATGACGGGATCTGCCATGGAAACTCTCCTCGGTGAGTAGAGCGGCAGTATAGCCCCGCACTTCGGACCGACAATGGCAGCGGCGCTTTCCGGTTGTCCAGTCCACGGCTGGATAACGCCAGCGATATACTCCGAATATGAACCCCATCGTCTACGCCATTCCGGTCTTCATGGCCTCCATCCTGCTGGAGATCGTCATCGCCCGCTGGAAGCGGGTGCCCACCTACGACATCCCCGATGCACTGACGAGCCTGCACTTCGGCACGCTCAGCCAAACCATCGGTGCGTTCGTCAAGGTGCTGGGCTTTGGCCTTTACGTGGCCGTCTACGAACGCTGGCACGCCGTGGAACTGCCCACCGACGCTTGGTGGGTGTGGGTGGCGGCGTTGGTGGTCTACGACTTCATCTACTACTGGATTCACCGCTTCGGCCACGAGGTGAACTGCCTGTGGGCGGCCCACCAGGTGCACCACTCCTCCGAGTACTACAACCTCTCCACTGCCCTGCGTCAAAGTTCCACGGGTGCCGTGGTGGGGTGGCCGTTCTACTTGGTCATGGCGGTAGCCGGCGTGCCGCCGCTGGTCTTTGGTGTGGTGGCCCTCATCGACCTGCTCTACCAGTACTGGGTGCACACCGAACTGGTGCGCAAGCTCGGCTGGTTCGACCGCGTGTTCGTGTCCCCTTCCAACCACCGCGTGCACCACGGCCAGAACGACTACTGCATCGACCGCAACTACGGCGGCATCTTCATTATCTGGGACCGCCTATTCGGCACCTTTCAGGAAGAGCGCGACGAAGAACCCGTGGTTTATGGCATCCGCAAACCGCTACGCAGCTACAACGCCGTGTGGGGCAACCTGCACGTATGGAAGGAGCTGTTCACCAATAGTTGGCAGGCACTGCGCCGTGGCAATGCCAGCGGCGCCATCAGCGTGTTTTTTGCGCCGCCCGCGGGCTGGGGCCAGCACGTGGAGCACCTCGACACAAAGACGGTGGTGCGCTTCGATACCGCTACGCCGCGCACCGTACGCATGTACGCCTTGGTGCAGTACGGCGTGTTCAGCCTCTACGCCACGCACTTCATTGCGGTAGCGCCAGAACTCTCGCTGGGAATACGTCTGCTGTACGCCGGCGTCATTGCCGCCGGTGCGCTATCGGTGGGTTGGCTGCTGGAGGGCCGCAAGTTCGCGCTGCCCGTGGAAGCGCTGCGACTAGTGGCGCTGGGCAGCGCCTTCCTGCTGCTGCCCACATGGTTCGGCTGGGTGCCCACGCCTCAAGTGAAAATGGCTGTGCTGGCCCTGCTTGCCACCTCGCTGGCGTGGCTGGGCGTGGGACTGGTGAAAGTTCCGGAAGAGGCGCGAGCAAGCTCCTGACGTTTAATGGTCGGCGCGCACGCCGCCACGGTCTGCGAGGAACGCCAATACCTCGGCCGTCTTGGCATTCATCAGGGCAATATCGCCACGGCTTTCCACGTTCAGGCGCAGCAAGGGCTCCGTGTTCGAGGTGCGCAGGTTCATGCGCCACTCGGGGTGGGCAATGCTCACGCCGTCGGTGAAGTCCAACTCCGCACCGGCACCAAAGTGCTCCTGCACGGCGGTAATGACGGCCTTCGCGTCAGGAATGCGCAGATTGATTTCCCCGCTGGCCGGGAAGGCGGCAATGCGTTCCTGCACCAACTGCCCCAGCGTCTTGCCGGTCTGGCTGACCAACTGCGCCACCAGCAGCCACGGCACCATACCGCTGTCGCAATAGAAGAAGCGACGGAAATAGTGGTGCGCGCTCATTTCACCGCCATAGGCAGCATCTTGTTCGCGCATCTTTGCCTTCATGAAGGCGTGCCCGCTCTTGCACATGACCGGCACGCCACCGGCCTGCTCGGCAATGGCGATGGTGTTCCAGG
>CAIOHZ010000274.1 GCA_903858165.1 uncultured Pseudomonadota bacterium
GCAGTGGCAGCGAGGGCTACATCACTTCTGGCGTCTACAGCGCCACGCTCGGGCGCTGGGTCGGCATGGCCATGGTGCGCGGCGGCCACGCCCGCAGTGGTGAAGTGCTCGATGGTGTAACCGGCGGCAAGCCCTTCAAGGCCCGCATCGCGTCGTTGTGCGCCTACGACCCGCAGGGAGACCGTCTCCGTGACTGAGCCGCTGGTCCATTTTCGTCCCACCACGTTGCGGGTCTGCATCCTGCGGCTGAAGTTTCCCGAAGGCCACGAATATGCAGCCCTCGGGCGCGAGTTCGGCTTGCCTTGGCCGGTCACGCCCAACACCGTGGCCAAAGGGGAAGGCGTTCACGTGCTGTGGCTGGGCCCTAACGAATGGGTAGTGGAACAGCTGCCCGCTGCCGAAGTGGCAGCACGCGCTGCGCGCGCTTGCGGCGCCACGCTCCACCATGTGGCGGACGTGAGCGAAGGCCGCGTGGTGTTTGAAGTGGGCGGCCCGAAGGCGCGCGAGATGCTCGCCAAGGGCTGCAGCATTGATCTGCATCCGCGCGTGTTCGCGCCAGGACAGTGCGCGCAAACGCTGCTGCAGCACGCGAACATCATGCTCGAATCGTTGGACGGCGGCGCGCTGCGCTTCTACACCGACCGCAGCATTGCCGAGTGGGTAGCGGCGTGGCTGGAAGACGCCGCGCTCGAGTACCGCGGCGGCTGAACGAGGAGACGGCTGGTGAACACGAAAGTGAACCTGCCGAATGCGCTCTCCTTGCTGCGCCTAGTAGGGACCCCCGCGCTTTTCTGGCTGGCGCGGCTGCCAAACCAGTTGTGGGTGGCGCTTTGGTTCGGCGTGCTGGGGCTGACCGATGCGCTGGATGGCTTTCTGGCCAGGCGTTGGCAACAAACCAGCGAGTTTGGCTCGCGGCTAGACGGTATCGCCGATATCGCTTTCTATCCCACGGGTGCCGTGCTGTTGTTCTGGCTTTACCCGGAGTATCTGTGGCCCAACATGGGCTACGTGGCGCTAGCGTTCGCGCTGTTCGCAACGGCCAACCTCTATGCGCGGCTACGGTTTGGGCGCTTTATCTTGCTGCACACAAATCTGGGCCGATGGTCGGGCGTGCTGGCGTTCTTCGCCGTGCTGGGCGCCTTCCACATGGACACCACGTGGCTCATCCGCATCACGCTGCTGGGCTATGCCATCTCGTTCTTGGAATGCCTGCTTATCTTTAAGCTGCGCGGACCGGTATCACCCGACACGCGCAGCTTGTTTTCGCATTAGCGCTGGTGGTACTTCTTCAGTTCCAGCTTGGCAATGCTGCGGTTATGCACTTCATCGGGGCCGTCGGCCAGGCGTAGCGTGCGCTGTTCCGCGTACATCTTTGCCAAGCCTGCTTCCGTGGTAACACCCGCGCCACCATAGGCCTGAATGGCCAAATCGATAATTCGCGTGGAAAGATTGGGGCCCACCACTTTAATCATGGCGATTTCCGCTTGCGCGGCCTTGTTGCCACCACGGTCCATGGCGTCCGCGGCCTTCAGGCACAGCAAGCGCGCCATCTCGATGCCCGTGCGCGCCTCGGCAATGCGCTCGTCCCACAAAGAATGTTCGGCGATGGGCTTGCCGAAGGCCGTGCGCGAAAGCAAACGCCTTACCATTTTTTCCAACGCCACTTCCGAAGCACCAATGCTGCGCATGCAATGGTGAATGCGGCCCGGCCCCAGCCGGCCTTGCGCAATTTCGAAGCCGCGGCCTTCTCCTAGCAGCAGGTTTGTGGCCGGTACCCGCACATTGTCCAGCAGCACTTCACAGTGGCCGTGCGGGGCATCGTCATAGCCAAACACGGGCAAATGCCGCAGCACTTTCACGCCCGGCGCATCGCGCGGCACGAGAATCATGGACTGCTGGGAATGCGTGGGCGCGCCAGGGTTGGACTTGCCCATGACAATGAAGATGGCGCAGCGCGGGTCTCCAACACCTGAAGACCACCATTTGCGGCCGTTGATGACGTAGTCGTCACCATCGCGCACGATGGAAGTGGCAATGTTGGTGGCATCAGAAGAAGCCACATCGGGCTCTGTCATCAGAAACGCCGAGCGGATCTCGCCGTTCATCAGCGGCCGCAACCACTGTTCCTTATGGGCCAGCGTCCCGTAGCGTTGCAGCACTTCCATATTGCCGGTATCGGGCGCGGAGCAGTTGAACACTTCCGAAGCCCAGGTAATGCGGCCCATCTCTTCGGCACAGCCCGCATATTCCAGATTGCTGAGGCCGGGGCCTTCGAAACGGAAACTGGTCTCCACATGGAAAGCACCATGTGCCGGCGGCATGAACAGGTTCCACAAGCCGGCCGCACGCGCCTTTTGCTTCAGGTCTTCCAGCACGGCGGGCACTTGCCAGCGGTTCTGGCCGAAAGCCTCCATCTGCGCGTCATAGACCGGCATTGCCGGCACAACATGCTCGCGCATGAAGGTGCGTACGCTATCTATCCAGTAGTGTTCGCGTTCAGTTCGGCTGAAATCCATGGCGGGCTCCGAAGATAAGGTGCTGGACGATGATACGACCGTGCCCGAGGTATGCACCATCAGGAAGTGTCGCGCTGGATGGGCGAAGCTCTGGTACAGCGCGGCGTTTTACCGCTCCTTGCTGGCTTGCGGTGGCAGAACCAGCATTTCGGGCCCGATATCGCGCACGCGGGTGCAACCGGTGAGCGCCATGGCGACGCGCAGCTCCGCTTCCAGCAACCGCAACAGGTGCGCCACGCCAGCTTCTCCGCCAGCCGCCAGTGCATAGGCCCAAGCGCGCCCAATCAGCACGCCCTTCGCGCCGAGCGCGAGCATGCGGAACACGTCCAGCCCGGAACGCACGCCACCGTCCGCCAGCACCGTCATCCGGTCGCCCACCGCCGCAGCAATACCCGGCAAAGCCGCCGCCGTGGAGGGCACGCCATCGAGCTGCCGGCCACCGTGGTTCGACACCACGATGCCATCCACGCCGGCATCGGCCGCCATGCGTGCGTCTTCGACGTCGAGTATTCCCTTCAGCAAAATAGGCCCAGACCAACGCGAGCGGACCCATTCGATGTCGCGCCACGTGACGGAAGCGTCGAAATTGTTCCGCAGCCAAGCGAAGAAGTCTTCGAGCACCATGTTTCCGCCGATCACTTGCGCCACATTACCCAGCTGGTGCGGGCGGCCCCGGAAGCCTACATCCCATGCCCAGCCGGGCTTGGCCGCCGCCTGCAACAAGCGGCGCACCTTGCCGTTCAAACCGGGGGAGCCCGTCAACCCGGAACGCACATCGCGATAGCGCGAACCCGGCACAGGCAGGTCGACCGTGAACAGCAGCGCAGTACAACCCAGCGCCTGAGCTTGATCGAGCAGGCTCTGCATGAAGGCGCGGTCGCGGATCATGTACAGCTGGAACCAGAACGGCTTCGTGGTGCCCCGCGCCACCTCGTCCAACGGGCAAGCGGAAACCGTGGACAGGCAAAACGGCACGCCGTGCGCCTCGGCGGCGCGCGCGGCCTGCACTTCCCCGCGCCGAGCGGCCAGCCCCGCAAGACCCACCGGGGCCAAGGCCAACGGCAGGGCCAGCGGCTGCCCGAACAGTTCCGTCGTCAGGTCGAGGGTGGAAACGTCGCACAGCACTCGCTGCCGCAAGGCCACGTGCTGCAGGTCCGCCACGTTCTGTCGCAGGGTCACCTCGGAATAGGACCCGCCATCGATGTAGTCGAAAATAAAGTGCGGCAGGCGGCGACGGGCCAGCTCGCGGAAATCGTTGACGTCGGCGGGCTTCATGCGGGGCTCCTTCGGATGAACCTAGTGACCTGCTGTGGTTCTTAGGACCAGCAGATGTTTGGAAGATGGCTCATGAGTTTCGTTGTTGAACCAGTTCCTGTTTGAATTCCAGCGGAGTTTTGTTCCCAAGGCTCGAGTGTGGTCGAACCTCGTTGTAGTGCTTCCGCCAGTCTTCGATCGTTA
>CAIOHZ010000275.1 GCA_903858165.1 uncultured Pseudomonadota bacterium
CTGGCAATGGCCTTCGCCGAACTCCTCAACCAGGAGGCGCTGGCCCTGCAGGCCGATGGTGTGGACGTGATCCAGTTTGACGAACCGGCCTTCAACGTTTACATGGACGATGTGAAGACCTGGGGTATCGCCGCGCTGGAACGTTCGATTGAAGGGCTTTCGGTGACCACCGTGGTGCACATTTGCTACGGCTATGGCATCAAGGCCAACAACGACTGGAAGCAGACCCTCGGCGGCGAGTGGCGCCAGTACGAAGCCGTCTTCCCGGTACTCGCGGCCAGCCGCATCAAGCAGGTATCGCTCGAATGCGCCAACTCCAAGGTGCCGGCCCACCTGATGAAGCTGTTGCACGGCAAGGATGTGCTGGTAGGCGTGATCGATGTGGCATCGGATCGCGTCGAGACACCGGAGGAAGTGGCGGACACCATCGGCCGCGCGCTCGAGTTTGTGCCCAAGGAACACCTCTTCCCCTGCACCAACTGCGGCATGGCGCCGATGAACCGCGAGATTGCGCTGGCCAAGTTGCAGGCGCTTGGGTTAGGTGCCGAACTGGCGCGGGTACGCTACGGTAAGTAGTGAGCAGGCCAAGAATGGCTCCTGGAGCCATTCTTGGGCGCTCTTTACTGGAAGCGGTAGGCGGCGCTAAGGCCCAAGGTCCAGTTGCGGCCGGGCGCAGGTTCGTAAAAGCGGCTATTCGCTTCGTTCACGATGACGGAGCCGACATAACGCGCGTTCGCAAGGTTGTCGATGCGCATGAACTGCGACACGGTCCATTTGTCATGCCGCTGTTCGAGGCCGGCGCGCAGATTGGCGACGGTGTACCCCTCGGCGGCCTCGCTGTTGCGATCATCGACGAACATTTGTGACAAGCGCCGCAGCTCCAGTGCGGCATAGGGGCTGCCCCACACCCCGGTGGCAGTCGAGTTGCGTGGTGCCCGCCAGAGCGCTTCCAGATACAGGCTTTGGCGCGGGACGGCAGGTAGGCTGTTGCCGGCCGCCACGGGTACGTTAGGTGTGGCGCAAGGCGTTACGACGCAGGTGAGAAAGCCATCCCGGTAGGTGGCCTCGGTCCAGGTGTAGGCGCCACTTAAGGTGATGCCGCTGGCCGCGAAGGTTTTCATGACGGCGACTTCCGCGCCACGCCGCTGCGTGCGCCCGGCGTTCTGGAAAATCGCCCGGCCACCGGTGTTGCTGAGCGTGACGATCTCGTCAATGGTATCGGCGCGAAACAGCGTGGCGCTGACCGTACCGCCTTCGAACTGTGCCTTGACGCCGGCTTCCGTGTGGCGGCTGGTCGAAGGCTTGAGCGTGAAGTTAAGTCCGGTGCCGGCGGGACGGTAAGCCAGCTCGGCAAACGTGGGGGTCTCGAAACCGCGGCCGACGGTGGCATACACGTTCAGGCGCGGGGTGGCACTCCACACCACGCCGGCCGCCGGGGTGGTGGCGCGGTACTTGATGGCGCCGCTGTCGTTCGCGTTGCCGGCGACGATGAATTTGTCCTGCGAGGTGAACGCCACTGACGAATGGCGCACGCCAGCGGAGAGCTTGATGGTGGGCCAGGCCTGCCATTCGCCCTGGATGAAGCGGCTGGTGTTGACAACGCGATTGTCTTCATCGCGGCGCAGGCGACCGAAAATGCCCAGTTGGGCACCGACAAAATTTTCGAATCCGCGCCGCACTTCGTTCTGCAGTTCACGCCCGGCGCCCACCGTCAGGTGGTAGGCGCCGTCGCGCGCGAACCCCTTGTGGATCCAGCGCGCATCGAAACCGTAGAAATCGCGGTCGAGGTCGACCACGCCGCCCTGGCTGGTTGCCGCGGCCTGCGCCGCCACCGTGGTGGAAAGGAACTGCACGATGTTGCGTTCACCGCCGTAGGCGCTCAGGCGTAGCTGATTCGCCTGGGAGAACGTGTGCTCGAGTACCCCGCCCATTTGCGACTGGTAGGTCGATTTGCGCGTGTTGAACTGCAGCGCGCTGGCGGTGGCTTGCGATGGGTTGGCGACCAATTCGGCACGTGAGAGGCCGGCAGCATCCTGGGCGTTCGGCATGTTGACGCGGTTCCACGTCAAGGC
>CAIOHZ010000276.1 GCA_903858165.1 uncultured Pseudomonadota bacterium
GCCGGCGAAGTTCACCAGCATGCTTGCCTTGTCGCCGGCCGTGGCGGCAAACACGGTGGTGGTCCATGGCTTTTCCAAGGCTTTTGCATTGGCAGGCCTGCGCATCGGCTACGTGGCCATGTGCAGCGCGGACGTCTGTGCCGAAATGCTGGCGGCCAGTCAGCATCCGTCTACCGTCGATGGCGCTGCTACCTTGAGCCAGGTAGCGGCTGCCGCCGCGTACGACCACGCGCTGCCTTGGTTGGACGGTTTCTTGCGTCATCTGCAGGCGCGCCGCGACCAGGTAGTGATGGCCTTGCGTGCCGTGCCGGGGTTGGAGGTCATTGTTCCGGACGCCACCTATGTGGTTTTCGTGCGCTTGCCACCCGCGGTGGGCGATGTGGAAGCTTGCGTACAGCGGTTGCGCGAAGAATTTAGGGTAGCCGTTGTGCCAGGGAGCCCGCGCTGGTTCGGGGACGCAGCAGTCGGCCACTTCCGACTGTGTTTTGCTACTTCGGAAGCGCTGCTGACGCAGGGGCTGGAAAGGCTGGTCACCGGGCTGCTAGTAATGGGCGCTAGTAGCGCAGGCGTGAATCCTTAATGGATAGCCGCTAGCGGCTAACAACCCTTGCCAAGGATTCCTGAGTAAGCGATTTACATTAAAGAAATATGTTTACAATACGGAAAATTCACTGCTGAACTGGCACTCGTCGTGAACACGGCGCCGCGTGCTGAACATGAGGAGCACTGGCATGCCGCAGACACCGATCTTCCGCCGTCTCTGCTTCGGGACATTGCTTGGCCTGAGTATCGTCACGGTCGTGGCGGCTGGGCAACCGGTAGACCGGGCAGCATGGATAGATAGCTCGGTAACAGCGACCAGCGACGACCCGAGAAGGGTTCCGGTGCCCAAGGGGTTCAACGAACCCGCAGGGTCCATCGTCATCCGCAACGCACGGCTCTTCGACGGTACCGGTGCGCCTGCACGCCCGGCGGCGCTCTTGATCTCGGGCAGCCACGTTCTGCGGATTGGCGCCAGCGAGGCTGAACTCGCCGCACCGGCCGATGCCCAAGTGATTGATGTCGCTGGACGGACGGTGATGCCGGGCCTCATCGACTTGCATACCCACCTCACTTACGTCGAACAGTTCGGGCTGCCTGCAGCCACCAGCGACGAAAGCCAGGCGGGTGCCGCGCTTCGCGGACAGGAGCGGCTACGCTACTACGTCGAAAGTGGCGTGACCTCAGTCCGTGACGTGGCTTCGCACGGCGCGGCGCCGTTCCTCCTGAAGCAGTGGGTTGCAAGCGGAAGGATCCCCGGCCCGCGCGTGTTCGCTGCCGGTTCACTGATTACCGCGGTCGGTGGACACGCAACGGAGGGCGAAGCGATGCGCACCGCGCCGTCGTATCCGGATGGTGCCGTCTACGAAGCCAGCGGTGCGAATGGTTTCCGCAACGCCGTGCGGGTCCAGTTCAAGCGTGGGGCGGATTTCATCAAACTTGGCAGCCATTTCTCCAAGGAGGAGGTACGCGCGGCTGTCGACGAGGCGCATGCGCTTGGCCTGCGGGTCACCGTCGATTCCGAAACAATCTACACACAGACAGCTGTCGAGGCTGGCGTCGACTGCGTCGAACATCCGCTCCCGCGCTCAGACGAGACTATTCGGCTAATGGCGAAGTTGAATGTCTGTTCCGTGATGACGCTGGTGCCCTACCAGTACATCAATGCCGGAGGTGGCTACTACTTCTCCACTTCACGGCGCTTCACGGAGACGGACGCCGTGAATCTCGCTATGGCAAAGAAGATGGACGCCGCAGGCATCAAGATCGGCATCGGTACGGACCTCGTGGTCGGTTGGTACCGCTTCCTGCCCGAGCCGTACCTGCAGGAACTTCGCAACTACGAGTCGCTCGGCAAAACCCCCGCACAGGCACTCATCGCCGCCACTAAGACCAACGCCGAAATACTCGGCATGGCGGATAGGCTCGGCACGCTGATACCGGGAAAGCTGGCAGACCTCATTGTCGTCGACGGTCGACCGGATGAGAATGTTGAAGACCTTCGCAAACTCGACCACGTCATCGTGAATGGTCGTGTGGTTGTCCGCAACGGTCGGCTCGACATTCCACGTCATGTAGAAGAGAAAGCGCCACTCTCTAACTTTCCTGTACTGAACACGCAATCAATCGCCAAGTGATGGTCGGCGAAAGCCCGGTCAAATTGCCGCTTCATCAACACAGGTTGCCGCCATGCCCAAGTTGAACGTACGCGCC
>CAIOHZ010000277.1 GCA_903858165.1 uncultured Pseudomonadota bacterium
TACTTACTGTCGGGTGGTGCCATGCTGGCGCTGGTGGTACTCGACCATCCACCCACCTTTGTCTCGGTGGCTTTGTTCGCGGTATTCGCCAGCGTGCTTTCGGCGTCGTCGAATCTGGTCTACGTGTATTTGCCGGAACTGTTCCCAACCTCACTACGCGCTTCAGGTCTTGGGCTGGCTATCGCTTCGAGTCGCGTCGGTTCAGCGGTCAGCACCTTCCTGCTGCCCATCCTGGTCGGCAGCTTTGGCATTCACGTGGCCTTAGGCGCTTGCGTCGCGGTGCTCGCGTTAGGTGGCATCACCTGCTACCTGCTCGCTCCGGAAACGCGTGGCCTCGGGCTGGCGGGTGACGCTTCCGCATGAAGCCAGACCGGCCCATTCGGCTGGCTTTCCTGCTGCTGCCGCAGTTCTCGATGATGGCTTTTTCGGCAGCTCTAGAGCCATTGCGCGCCGCGAACCGGCTGGCCGGAAGCCAACTCTACGATTGGCGCTTGGTCTCGAATGATGGTCAAGCCGTGACGGCAAGCAATGGCATCGCCATCGCCGTAAACAACAGCCGCGACACGCTCGAGCAACCGGACCTGCTGGTGGCTTGCGTAGGCCTGGAGCCGCTCGATGCCTCGGCCAACGCCTCGTTACGCGGCTGGCTGCGACATCTGGCAGGTCATGGCTGCCAAGTAGGCGGCGTCAGCGGTGGCGCCTTTCTTTTGGCCGAAGCCGGCCTGCTTGATGGCAAGCGCTGCACGGTGCACTGGGAGTTCGCCGAACTGTTCGCGGCCCGCTATCCGCGTGCGCGCCTCGTACCCGACCTCTTCGTCGCCGATGAAGGAGTGTTCACCTGCTCAGGCGGCACGGCAGCGTTGGACCTCATGCTCCACTTCATTCGCGAGCACCATGGTGGGGATATGGCCGTGGCCGTGGCGGAGCAATTTATCCACCCCCGCATACGCGAGCACGGCGACCGACAACGCATGACACCAGACCGCCGGTATGGACTGCAGCACCCCAAGTTGTCAGCCATTGTGGAAAGTATGGAAGCCACTTTGGCCGAACCGCTGGAGCTGGTGAAAATCGCGGCTGCCGCCGACCTGTCAACGCGCCAGGTGGAACGCCTGTTCCGCAAGTACCTGGGCAGTGCTCCGGCGACGTTCTATCTTGAACTGCGCCTGGCCCACGCCCGGCACCTGCTGCGCGAAACGGCCAAGGCGGTCCGCGCCATCGCCCTCGATTGCGGGTTCGGGTCGACCTCGCATTTCTGCCACACGTACCGCCGCCACTACGGCTACAAGCCCACGGACGAACGCAAGGCGATCCGCGCCACTACCGCCCGCCATTCCCTGTCGCCCACTGTCAGCCACAAGTCGGTAGCGAGCAAACTTGTCTACGCCTGAAAGCGCAGCATTTACCACTGGAAAACCACCATGAATCAGTCGCCCATCACCGTTCTCGCCCGTCTCTACGGCCTGCTAGTTGGCGGCCTCCTCGCGGCGGGTCCGTTTGCCGCGGGCAACGCCTTGGCAGCGAATCTTGCTGCTGCGGCAGTCTTGCCGACGACCACCTTGCTGCGTGAAGACGCCCCGGCTGCACCGGTCGACAATGGCGCCTTTGCGCCCGGCAAGGGCGCACGCTCTGCTCCAGCATTCGCCGGCGTGCTGCAGTTGTCAGCAGCAACGCTACAAGCGAAGCCCACGCTCAAAAATCAGGTCATCGATGGTCGCGATGCGCTGCGCTTCCCCGAGTTGTCCCTGGAGTTCGTAACGCTTGGCGACACACTGGTGCCGGTGCAACGCGGCAAGATGGTGCGTGAAACGCGTGCTAGTGCTCGGGCCAGTTACTGGCGGCTCATCCCGCAGTTCGGACGTATATGGCAAGAAAAGGCAGATGGCAGTTGGTCCCGTGCTGCCTTCCCGCTCATGCTGGTGAATGACACGGAAAACCACGCCCATCAGGGCCTGGCTACTTTCCTCTACCGCGGCAAGCAGGTCAGCGGGCTGCGGGTGCAGTTCGTGCAGCAAACCGCGCCTTGGCTACTCAGCCCGCACACCGTGCTGTGGGCACAAGTGCCAGCCACTTTCGCCGCTGGCGATGCCACACAACTCGCAGCACGGCGCGAAGAGGCACGCGCCGAGCTGGCGGCCCGACTGCCGACGAAACCCTTGGACGACCTGCGCGCGCAATTTCCCGCAGGTACGCTCGATGGTTTCGGCGGCCCGGTGCTGCCAAAGTGGCAAGTATCGCGCGCCATCTTCAAGGAAGGCACGCTCTATTACGAGGCGGAGAACACGGCTTACGGCCCTTACCCTTATCCGCTCGAAATGCGTTATGGCGTCCGCTCCGTCACGAAGACCGTTACCGCCGCACTCTCGTTACTACATCTCGCGGAAATCTACGGCCCTTATGTCCTTGATTTGAAAATCGGCGACTACGTGCCCGGCGCGGACCCGCACTGGAAGAAGGTGCGGTTCATCGATGCGGCGAATATGTCGAGCGCCTATGGCGGTGTGGGCTCGCTCATTACGCACCCTAACGACAATGGCAGCGGCTATCTGGAAAACGACTACAACGGCTGGTACACGGCGCCGTCTGTAGCCGACAAGCTCGCGCACATGCGCACCCACCTGAAGCCCTACCCTTGGGAACCGGGCCGCGTGATGCGCTATCGCGACCACGATTTTTTCATGCTGGGCGTAGCCGTCGATGGCTTCGTCAAAGCTATGCGTGGGCCGCAGGCTGATGCGTGGAACATGGTCGCGGAAGAAGTGCTGCGCCCCATCGGCATCTTCCATGCACCGCTGGTGCGTACTCGCGAGCTCGGCGGGCAGGATGGCCCAGCGTGGTTCAGCGCGGGCTATTACCCGACGCTGGACGACCTCGCGAAAATTGCCCTGTTGTTCCAGGACCATGGTGCTCACGCAGGCAAGCAGTTGCTGCATCGCCCTCTCACCGATGCTGTACTCGCCGCGCGTGATGCCTTGGACAAGGACGGCGACGGCTCGGATGGCTTGCCCGTGGTACGCGACGGCGAGAAGCCCGCCAACCTTTACCGCATGGCTTTCCACTTCACGCCCCTCACAGGTTCAGCTTCTGGCAAGCGTCATTATCTGCCTACGCTTTCCGGCTACGGCGAGAACATCGTGACGCTCTTTCCCGGCCGCATCGTCTCTATCCGTACCGCAAAGGTCGGCGAGATACCGCAAGGCGAGCAAGCAGAGGTAGGGCCCGATGACATGAGCGACCGCGCTGTCGAGCGCCTGGCACCCTTCTAAAGCTAACGAGCAAGGTCAACGAGTAACCATGGCTATTTCCTCCCCACGGAAGCGCGAAGGATCGCGCCCTCGTCGCGCAAGCGGCGGTGCCCTGCCCCAGTTGCCATGGACCGACGTGCAGAACCCATACCCGCCGATGGAGCTGCTTTCCGCAGCACAGGTGGAGGCCATCCACCAAGCCTCTCTGCGCATCCTTGGCGAGCTCGGTATCGAACTGATGTCACCGGCAGCACGCGACGCTATGCGTATTTATGGAGCCGAAGTCGATGAGATCACCGGGACGGTGCGTTTCGGTGCCGACGTATTGGCAAAGGCGCTCGAGACAGTGCCTTCCGCGTTCACGTTGACACCACGAAACCCAGCGCATCGCGTGACTTTGGGCGGCAGCCATCTCGTCTTTGGTCTCGTAGCCGGGCCACCGAATGTGCATGACTGCCTGCGCGGTCGCCGCCCGGGTAACCATGAGGACTACTGCAACTTCATCAAGCTGGCTCAGCACTTCAATGCCATCCACGTCATTGGCAATCAGGTCTGCGCGCCAGTAGAGCTGCCGGCCGGGACGCGTCATCTCGATACTTACCTCGCGAATCTCGTGTATTCGGACCGTGCCTACCACTGCACTGCCATCGGCGCGGGCCGGGCTCTGGACGGCATCCGCATGATGGCCATTGCCCGTGGCCACACGCTCGAACAAATGGCGGCAGAGCCTGGCGTCATCACCATCATCTCGGTGAATAGTCCACGTCGCTTCGACGACGCCATGGCGGATGGCCTCATGGCCATGGCGCAACATGGTCAGCCGGTGGTCATTACCCCGTTCACGCTCATGGGTGCCATGGCGCCGGTGACCCTTGCCGCGGCATTGGCGCAGCAAAACGCCGAAGCGCTGTTCGGCATGGTGTTGGCGCAAGCGGTGCGCCCCGGTGCCCCGGTAATGTATGGCGCCTTCACCTCAAACGTGGATTTACGTTCGGGTGCCCCAGCCTTCGGTACCCCCGAAAACGCCAAGGCCAATGTGGCCAGTGGCCAGCTCGCGCGCTACTACGGCCTGCCTTACCGCACTTCCAATGCCAGCGCCTCGAACGTTGCAGACGCACAAGGTGCCTACGAAACCCAGATGTCGCTCTGGGGAGCAGTGCTCGGTGGCGCCAATCTGGTTTACCACGCAGCGGGTTGGCAGGAAGGTGGTCTCACCGCGTCCTACGAAAAGCTGGTGCTCGACGTAGAGATGCTGCAGCTGATGATGGAGTTCCTGAAACCCATTCAGGTGGACGACGAGGAACTGGGACTCGACGCCATTGCCCGTGTACCCACCGGCGGACACTTCTTCGGCGACGCCCACACGCTACAGCGCTACGAGCACGCCTTCTACCAGCCGCTGGTGTCCGACTGGCAAAGTCATGGCAACTGGGAACTCGCTGGCGCCAAAGATGCCACGCAACGCGCTACCGACGTCTGGCAACGCGCCTTGAACGAATACGAACAGCCACCCATGCCGGCGGAGATTCGCGCGGAGCTTGAGGCTTACGCAACACAACGCCGCGCCGCCATCGGCGCCGGCGAACCCTGAACA
>CAIOHZ010000278.1 GCA_903858165.1 uncultured Pseudomonadota bacterium
CGTGCCGAGATTGACCAGCAAGACGCCGACGGTATCGGGCTTGCCGTGGGCGAAACCGGGGGTGCCATGGAAGCGGCTCATGGAGTTTCCTTAGAGATAACGGACCACAGTCGACAAGTCCGGCACGCGGGCCGTCCCTGCCACTGCCGGTGTGCCGAGGTGCAGGATACCGACGATAGTGTCGTCGATGGCGAAACCGAGCGCTGTCTTCACGCGTGGGCTGTAAGCGGCCAGGCCCGTCTTCCACATCATGCCGAAGCCAAGCGCCTGCGCCTGCGTCCACAGGTTCTGCACGGCGGCAGCCGTGGCCGTAATCTGCTCGATGGCGGGCACCTTGGGGTGTTCACGTACGGCAGCGGCCACTACCACCAGCAAGGGGGAGCGTAGCGGCTTGTGGCGTTCCGCCGTGCGTTCCTCGGCGGTGGCTTCGGGTTTGCGGGCCAGCAAATCTTGTTCCATCGCGTCCGCCAGCACTTCGCGCGCGACGCCACGCAACACCACGAACCGCCACGGCGCGAGACGCCCATGGTCCGGAGCACGCACGGCGGCTTCCAGCAGTTGCGTGAGCTGCGCGGCATCGGGAGCAGGCTCTACGAGCTTGCCTGGTGAGGCGCGAGTGAGGAGGGCGGTGCGTACGTCCATGGTGCGTGCTTTCGTGAGTAAAGTCGGAAGATGTCGTGAACTGCAGCGGTCTGGCTGACTGGGAACTGGCAACAGCCCGCTTCAGTGGATTTTGGGTTGGCGGCGTTGGTCGAACCACAGCAGCACGGCGGAAAACACCGCGGCCGCCAGAATGAAGCGCATGGTGGGCTGGGCCGTTGTCGACGGGAACAAGCCCATGAATTGTACGGCGACGGCAGCCGCGAACTGCTGGCCGAAGCCCATGAGGCTGGAAGCCGTACCGCTGGCTTCCGGGTGCAGCGCTACGGCGCTGGCGGTGACGTTCGGTAAAGCCTGTCCCTGCCCATAGGCCAGCACTGCCATCGGCAGGAACAAGCACAGCGGCGTGAGCACTGGGCCGGCAAAGGCAGATTCAGCCAGTGCGAAACCCAGTACAGCGCCAGCCAGTTGCAGCGTGACTCCAGTGCGGATGAAGCCGGCCATGGAGTAGCGGCCACTGCGGCGTGTGACCAGCCAGTTGCCGATGAAATAGCCCACGGCAATGAGCAGGTTCCACAAACCGTAAGTGGACAGCGGCAGGCCCTGCGCTTTCAGCACGTACGGCGTGCTCCAGACGAACACCAGAAAGGTGGCGTAGATGACGGCCGCTTGCAGAATGCCGTTGAAGAACGCGAGGTCGCCGAGGATATGGCGGCTTTGGCGCCACAATGCGCCGGGCCCGTGCCCACCGCTAGCGGCGAAGGCCGCGCGGTCGGCATCGCTACGGGTTTCCGGCAGGCGCCATGCGGTTAGCACGAGCGCGGGTAGCCCTACGCCGGCCAGCACCCAGAACACTCCGCGCCAGCCGGACCAGTCACCGATGACGCCGCCAACGATAGGCGACAGCGTGGGCGCAATGACCATGACCATGGTGAGGAAGGCCAGCATGCGCGCCATGCTTTCACGCGGGTAGACATCGCCGATGATGGCGCGCGTGGTGACCATGCAAATGGAGCTGCCCAGCGCCTGAATAATGCGCGCCGTGACCAGCCAACCCAGCGACGGTGCCAGTGCGCAGCCGATGCTGCCAAGCACGAACACGCAATTGCCCGCGAGCATGACGGGGCGCCGACCTAGCCGGTCGGACAGCGTGCCGCCGAACAGCAGACCAAACGCGAATGACGCCAACGCAAAGCTGCCGGTGGTGTTGGCCTGGGCGATGGTCAAGCCCAGTTCTGCTCGCAGCAAAGGCAGCACGGGCACGAACATGTTTTGCGACATGGCGCCCAACGCCGTCAATGGCGCGAGCAGCAGGATGAGCGCACGGTCGCTCAGCGCTAGCTGGATGCGCCGCGCCGCCGGGTGCGCGGCGCGGTCACCGGGAGGGGTCACGGTGTGATGCCACCCATGCAGACGTACTTCAGTTCGGTGTAGTCGAGGATGCCGTGGCGTGAACCTTCACGGCCGAAGCCCGAAGACTTCATGCCGCCAAACGGCGCCACCTCGGTGGAGATGATGCCGGTGTTCAGCCCGACGATGCCGTACTCCAGCGCCTCGGAAACCCGCCAAGAACGAGCGAGGTCGCGGGTGTAGAAATAGGCCGCCAAACCGAACTCGGTGTCGTTGGCCATGGCGATGGCCTCCGCTTCCGTTTCGAAACGGAACAGCGGCGCCAACGGGCCGAACGTTTCTTCGCGCGCCACGAGCATGTCGGGCGTGACATTCGCGAGGATGGTCGGTTCGTAGTAGGTGCCGCCCAGCGCATGGCGCTTGCCACCCAACACGACCGTGGCGCCCTTGGCGACGGCGTCCGCCACGTGCTCTTCCACTTTCGCCACGGCCTTCTCGTTGATGAGCGGGCCTTGGTCGGTGGGGCCGGCCAAGCCATCGCCCACGCGCAGGCCGCGCACCGCTGCCGCCAGCTTTTCCGTGAAGGCATCGTAGACACCCGCTTGCACCAGCAAGCGGTTGGCGCAAACGCAGGTTTGCCCCGTATTGCGGTACTTGCTCGCCATGGCGCCCTGCACGGCGGCGTCCAGGTCGCCGTCATCGAAGACGATGAACGGGGCGTTGCCGCCGAGTTCGAGGGAGAGCTTCTTCAGTTGCGGCGCGCTTTGGGCCATGAGCTTGATGCCCACGGCGGTGGAGCCGGTGAAGGTGACCTTGCGCACGGTGGCGTTCGAGGTCATCTCGCCGCCAATCTCGGTGGCCGAGCCGGTGACGACACTGAGCAGGCCCTTCGGCAGACCAGCGCGTTCGGCCAGCACGGCCATGGCCAGTGCCGAAAACGGCGTCTGCGGGTCCGGTTTGACGATGATGGGGCAGCCGGCGGCGAGGGCCGGGCCAGCCTTGCGCGTAATCATGGCGGCCGGGAAATTCCACGGCGTGATGGCAGCAACCACGCCCACGGGCTGGCGCAGCACCACGATGCGTTTGTCCGGCTGGTGCCCGGGGATAATCTCGCCGTAAAGGCGCTTGCCTTCTTCCGCAAACCATTCGATGAACGAGGCCGCATAGGCGACTTCGCCGCGGGCTTCGGCCAGCGGTTTGCCTTGCTCGGCGGTCATGAGGACGGCCAGATCTTCCTGGTTCGCCATCATCAGGTCGTGCCAGCGGCGCAGCACGGTGGCGCGCTCCTTGGCGGTCTTGGCGGCCCAGGCCGGCATGGCAGCAGCAGCGGCCGCGATGGCGCGGCGGGTTTCCGGTGCGCCCATGTTCGGCACGCTGCCTAGCAGCGCGCCCGTGGCCGGGTTGGTCACGGGCAGAGTTGCGCCTGAATCGGCCGACACCCACTGTCCATCTACATAGGCCAGCTGTTGCAGCAGGGTGGGGTCGTTCAGCTTCATGGCAGGCTCCGCACAGTGGAACCGCTATTGTGCCTCAATCATATTGCCTTAATCGCCGCAGCGCGCTGCCTCCAGCCAATCCGTCTCGCAACAGTCGTCGCGCCTGCTCGCCTGCAGACCGACTTTGCGGCTGGGCTAGCGTTCCACGATGGCAGTGACGCCCATGCCACCGGCCGTGCAGACGGAAATGAGACCACGTCCCTGACCGCGTTCCGCCAACAGTTTGGCTAGTGTTCCCACCAGGCGTGCGCCGGTGGCAGCGAAGGGGTGCCCCACCGCCAAGCTGCTACCAACCACATTCAGCTTCGCCGGGTCGATGGCGCCGAGCGCTTGCGGCAGCCCCAAACGTTCACGGCAGAAAGCCTCGCTTTCCCAGGCGCGTAGCGTACACAGCACTTGTGCGGCAAAGGCTTCGTGAATCTCGTAGAAATCGAAGTCCTGCAAGGAGACTTGGCAATCGGTCAGCAACTTGGGCACGGCGTAGGCGGGGGCCATCAAGAGGCCTTCGTCCTTCACGAATTCCACCGCGGCCGCTTTGCCCGCACGTAGGTAGGCGAGCACGGGCAGGTTGCGCGCGCGCGCCCAGTCTTCCGTGGCCAACAGCACGGCAGCGGCGCCGTCTGTAAGCGGCGTGCTGTTGCCTGCGGTGAGTGTGCCGCGGCCGCTTTGACGGTCGAAGGCGGGCGCCAGTTTCGCCAGCTTGGCGAGCGTGGTGTCGCTGCGCAGGTTGTTGTCTCGCTCCAAGCCGCGGTGGGGCGTCAGCAAGTCGTTGAAGAAGCCGCGGGCGTAAGCCGCGGCGGCTTTCTGGTGGCTATCAAACGCCAATTGGTCCTGGGCTTCACGAGTGATGCTCCACTGCTGTGCCATGAGTTCGCAGGACTGCCCCATGGAGAGCAAAGTGCGGGGCTCGCCGGTGCCGGGTAGTGCGGGGGCCAGCATGCTGGGGCGGAAGCCCAGCCAAGGCTTGATGCGTTCACCCAGCGTGCGGCCGCGAAACGCGCGCAACAGCAATTGGCGCAAGGGTTCGCCGAACACGATGGGGGCATCGCTGGCAGTGTCCACCCCAGCGGCAATGCCGGCATCGATCTGCCCCAGCGCAATCTTGTTGGCTACCAGCAAGGCGGCCTCGAGGCTGGTGCCACAGGCGCGCTGCAGGTCAAAGGCCGGCGTATAGGGCGAAAGCCCGGAATCCAGCACGCTTTCGCGTGTCAGGTTCCACTGGCGTGAATGCTTCAGCACGGCGCCTGCGACGACCTCGCCGAGCAACGCGCCCTGCAGTCCGCAGCGCTCCACGAGGCCCCGCAATACCGCCGTAAGCATCTCTTGGTTGCCATCGGCGGCGTAAGCCCCTTGCGAGCGCGCGAACGGCAGACGGGTACTGGCCACGATGGCGACGCGGCGAAGGGCGGGAGCAACTAGCATGGGGCCTCCAGGCAAGCAGGGAAGGGAGTGGGGCAGCGAACCGCTAGAATGGCTCACATACCTATGAACACTTTGCACTCCTCGCTGCCCTGGCGCCACCACCTGCGCGAAATCCTGCGCCTTGGCGTCCCGTTGGTTGGCAACAACCTGGCGCTGGCCGCGATGGGCACGGTGGACACACTCATGTCCGGTCGTCTCGGTTCGCGGAGCCTTGCGGCCGTGGCAGTGGGCGTGTCGTTCTACAACTTGTTCATGTACGCGGCGATAGGCGTGATGATGGCCGTGTCGCCGCTCATCGCCCATGCCCGCGGCGGGTCGCGGCATGGCGAGGTGGTGCTGTATTCCCGGCAGGCTTTATGGCTGGCACTAGGGCTGGCGGTGGTGTTGGTGCCCCTCATGTTCCTGGTGGGCCCGGTCTTGCGGCTTATTGGTACGGCGCCGGAGGTAGTGCCGGAGGCCACCGGCTTCGTGCATGCCATGGCCGCAGGCTTCCCGGCCATGCTGGCTTACCTCGCGCTGCGTTTCACGAGTGAGGGCCTCGGCCAGACACGCCCTATTTTTCTTGCCGCCTGCGGCGGCTTGCTGATGAATATTGGTGGCAACTTCGTCTTCATGTACGGCCTGTTTGGTATGCCGGCGCTCGGGGCTGTGGGCTGTGGCGTGGCCAGTGCGCTGGTCATGTGGACTTTGCTGGGTCTGTTGGTTCTGCAAATGCATTTCGGTACAGCTTTCCGTCGCTACCGCTTGTTTGCAGGCTATCTCAAGCCAGATTTCGCACGCTTGCGCGAGATGCTGCGCTTGGGTTTACCCATCTGCGGCACCATGCTTAGCGAATCGGGCCTGTTCATCGCCTGCGCACTCATCATGGGAACGCTCGGTGCTGTACAGGTGGGTGCACATCAGGTGGCGCTGAATTTCGCTTCGCTAACCTTCATGGTGCCACTGGCGATGCACTCCGCCACGATGGTGCATGTGGGTCACTTGTTGGGTGGACGCCGCCCGGCCGATGCGCGCCGCGCCGGGTTCGCGGGTATCGCCCTATGTACGGGTCTCATGGCCGTGTCCTGTGTGGGCCTCATCATGGCGAACCATGGCATCGCCGCGCTCTATACCCACGACGCTGCGGTGTTGGAGCTGGCTTCGCGCCTGCTGCTGTTTGCTGGCGTATTCCAAATCTCCGACGGCCTGCAAGTCGGCGCGATGGGGGCCCTGCGCGGCTTCAAGGATGCGCGTATACCGTTGGTGCTGTCGCTATTCGCGTATTGGGCCGTGGGTTTTCCCATGGCATGGTGGCTCGGCATCTACGCCGGCTATGGCCCGGAATTCGTTTGGGTAGGCCTCATTGCTGGCCTGACAGTGTGTGCCGTGCTGCTGCTGTGGCGCTACACCATCATTTCGCGGCGGACGGTACTGGCCGCCGCGCAACATAAGGAAGGCGTGCATGAAGCGGCGTGATTGGCTGAAGGCGGCGTCTGCTGCTGGGTTGGCGGGCGGCGCTGGTTGGGCAGTGCGCACTTTGGCTGCCGCGCCGGAGGCTGGCGTGGCAACGGCTGCCACGGCGGCTTCGCGCGCCCTAGACAGGGTGGTCGAAGGTTACTTCGATGACGTGCTGGACCTGTATCCCTTGCAGGGAACATTTCTCGGTGAGGCCAAGTACGCCAATCGTCTTGGTAATCCCAGTTCCGAAGCGTCTATCGCCGCGGGTATGGCGCTGGAGCGTCAAGCGCTGCGTGCTGCTCGTGCGCTCGACACCGCAGGCCTGAACAATCAGGAAGTACTGTCGCTGCAGGTCTTCCTGCGTGACCGCGCGGAAGCGGTGGAATCCACCCAGTTCCCCGAACATCTCCTGCCCGTCAACCAGATGGACAACCTCGGTACTACGTTAGCGTTCTTCGGCAGTGGCGCGGGCCCGCAGCCCTTCGCCACGCTGGAAGACCACGAAGCTTGGTTGGAGCGCGCGTGGCAGTTCCCGCAATGGGCCGCCGCGACGCAAGACCGTTTGCGTGAGGGCGTGGCTCATGGAGTGACTCAGCCGCAACAGGTCATGCAGAAGGTGGCACCGCAATGGCGTGGGCTAGTGACGACTGACACCAGCACTAGCTTGTTTTTGCGGCCTTTGCAGCAGTTGCCGGCCAGTGCCACTGCTGCGCAACGCACGCGGCTCGAGCGCAGCTATCGGCAACTGGTGGAGCGCGGCTTGAACCCCGCGTTGTCAGGCCTCGCGGACTACTTCGAGCGCGATTATGTGCCTGCGTGCCGCACCAGTTTCGGTTGGCAGGCCTTGCCGCATGGCGAAGAGTGGTATGCCTTGCGCATCCGACAGGGCACTACCACCACGCTCGGCGCCAAGGAGATTCACGAGTTGGGTCTCGCCGAGGTGGCGCGTATCGAAGATGAGATGCGCGGCGTGATGCGAGAAACTGGCTTCGTCGGTGATTTGTCTGCTTTTTTCCGTTTCATGCAGGACGACCCGCGGTTCTATTTCACACGCGGTACCGATCTTGTCGCGGAATACGGCCAGATCAAGCGGCGTATCGATGTCTTGCTGCCGCGCCTGTTCTCGCTTTTCCCGAAGGCGGACTACGAAGTGCGCGAAGTGGAGCCGTTCCGTGCGGAAAGCAGCGCGGGCGGGTTCTATCAGCCGCCCTCGGCGGATGGCATGCGCCCTGGCTATTTCTACGTAAACACTTTCAACCTCAAGGCCCAACCGAAGTTCGGTATGGAGACGCTGTCGTTGCATGAGGCCGCACCGGGGCACCATTTCCAGATTGCTCTGCAGCAAGAACTGTCGGGTTTGCCGCGCTTTCGGCGTTACGGTGGCTATAACGCCTACGTGGAAGGCTGGGCGCTGTATGCCGAAAGTCTCGGCAAAGAGCTCGGCGTATTCACGGACCCCTACCAGTGGTACGGCCGTCTGGCGGATGAAATGCTCCGTGCCATGCGTTTGGTGGTGGACACCGGCCTGCATTCCATGGCGTGGAGCCGCGAGCAGGCCATGCAGTACATGGCCACGCACTCCAGCATGGCAGCCAGCGATATCGAGGCCGAGGTGGAGCGCTACATCGTGTGGCCGGGGCAGGCGCTCGGTTACAAGGTCGGGCAGTTACGCATCCGCGCTTTACGCACCATGGCCGAAAAGGCCTTGGGGAACCGGTTCGACGTGAAAGCCTTCCACGCCGAGGTCTTGCGGGATGGTTCGTTGCCACTCGAAGTTCTCGAAGTGAAACTGCGGCGTTGGGTGGCCAGTCAAGGATGAAGCGTCTGTGTTTCCTCGCCCTGCTGAGCTGGTCGCTGCTGTCGCTGGCGGGTTGCGGTGGCAGTGCGGTACCGCCGCCGCTGGTAGCCCCCGCCAAGGCCGATGCCTTCACGCGTCTCGCGACGGCGCAAGTTCGGGCAGAGGTACGCTGGGCACCCGAAATGACAGTATTCGCGCACCTGCCCTTGCCAGCGGATGCTTTGCCAGCCATAGCGCCTGAAGCTGTCGCTTTGCGGGTGGCTGCAGCGCGCGTTGCCGTCGAACAAGCCAAGGCGTTGCCTGTAGCGACGCTGGCGCCCGAGTCACGCGAAGCCTTGGCCTTGTTCCTGCGGCAGCGCGAAGAGGAACTGGAAGGCGCGCGCTATCCGGAAGAACTGTTTCCGCTGTCAGCGCCCGATGGCGGATTCGCGTTGTGGGCCATGACGGCCCTGGCCCGTGGCGAGGTAGTGCCGGAGACGGCGGCTGACCACGCCGCTTGGTTGCAGGTGTTGGGTCAGGTGCCTGCTTGGGTGGATGCCGCCATAGCGAACCTGAACCAAGCAGAGGCGCGCGGTCTCGGCTTGGCTCCTGAAGCTTGGCGTTCACTGTCGGCGCAGGTGGCTCGTGCTGCTGCCGCCGACGTACTGCCGCCGTCCGGTGCTTGGGGCAACGTCAGCGCGGCGGCGCAGCAAGCGTTGTCGGCGCGTTACACCGCGCTGACCGCAGAGAAGTTGCGCCCGTCCTTCCGCCGTCTGCAGGCAAGGCTCGAACTTGCCATGCGCCAGGCCAAGGACACGCCAGTGTGGGCGGACCTGCCTTCGGGCGAGGAGTGGTACGCCTTCCGCTTGCGCCGTGCTACCGGCTTGCCGTTCGCGCCACGGCAGTGGCACGACGTGGCATTGGCCGAAGTGCAGCAGTTGGAAACACGATTGGCGGGCGCAACGCCGCCTGTGGTGGCTGCCGAGCTTCAAGACGCTGCGCCTGTGCCTGCGGTGCCTTCAACTCCAGCCACATCCCCTTTGGCATGGGAACGCTTGTCGCTTGCGGAGGTGCCGGCTTGGCAGCGGTCGACGCCGCAACCGGCACATCGCGACGGCTATGGTGTGTATCGCTTGCTGGTCAGGAGCGAAGTCGCTGCGTCTGGCGATGCGGCCGCTGCCGAGGCTGCTCTCAAAGAAGTGCGTGACCAAGTCGCGCTGCTAGTCATCGACACCGGCCTGCACGGCCTAGGTTGGAACCGGCAGCAGGCCGTGGAGTACTTGGCTGCGCATTCGCGGTGGCAA
>CAIOHZ010000279.1 GCA_903858165.1 uncultured Pseudomonadota bacterium
CTGTCACGCCGGGGGTCGCGGGTTCGAGTCCCGTCCGCTCCGCCATTTATTTCGAAGGCCGCCGGGTGACCGTGCGGCCTTTTTGTTTAGGGAGTCTTGCAGCAATGATGCAGTGGATCCACGATCGTCTGAAGGGTGTTGCCTTTTGGTTCTTCATCCTCCCTCTGTCGGTCACCTTCGTCTTCTTTGGTGTCGAGGGTGCTATCAGTTTCACCAGCGCGCAGGGCGCCGGGCTGAAGGTGAACGGCGAGACCGTCGACCCCGCTCGCATCCGCGAGAGCTACCAGAACCAAATCTCGCAGCTCGCGCGTGCCTACGAGGGTGAAATTCCCGAGGCCACTCGTAAGGAAGTGCAGGACTCCATCGTCAATGGCTTCGTGCAGCAGCAGTTGCTCGCCCAGCGCGCGAAGGATGCCGGCTATCAAATCACCGACGAAGAAGTCGCTGCCTCCATTCGCTCCTTGCCGTATTTTCAGGTGGGTGGCGAATTCAGCCGTGACGCCTACATCGCGCTGCTGCAGCAGAACAACATTTCCATGGCCTCCTTCGAAATGGAGCAGCGCCAGCAGTTGCTGAGCAACCAGTTGGTGGGCGGCATTGCCCGCAGTTCGTTCCTTACCCCGCGCGAAATCAATGAGGTGCTCGCCCTGCAAGGCGAACAGCGCGATCTCGCCTACGCCACGCTCCCCATTGCTCCGGCCATCGCCGCGGCCAAGCCCACGGAAGCCCAATTGGCAGCGTGGTTGCAGGCCCATGTTGCCGACTTCCGCACGGAAGAGGCGTTGTCCTTGCAGTTCGTCGAGTTGCGGCGCGCCGACATCGCCGCGAAGGTCGTCGTCACGGAAGCGTCGCTGCGTGCCTACTTCGACACCATCAAAGACCGCTACGCCACCGCCGAAAAACGCCGTGCGAGCCACATCCTCATCGAGGCTGCGGACGGCGCGGATGCCAAGACGGCTGCTGCCGCCAAGGCGAAGGCCGACGGCCTGCTGGCGCAGTTGAAGAGCGGCGCGGATTTTGCTGCGCTGGCCAAGGCCAACAGCGCCGACCCGGGCTCTGCGGCTGTCGGCGGCGACCTCGGCCTGCAGGAGAAGGACTTCTTCGTTGGGCCCTTTGCAGCGGCGGTGTGGGGCATGACGCCTGGCGGCCTGCAGGTGGTCAAGACGCAGTTCGGTTACCACGTGGTTCGTCTCGAGGAAGTAGCGGCGGGTATCGGCAAGTCCTTCGAGGACGTGCGCGTCGACATCACCCCCGAGTTCCAGATCGCCGAGGCGGACAAGACGTTTGGCGCCTTGCAGGACAAACTGGAAGAAACCGCGTTTGAAAGCAGCGGCTCGCTGGAGCCGGTAGCTCGTGCGGTGGGCGCGCCCTTGCAGACGGTGGCCAGTTACACGCGTTCGGCGGGTGGTGCGCCGCTGCCGGCGGACAAGAAGCTCATCGACGCCGTGTTTGCCAAGAGCGTGCTAGACGGCGCCAACAGCCGTGCTGTGGATCTCGGTGACGGTCGCTTGGTCGTGGCGCGTGTGACGGAACACCTCAAGCCCGCGGACCAGCCTTTGGTGGCCGTACGTGACCGGGTCGAGGCTGCCGTCAAGACGGCGCAGGCCAAGGAAACGCTGGCTGCTGCAGCACAGGCTGCGTTGCAGGCGGTGGCGGGCGGCGCCACGTTGGCGGTTGCCGCCAAGGGTGCCGCAGTCACTGCTTCTGGCTGGGTGGACCGCAAGGCCACGGGCGTTGCACCGGACGTACTGAAGGCGGCCTTCGTCGGCCCGCGGCCCGCGGCTCCGCGCTCTGGTGTGGTGGCTTTGCCCAACGGGGACCAGGTGGTGTGGCAGGTCGCGGCTGGCCGTGCTGGCCCGCAGCTGGAAGGTGAAGCGGCGGCTGCCGCTGCCCGCCAGCTGGTGCAGCAAACTCAGCAGCGCGACTTCACCGGCTACCTCGCCGCTATTCGCGCCAAGGCCAAGGTGACCGTGGACCCGGCGCTGTTCAACTAAGGCGCGGCGCCCCTCCAAAAAAATCGGGCAGTGCTTACTCCGGGAAGCTCATGCCCACGTGGCTGTAGCCGCCGTCCACATACAGCACTTCGCCGGTCACGCCGGCGGCCAAGTCGCTGCAAAGGAACGCTGCGGCGTTGCCTACATCGTCCTGCGTCACGTTGCGGCGCATGGGCGCCACCGATGCCACCTGCGTCAGCATTTTGCGGAACCCGGCAATGCCGGCGGCCGCCAATGTCTTGATGGGGCCGGCGGAGATGGCGTTCACGCGGATGCCCTTGGGGCCGAGGTCCGCTGCCAGGAAGCGCACATTGGCCTCCAGGCTGGCCTTGGCCAAGCCCATCACGTTGTAGCTGGGAATAGATTTCACCGCGCCCAGGTAAGACATGGTGAGCAGGGCGCCGTTGCGCCCTTCCATCATCGGCAGTGCCGCGCGCGCCAGCAGCGTGAGGCTGTAGCTGGATACGTCGTGCGCAATCCGGAAGCTTTCGCGAGTGGTGCTTTCCACGAAGCCACCGGCCAAGGCCTCGCGCGGGGCGAAGGCCACCGAGTGCACCACGATGTCGAGGCCGTCCCAGTGTTCCTTCAGGCCAGCGAAGGCGCTGTCCACCTGGGCGTCTTCGGCGACGTCCATGGGCAGGCAAAGGGTGCTGCCGAGGCCGGCGGCCATATCCACCACGCGCTCCTTCAGGCGCTCGTTCTGGTAGGTGAAGGCGAGTTCGGCTCCTTCGCGCTTGAACGCCTCGGCGATGCCGTAGGCGATGGAACGGTCGCTGGCGAGGCCAACGATGAGTGCGCGCTTGCCGGTCATGAATCCCATGGCTCGTCCTTCAAGTGGGTATAAGAGCGTGAATTATAAGGCTTTTCAGGCGCCCGCGCGGGTGTGTACCAGTAGTTTCTGGCCGGGCCGGAGTTTGTTGCTCTTCAGTCCGTTCCAGCGCTTCAAGTCGGCCACTGTCACGGCAAAACGCTGTGCCACGGAATACAAGGAATCGCCGGCCTGCACGCGGTAATGCAGTTCACGCGCCCCGCGCAGGGGGCCTGCGGCGGCCCGCGGCGCTTTCTGCAGCCCCTCTTGGGCCCTTCCGCCGCCGGATGCAGCCGGTAGCCCCGAGCCCACCGTCGCCACGTCGCCTTCGATGACGAGACCGCTGCGCAGTGGGCTGCCCGGATCCACCGGTACTCGCAGCACGGCGCCGGGGAGCGGCTTGGCGGGCTGCGTGGGGTTCATGGCGCGCAGTGCTTCCACGGCGGTTTTGTATTGGCGGGCGATACTGGCCAGCGTTTCGCCCGCCGACACACGGTGGGCCGCCACGGACAAACGCTGCGCGGGGTTTAGCGTCGCCACGGTGATGGCAAACTGGTCTGCCACCTGCACTGGCACGTACAGTCGATGCGGGCCTTCCGGATCCGTAGCCCAGCGGTGATAGCCCGGGTTCAGCGCGTGCAGTTCTTCAGGCGTCACTTTGGCGTATTCGGCGGCTACGCGCAGGTCGAACTGTCCGCCGGTATCTACGCGCCGGAAATACGGCGCGTCAGCAATGGGCGGCAGTCGCAGGCCGTGGCTCTCCGGGTCCATCAGCAGGGTGCGAATGGCCAGCAGGCGCGGTACGTAGACGCGCGTCTCTTTTGGCAACTGCAGGGCCCAGAAGGTGGTGGGCAACCCAAGGCGCCGGTTCTTCTCGATGGCGCGCTGCACCGCCCCCTCGCCAGTGTTGTAGGCGGCGATGGTCAGCAGCCAGTCGCCAGCGAACATGGCATTGAGCTTCTGCAGGTAGTCCAGCGCGGCGCTGGTGGAGGCCACCACATCGCGACGCTGGTCTTGCCACCAGTTCTGCTTCAGCCCCATGAGGGCACCGGAGGCTGGGATGAACTGCCATAGCCCCGCTGCGCGCCCCGGTGAATAGGCGTAAGGGTTGAAGGCGCTTTCCACCACCGGCAGCAGCGCCAGTTCCATGGGCAGTCCGCGCGCTTCCACTTCGCTGACGATGTGGAACAGATAGCGCTCCGAGCGTTGGAAGACCCGCTGTACGTAGCTGGGGTGCTTCCCATACCACGCCAACTCTTGCTGGATACTGCTGTCCGCTGCGTCCGGCAGCGCGAAAGAATTGCGCAGGCGGGTGAATAGCAGCTTCTCGGGCAACGGTGTGGGGAGTAGTTCCTCTTCGTCGACGTAGGGCTCGTCGTCGGCAGCGGGCGGCGCCGAGATGGTGACGAATTTCTGTGCCGGGGTGAGCGGAGGCGGGTTGGCACCAGTGCTCGCACCGGCTGCCGTGTCTGGCTTATCGGCAGGGGGGGCTTCAGGCGGCCCCGCTGCAGGCTGCGGCGGGGCGGTATGCGTGGTCGGCACCATCGGCCAGTCCGGGTCCACGGTTTGCGGCATGCGCGCTTGGGCGGTGGGGCCCAGCAGCAGCCCCACCAGAAGGGCAGATGCGAGCTTCATCCGCGGAACCGATTCTTCCACTCGCGAAGGGCCGCAAGCGTAGCGATGTCTTTGTGGTCGGCAGTGGCCGCACCGGCCTCGCCAGGCGCGAGGCCCGCTTCCCCCGCAAAGCCTGCCGCAGCTGTGCGGACTGCGGGTACGGTGGTGCGCAAGAACGGGTTGATGGCGCGTTCGCGTGCCACGGTGGTGGGCACGGTGGCCTGGCCGGCCGCGCGCAACGCTGCAACTTCGGCGGCGTACGCCACC
>CAIOHZ010000280.1 GCA_903858165.1 uncultured Pseudomonadota bacterium
CGAATTCCGCACGCAAGGCGTCGAGGTCGCTCGCGGAAACCGCTGGGACTACTGGAGCCACGACCTTGGCCGGGACTTTCCCGGCAGCCATGGAAACGGACGGGGCTAGGCCCGAAACCAGGATGGTCGCGACGGCGACCGACAGACAAGACGTTTTCAAAACAACGACTCCCGCGAATGTGACAAAAATATTCCGCTAACTGGGCGGTAAACCCGTTATACGGGCTGTTTATGACAATTTAATGGCAGCCCTAAATCGGCCTGTCACAGAAGCTTCATTTTTCCGACATCTAGAGAGGACTACGCGCAAGCGACTGTCATGCGCTCGACGCGCGCTTCGCGCGTCGGCGCTAAATGGCCCAAAAACTGCGCCGTCGCCGCCGACCACTGACGCCCAGCCACCGCTGCCGCTACCCCATGCCGGTCCAAGCGGAGCGCCCCACGCACCGCCATCGCCAGATCCTCATGCAGTTCTCCGGTAACGCCCGGGGTGACGACATCGCACGGCCCTGTCACCGGGAACGCGGCCACTGGCACGCCGCAGGCCATGGCTTCCAGCATCACCAAGCCGAAAGTATCCGTCCGACTGGGAAACACCACGCAATCGGCCTGCGCCACCGCTCCGGCCAGGTTCTCGCCAGCGAGGAAACCCGTCCAGACGACCGCGGGGTGCGCCTGACGTAACGCGGCCAACGCCGGGCCGTCGCCTACCACCACCTTGTCGGCGGCGTACGGCAAATCGAGAAACGCTGCAATATTCTTTTCGACGGCGACCCGACCGACATACATCAGTACCGGCCGCTCCGTGCGTTCCCGGCCCCAAGGCAATTGGCGTTGCGGTGCCTTGGGCTGAAACAACTCGGAGTCCACGCCGCGCGTCCACTCCACGAGGTGTTTGAAGCCGCGCGCGGCGAGTTCACGACGCATCGACGGGGTACCAACCATGGTCCTCGCGGCAGCCCCATGGAAGCGCCGGAGCCAAGCATAGGTCCACTCTTCCGGGAGCGGCCAGCGTGCGCTGAGGTACTCCGGGAAACGGGTGTGGTAGGAGGTGGAGAATTGCCACCCTTGGTCGAGGCAGCAGCGCCGCGCCGCCATGCCGAGCGGCCCCTCGGTGGCGATATGCACCGCATCGGGGTCGTTCGCCAGCAGTCGCCGCTGTACCTCGGCCCCTGGAAAAATCGCCAGACGGATTTCCGGGTAACTAGGACAGGGAATGGAAGCGAACCCCTGCGGAGTAATGACCTCGACGTCCACGCCCAGCGCCTGCAGGCCCCGCACCGTCCGCGTCAAGGTCGTCACCACCCCATTGACCTGCGGCGCCCACGCGTCAGTGACGATAGTCAGTCGCATGGAGCGCCTCAAGCCACCTTGCGCAGGGCCGTTACCGGCATGGCGGGAGCCAGACGAGGGGCAGGCTGAGCTGCTGGCGCTTCATCCGCCCAATGCAGTTCCAAATGGCCATCCAGATGTTCGAACACCGCGGTGCCATGCTCCACCCAATCGCCATCATTGACGTAGCAAATGCCATCACGGTCCTGCAGCGCAGGGTGGTGGATGTGCCCACAGATGATGCCATCGAAGCCACGCCGCTTGGCCTCCTGCACCGCCGCATTCTCGAACTTGCGTACGTAACGCATGGCCTCCGGCACTCGCCGCTTGATCCAGGTCGCAAGCGAAAACCAACGAGCCCCACGGAACAGGCGCCGACGCAGGCCGTACACATGGTGGGACAAAGCGAGACTGCAATCGTAAAGGAAGCTACCGAGTCCAGACAGCCAACCAGGAATGCGGACCGCGTCGTCGAACGCATCGCCGTGCATCACCAGGAAACGGCGGCCATCGGCGAGCACGTGGTGATGTTCCTGTCGAATCTCGACTCCGGCCAGACTGGCACCCACCCATTCACGAATCGCCTCGTCATGGTTTCCGGGCACGTAGATAACGCGCACGCCGGAAGCGGCCAACTGAACGAACCGTCGTACTACTGCCTGATGCTCTGGGGGCCAATACGGGGTACGGCGGAGCGACCACAGATCCACCACGTCACCGACGAGGATGATCTCGTCGGGCTGATAGCGACCGAGGAAGTCCAGCAATGCGCCAGCGCGGCAACCGCGATAACCCAAGTGGATGTCAGACAGGAACAGCGTACGGATCCGCATCGTGCCACCTCGCGAACAAACACCATTCGCCAATGGTGCCGAACAAGGCTTTCAGGACGATGAAGGTGGGGCGACGGAAACGTTGCGCTTCCGTGAAAAAATGGTGACAGTCAGGAAGTAGTAACGGCCGCTACTCGGCGTGCGGGGAAGTGGCAGCTAAAGGTGCTTCCTTTGCCCTCCACGCTTTCTATGGATAGCGTGCCGCCGTGGCGATGCACTGCATGCTTGACGATGGCCAGACCCAGACCCGTGCCACCTTGCTTGCGGGAACGGCCCGCATCGACACGATAAAAACGTTCAGTCAAACGCGGCAAATGCTCGCTGCCGATACCGATTCCGGTATCGCTTACGGCGAAGTGACCACCGTTCGCATCCACGCGCCAACTCACCGCCACCGTACCGGTCTCTGGCGTGTACTTCGCCGCGTTACTGATGAGATTGGCAATGATGGAATGTATCTCGCCCGGTGCGCCCAGCAAACGAGCTGGCGACTCGATATCCACTTCAAAAACCGCCGGGTGGGCCTGCGCCGACATGACATCGCGCCGCAACAGCGCCACCAACCCCGCCACGTCGACAGCTTCGAAAGGCGCCTCACCGTTGGCCGCTTCCAATCTGGATAGCTCCAGCAGGCTGTCAACTATCTCCCGCATGCGCACCATCTGCCGACGCATTTCTTCGACGGGATGACGCCAACCTTCGTCCAGCCCTGGCTCGTCCGCCAAGGTGTCGAGGTAACCCGTTACCACGGTGAGCGGCGAGCGCAATTCGTGGGAGGCATTGGCCACGAAGTCACGACGCATGCTCTCCACCCGTGCCTCCCTTGTCGAGTCCCGTACCAGCAGCAGACGTTGACCCAGACCATAAGCCGCTATCAGATGGAAAGACAGACGCGAATCCGCATCTCTCGGCGACGGGATAATCACCGTACCGCCAACCGCCGGAACACCAGCGCTTCCTTCACCGAAGCGCGCACCTTCCAGAAATCGTACGAAATCCGGATGACGCACCAAATTCTGAACTTTCTGGCCGAAGTCGAGTTTGCGCCGCAGTCCAATCATGTCGGCAGCGCGGCGGTTGAACCATTGAATCTCATCCTGACCCGACAGCACGATGACACCGTCGGGCATGGCGGCCGTCATCTGCCGGAATTCCCGAAACAACTGGGTGACACGGCGCTTGTGAAACTGCTTGCGACGGTACAACCGCGTCGCCAACGCCACCACTTCACCCCAGGGCCCACCGAAGTCCGGCGGCTGTTCGGACGCGCGACGACGCAACCAATGCTCGAAGCGCACCAGTTGCCACAACGTCCAGAACAGATAAGCAGCAAGCCCTAGGGCGATGCCAATCCAAGGCAGCCCCGCGGCAAAACCCACCAACAGCCCTAGCAGGGCCGAAAGACCCGCACGAAGCGCGACTTGCAAGAGGATGGTGGAGTAGCCCATGGCCTACGTACGGCGCTTCAGGCCGGACGGGTGGAAAAACGATAACCCGCGCCGCGAACAGTCTGCACGTAGTGGTCAACGCCGTGGTCCGCCAAGGCCTTGCGCAGGCGCCGAATATGCACATCGATGGTGCGTTCTTCGACATAGACGTTACCGCCCCAGACTCGGTCGAGGAGTTGGCTACGGCTGTAAACCCTATCCGGATGCGTCATGAAGAACGAAAGCAAGCGGTATTCCGTCGGGCCAAGCGCGACGGTGTTGTCACCCGCCATGACGCGGTGACTGGCGGCGTCGAGAGACAACAACTCATGACGCACCGTTTCGCCATCGCCAGCCGGAGCGGTCCTGCGCAGCACCGCTTGGATGCGCGCCAACAGTTCGCGGGGAGAGAAAGGTTTGGTCAGGTAATCATCGGCGCCGCCTTCGAGCCCGGCTACCTTGTCGTGCTCCTCGGCGCGGGCGGTGAGCATGATGACCGGGAGGTCACGGGTCTCACGGTCTTTCTTCAGTTGCCGCGTAAGTTCCAAGCCACTCATGTCCGGGAGCATCCAATCGACCAGCAACAAATCGGGGCGCTGGTCGGCAATGGCCGTCCGCGCTTCGCGGCAGTCTTCCGCTTCGGCGACTTCATAGCCGGCACGACGTAACCCGAACGCAATCATTTCCCGAATCGGACGCTCGTCTTCGACGACCAGTATATGGCGATTGCTCATAGTCGCTTGCCTTGTTGTGCCCTTGGGCACTGCCTCGAAATGTCCCGAGGGACGAAAGAACGAATCCTGAGCATTAGATGTCAGCATTATGACATCGCCGTGACATCGGCTCCTAAAGGCTGGAATTGAAGTATTTCAATAGTGAACGAATCATGAAACCGCGAATAGCGCTTCACGCCAGACGCCCCACCGAGGGAACGGCGACCTGATCGCGCAAGTACACGGGCTGCGCCGCTTCCGCAGGCACGCCCTCCCCGGCCAGCAAGCCTTGGCGCCCGAGCAAAGCTAAAATGCGGGCATCGGGCCAGGTGGCTGCAACCTCAGCGCCCATGAGCAGGGGGCGGCCGTACCCGGCAGACTCGTCCGGAAACGGGGCCTTGGCAGACCCAACCGCTGCAGCCAGGGCGATAACGCCAGGACCGACGAACTGACCGACCTGCTGTATTAATGTCTGCGGCTTCAGTAAAGCTTCCGGGAACAGTGGCGCCGCGCCGGCCCATGCTGCGGCCGCGTCCTTCCATGCCGCTGCATAGAACTCGCCCATGCGTGCGTCGATGACAGCGACCACCGGACCGGGCGCATTGGCGCGCGTGGCAGCCATGGCCCCCATGGGCTCAGGGGCCCCCGCGAACCCACTGGCAGCAGCTGCCAGAACGCGCAACCCCGAAACCGGTACTACAGGCCGGTCCAGCGCCAAGGCCAACCCTTGCGCCACCCCGATGGCAATACGCAGCCCCGTGAACCCGCCAGGCCCGCGGCAGACGGCAATGGCATCGAGTTCTGCACGGTCAATGCCACACTCTTGCAATAACTCTTCCACCAGACCCAGCAATTGGTTCGCGTGACCCGTCCCCAACTGCAAGTGCCGGTAGACGCAGACCTCGCCATGTAACAAAGCTACACCGAGCCGTTCAGTACTCGTGTCGATAGCGAGAATGGTTGGCTTGGCCGAAGCGGCGGCAACACACGACATTCCAGTCATACCGCTTCACCTCCCAGCCGCTCGCGCACTTGCTCGGCCACGAAAGCACAGGCCTCTTCACACGACTGTGTGCGCCGCATGGGCGGCAGACTGTTCAGAAACACACGCCCATAACTCTTGCTGCGCAAACGCGGGTCGCACAAGACAATGACGCCGGTATCGTCAGTATCGCGAATGAGACGCCCCACGCCCTGTTTCAGCGCCAGGACCGCTTGCGGCAACTGGTATTCCCCAAAGCCATTGCGCCCAGTGCGACGGTAGCCTTCAAGACGCGCGCGCAGCACCGGGTCGTCGGGCGGCGCAAAAGGCAACTTGTCGATGACCACCACCGACAAGGCGGGGCCACGCACATCCACGCCTTCCCAGAAACTGCCCGTGCCGAGCAACACGGCATTACCCAATTCGCGGAAACGGCGCAGCAAGGTGTCGCGCGGCATCTCGCCTTGCACCAACAGCGGGAACGGGGTTTCAGTCCCGAGCCGTTCCCGTAGCACGCGCGCGCCTTCGGTCAGCCCGCGATGACTGGTGAATAGCAAAAAGGTACGCCCACCCGCCGCCCGAATGACCGGCAAGGCGCTGTCGATAACTGCGGCGGTATGCGCGCGGTCGGCAGGCTCCGGCAAGTTCGGTGGCAAATAAAGCACCGTCTGACGTTCGTGATCAAAGGGGCTCGGCAACACCATCGCCGGCGCTTCGGGCGCACCAATGCGCGCGAGGAAATGCGTGAAGTCGTCGCCAACCGCGAGTGTCGCGGAGGTAAACACAAAGGCGCAGCGACGCGAATCCATGTGGGTACGCAGGCGGTCCGCCACTTCGAACGGCGTGAACTGCGCATTGAAACCGCGTGGGCCACAATCCACCCATTTCACGCCATCATCGGCGTTGGCGGCCACCAGTTCGCGCAAGCGAACGAGCGTTTCTGCGCAACGTCGCGCGAATGCCTTGGGCACCGGTTCCTCGCCCGCGGTTTCATGGAGATGACTGTATACAGCGTCCAGTTGGGCGGCCACGTCGTCGAGTGCCTCGAGGAAGGCATCTGGGAGTTGCGCCCAGTCGATGCGCGCACTGCTGGCACCCACCGCACGGACAGCGGCCGCAATGGCCAGTTCGCAGGCTTCCAGCCCACGCCGGAGGGTGCCATCGAAGGCTCCACTGCCCGGCAACTGCTCCCAAGCATCGCGTGCCAGCGTTGTCAGCGTCCGCGCCGACATGGCATGCCCGAAAAACTGCGCCGCAATCTCCGGCACCTGATGGGCTTCATCCAGCACTACGGCATCCGCACCCGGTAAAAGCTCGCCAAAACCCTCTTCGCGTAGTGCCAGGTCGGCCAGCAGCAAGTGATGGTTCACCACGACCAAATCTGCCGCCATGGCCTCGCGCCGTGCCAGTACCACATGACAACGTTGGAACTGCGGACACTCGTTGCCGAGGCAGTTATCACGCGTGGAAGTCGCCTCCATCCATACCGGGTCCGTCTCCGGCACGCTCGACAGTTCCGCGATGTCGCCGCTGCGGGTGGTTTCCGCCCATCGGGCGATGCGTGTCAGGGCCGGCGCCGTCCGCCCGCGCGTCGCTTCCTGCAATCGTTGTCTACACAGGTAATTGGCACGCCCCTTGAGCAGTGCCACCTTCACCGGTCGCCCCAGTGCCGCAGCCAACATGGGGAGGTCGCGGTGGAACAACTGGTCCTGCAGGGTGCGGGTACCGGTGGACACCAGCACATGGCGCCCGGACAACAGCGCTGGCACCAGATAAGCAAAGGTCTTGCCGGTGCCAGTGCCCGCCTCCACCACCAGTTTGCCGCCGAGGTCGAAAGCCTCCGCCACCGCCTCCGCCATGCGCAATTGCGCTGCCCGCGGCCGGTAGCCAGGAACGGCGCGAGCCAACTGGCCGTCGGCAGCGAAAAGGTCACGTAAAGAGGACATCCCCGCATTATCCCATGGGGCGACTAGGCTCACCGGTTTCCGTGACCTTCCTCGCGCATTTGTATACAGCCGCGCTAGTTATGGCCGCCATTGCACTTTGTGACGATTCGGGATGTTGCACCGCGTTATACTCAGTGCCTCGTTGATTGGCGCGAAGGACGACGTTACTCATGATGATGGCCTTCAATACAGCCCCTGCATCGCTGGTGCAGTGGGTGGAAGAAGTCGCTCGGCACACCCAGCCGGACAAGATTCACTGGTGCGACGGCTCCGCCGAAGAAAACGCTGCGCTGGTCGCGGGCCTTGAGCAGACCGGTGACCTCCTGCCGCTGAATGGCGACACCTTCCCGGGTTGCCATCTCTACCGCTCGCATCCTTCCGACGTCGCGCGCGTAGAACACCTCACCTTCGTCTGCACCGAAAAGCAAGAAGACGCTGGCCCCAACAACCCGTGGATGGATCCCGTGGAGGCACACGCCACCATGGATGCCCTGTTCGCCGGTTGCATGCGCGGACGCACGCTTTATGTAGTGCCCTATTGCATGGGCCCTATTGGCTCCCCGTATTCGCGTTGCGGCGTCGAGATTACCGACTCCGCCTATGTGGTCATCAACATGCGCCTCATGACGCGCATGGGCCAGGCAGCACTGGAGCGCATTGCCGCCGACGGCACGTACGTGAAGGGCCTGCATTCCACCGGCGAACTCGACCCGAACCGCCGCTTCATCATGCACTTCCCGGAAACGCTCACCATCAAGAGCTTCGGCTCCGGCTATGGCGGCAACGCCTTGCTGGGCAAGAAGTGCCATGCGCTGCGTATCGCTAGCCATCAGGCACGTCGCGAAGGCTGGCTGGCCGAGCACATGCTCATCCTCGGGCTCGAAAGCCCTGCGGGTGAAACCCATTACATTGCCGCAGCGTTCCCTTCGGCTTGCGGCAAAACAAACTTGGCGATGCTCATCCCGCCTGACGCCTTCCCGGGCTGGAAGGTGTGGACCGTGGGCGATGACATCGCCTGGCTCCACCCGGGGCCGGATGGTCGCCTCTATGCCATCAACCCGGAAGCGGGCTACTTCGGCGTGGTGCCGGGTACGGCGCCCGCCAGCAATCGTAACGCTTACGAAATGATTCGTCGCGACACGCTGTTCACCAACGTAGCGCTGACGGCTGACGGCGAACCTTGGTGGGAAGGCCGCCCGGACGGCAAGCCGGTCATCGACTGGCAAGGCCGCCCCTACGACGCTCAAGGCGACGCGAAGAAGAACCCGGCAGCGCACCCGAATTCGCGCTTCACCGTTTCGGCCAAGGCAAACCCTTGGTTCAGCCCGGCCGCGGAAGCGCCAGGCGGCGTGCCCATTTCCGCCATCGTGTTCGGCGGCCGCCGCCGCGAACTGGCACCGCTCGTCTATGAGGCCCGTGACTGGCAGCACGGGGTTCTCGTCGGCGCCGGCGTCGCCAGCGAAACCACGGCTGCCGCCACCGGGGCGGTGGGCGTGGTGCGCCGCGACCCCATGGCCATGAAGCCCTTTGCCGGCTACCACTTTGGTGACTATTGGCAGCACTGGCTGGACATGGGCGCCCGCCTCGCGAACCCGCCGCGCGTGTTCCACGTGAATTGGTTCCGCCAGAACGCCGCCGGCAAGTTCCTGTGGCCAGGCTTTGGCGATAACCTGCGCGTGCTGAAGTGGATGGTGGACCGCGTAGCGGGCCGTGCCGGCGCCACGGATGCAGCCATTGGCCACTTGCCACGCCCAGAAGACCTGGACCTGAACGGTTTGGATCTGGCCCCGGAGACGCTGGCCGAACTGCTAGCGGTAGACCACGCGGCTTGGGTGAAGGAACTGGCGGAAGTGGAGAGCTATCTCAAGGAGTTCGCGCCGCGCACCCCGGCCACACTGCACGTGGAACTAGGCAAGACGCTAGGCAAGTTGGGCTGAGCAGCAGGCTCGGCCGCGGGCCCCAGCAACGGGGCCCTACTCCTCGCAACTGTACTCGAGCGTTTGTGGCCCGCCGGTCTCAGGGCTTTGCCCGAGACCGATCACCCCACTCCCCTGCAACACGAAACTGTCGCGGCGCAGGAACATCTCCGCGGAACCCGTTGGCAAAATAAAGCAGCCGTTGGTGCTCTGGTCGATGAGCACGAAGCGACTGCGCGCCAACTCAATACGCGCATGCAGCCGGGACACCAGATTGCCCTTCAGCACGAGGTCGTTGTCGTCGGCGCGCCCTGCCGTCACCGCCGACTGCCGGGCATCCACCAGATATTCTCGACCATTGGCACGGAGCACCAAGCGCGACGGCGAATGGCGCACCGCCTGAGTGAGCACTAGCGGTCGCAGCATACTCGTCACGTCTTCCTGCTCTTCCTGCCAGAAGACCTCGTAGACCATGACTTCGGCCGAGGCCCCTTTGATAGCAGTGAGATCCACTTGCCGTACTGCGGAACGCCAAGAGCTGCCGAGCTGGGCCACCATGGCGGCCGTGGTGATGATCTGCCCGGGCTTGGCCTGACTGGTCATCCGGTTGGCCGTGGCCACCGCCGCGCCGAAAACATCGCGATGTTCAATGACGACCGGGCCGAAATGACAACCGATACGAATAGCCACTTGGCCATCGGGCATGGACAGGAGCGACTGTTCACCAATGGAGTGCTGCATTTCGGCGGCGGCCGAGAGCGCGTCGTCGGCGCTGACGAAAGTGGACATCACTTCATCGCCCATGGTCTTGATAACCGTGCCGCGGAACTCTTCCGTGGCCTGACGCATGAGCCGGATGCACAGCCCTACCGTTTCACTGGCGCGCTTGTCCCCGAGCTGTTCATACAGCCGCGTGCTGCCGACCACGTCGGCAAAGAGTATTGCCAGTTCCCGCTCTAATCCCATTTGCCGGATTATAGGGACTTGTCATAACGTCCATCCAGTAGAATTCGGGTAATCGCGTTTTCGGAGCCGAACATGCCTAGTCCACACCGCTGCTCGACCCCTGTAGTTGCCGTAAAGTTCGCCAGGAAATGGGCGTTATCGGCCACGTTAGCCACCTTCGGCCTAGGTGCTTCCTTCGGCCCAGATCTCTCCTTCGGCCCGAGTACGGCAGAGGCTGCCGCCGCAATACCAACGGACGCAAAGATGGTGTCTGCCCCCTGGACACGCGAGGATCTTGCGGCGGCAAAGGCCCTGCGCGACGGGTTGGTCAAGGGTTCAGAAGCCTTCGCTTTCGTGCGCGACCTCACCACTGAGGTAGGCCCCCGTTCGGCCGGCTCCGCCGGCGACGCGGCGGCCGTGGCGTGGGCCAAGGCTAGGCTCGAAGCCCTAGGCTTCGACCGCGTCTACACGCAGGAAGTCACGGTTCCGCACTGGGACCGCGGCGATCTGGAAGTACGCACCGAAGCGCCTTTCCTACAGCGACTGGTGGCCGCTTCGCTGGGTGGCAGCATCGGCACGGCGCAGGAAGGTCTGCACGGTGAAGTGGTGCGCTTCGACAGCTTAGAGGCGCTAAAGGCAGCGCCCGATGTCGCGGTAGCCGGCAAGATTGTGTTCCTCGACCAAAGCATGATGCGGGACCGGGAAGGCAAGGGCTACAGCCCTGTGGTGCGAGGCCGTGCCGATGGCGCCAGCCTCGCCGGTGCCAAGGGGGCCAAGGCCATCGTCATCCGCTCCGTCGGTACCGACGCCAACGCCCGCTTTGCCCATACCGGTACCGTCACCTACGCCATCAACGCGCCGCGCATTCCTGCCGTGGCACTGTCGAACCCGGATGCCGACCAATTGTCGCGGCAATACGCCACGGCTATGGCCCGCCAAGAACCGGTGCGTCTCTTCCTGCGCTCGACGGCGCGCGAACTGCCCATGGCGAAGTCCGCGAATGTGATCGGGGAAATCACCGGTAACGAATTCCCCGACGAGGTGGTGGTGCTCGGTGGCCACCTCGACTCTTGGGACTTGGGCCACGGTGCCATCGACGACGGTGCCGGCGTGGCCATTGCCACTGCCGCTGCCATTGGTATCAAGCAGGCGGGCTTGAAGCCCCGCCGCACCATACGCGTGGTGTTGTGGGCCAATGAAGAGTTCGGGCTGTCTGGCGCCAACGAATATGCGCGCCGTGAAGCGGCGAACCTCGGCAAGCATGTCGGCGCCGTGGAAGCGGATTTCGGCGGTGCGCGCGTGTTCCGCTTCTCCTCGCGTGTAGCTGCAACCGCCGTGCCCGCCATGCAGCAGGTACAAAGCGTGTTGGCGCCGCTAGGCATCGAGTGGGGTAACAATGAAGCCAGCGGTGGTGCCGACACGGGCCCCTTGCGCCGCGAAGGCGTGCCGGTATTCAACTTGCAGCAGGATGGTACGTTGTATTTCGACAACCACCACACGGCGAACGACACCCTAGACAAGGTGGACCCAGCCGCCGTGGACCAAGCGACCGCGGCTTATGCGGTACTGGCGTGGCTACTGGCGCAGGGCAATCTCGTCCTGCGCTAACAACTGCCGCGCCACCTGCGCGGCATGTGCGAAAACGCTGGGCGTCACGTCGCGTCGGTTGGAATGCTCACTCAAGTAGCGGCGCCACGCGCGCGCGCCGGGCTTGCCGGTAAACAATCCCAGCGCATGGCGCGCCACATCATGGACGCGCCCCCCGTTGGCTACATGGCGCGCGGTGTATTCGGCCAACCAATCCGCCATCGCTTCTTCGGTCGGCGCCGGGCCGGCGCCCCAGAAGGCCTGTTCCAGTTCGGCCAACACATAAGGCCGGTGATAGGCCTCGCGGCCCAGCATGGCACCATCGACATGAGGCAGGTGTTCAGCGACGTCCGCCACCGTCCGCAAACCGCCATTGATGACGATCTGGCAATCGGGAAACGCACGCTTCACGCGCCACACTTCGGCGTGCCGCAGCGGCGGAATCTCGCGATTTTCCTTGGGGCTGAGGCCACCCAGAATGGCCTGCCGGGCATGCACAATGAAATGCCGGCAGCCCGCAGCATGCACAGCGGTGAGAAATGCCTCGAGGAATTCCCAGTCGTCGCGCTCGTCAATGCCTAGACGACATTTGACGGTCACCGGTATGTGCGTAGGCACTGCCGCTATGATGGCGGCCACGCCCTCTGCCACCACCGCAGGCCGCTGCATTAGGCAAGCACCGAACGCACCATCACGCACACGGTCGCTGGGGCAACCGCAGTTCAGGTTGATCTCATCGTAGCCATAATCAGCGCCAATGCGCGCCGCGGCGGCCAGCTTCTGCGGGTCGCAGCCGCCCAACTGCAAGGCCACGGGGTGCTCGGCCTGGTCGTAGCCCAGTAGGCGTTCGCGCTTGCCATGCAACACGGCGTCCGCGACGATCATTTCGGTGTACAGCCGAACCCGCGGCGCGATGCGGCGATGGAAGGCCCGGCAGTGCCGGTCCGTCCAGTCGATCATGGGCGCGACGGCCAAGGTTTTGGCGAGGGTATCCACCCGCCTATTGTGACCGATGTAGCGCTCGCTGCCGCACTTCACCCTCGGTAGGGTTTAGGCGTTGACCACCCGCGTGCCCGCGAGGTGGTCATGCAGGCAGCGCTGGTCATCGCGGAAGATGAACAGGATGCCGACCACGCCAACCAACGTGCCAACCACCGGCACGGCAGTGATGAGTGCCCAGAGAAAAGTACGCAGCAATACCGCCTTCACGAAGCCTGGGTTGCCACCATCCTCGAAGCGCACGATACGCAGCCCCATGACAATTTTGCCGATGGTCTGGCCGCGAATGGCGAGCAAGTAGCACTGACACACGAGCATGCCCAGCCACACGATGCTCATGAGGCCGAATCCGGACAGCAAGCCTACGCCCCAGTGGAAACCGGCGCCGCTGAGAAAACCCAAACCGAAGGCCATGCGGGCCGTGACCCAGAAGATGAGTACGTCCAAGAGCGTAGCGACGAGGCGCTTCATGCGGTCTGCCGGTGGACCACCCGCGCCGATCAGGGTGGCCGCAGCACCCGTCGGCGGGGGAACGCCCAACCCCGCGATGGTGTGCAACGGCGCCCACTCTGTCATGCCTTCGTGCCAGCCCAAGTCCGCCGCGGACAGCAGGCCACTGCGCACCATGTTCTGCACCTGCTCCAGCGTGTAGGGGCCTGACTGCTGGCCAGACTTGGCAACATGAATCTGCATCTTTGCCCCTCCAGGGGTAGTTCAAGCGCGCAGGACCTAAAGCCCAGCGGGCACTGCAACGAAAACAAGACCTAGAGTGTAGCCCTAGCGGCAGCCAACGCGTCACCCACGACGCGAGCCCAACGCACGACGCCGCCAGTTGCCATCAGCAGGTCTTGACGCACCTCTAGGCCCACGTGGTACCGCCCCCACGCCTCGCCGTGACGCTCCAAGGTATAGCGCGCCGGATGACGCAGGGAATACGGCAAATTGTCGCCAACGCAAAGGCCAGCGCTGCGTAGTGCAGCCAACAACGGCAAGGCCAAGGCCGCGTCCCGGTCCCACAGCACGCCCACATTCCACGGGCGCGGCGTAGCACCGGCCAACGCCGGCGTGAAGCTGTGTACCGCCACGAGGATGGGTTTGGCGACCTGCGCACAGGCCGCGGCGACGGCTGCATGGTACGAATGAAACGCTACCCGGGCACGCTCGGCACGCGCCTCAGGAGAAAGCCCTTGGTTGCCCGGAATAGCAGTGCCATCGCTCATCTGGGGAATGGAGGTCAGGTCGTCGAGGCGGCGGTTGCAGTCGATATACAGCCGCGAGAACGGCGCCAGCACTACCGGTGCCGCAAAGCGTTCACCTAGCGCCGCGGTCAGCGCTCCGGCGCCCAAATCCAAGGCGATGTGGCGAGTGAAAGCGGATGGCGATAAACCCAGACCGTTCGCGCCGGCAGGCAAGGCCGCACTGGCATGGTCGCAGGCAAACACAAAAGAGGGGGAAACCATGCCCTATTGTAGGTGGGCGGCGACCGCCTAGGGAATGTGGGCGGCTACTGCCTAGAGTATGCGAGCGGCTACTGACCGGGCACCAGTTCCCGCACGGATTTGGGGTGGCCGATGAGGTAACCCTGCGCATAGTCGACGCCAATTTCCGTCAGCACATCCAGCGCCTCCTGCGTTTCTACGCGTTCGGCGCAGGTGACTAGCCCCATGGTACGAGCGACCTGACAGATGGCGCTGACCATGCTGCGGTCCACGGGGTCCCGGACGACGTTCTCCACGAACTGGCCGTCGATTTTCAGAATGTCGACGGGCAAGGTCTTCAGGTAACTGAACGATGACAACCCCGAACCAAAATCGTCGAGGGCAAAACGTACGCCACGTGCCTTCAGCTGGCGCATGAAGTACACCACGTTGGTCATGTGCGTTATCGCCGCGGTCTCGGTAATCTCGAAGCACAGCGCGCCCGGCTCCAATTCCACCTGCGACAGCTCGCTGAGCAAGAACTCCAAGAAACGTTCGTCATTCAAGGTGGTGCCAGAAAGATTCAAGGAAATGGAATGCCGCTGACCGCTGCCCTTGCGGGCAACCACCTTGGCGAGTGCCTCCCGCACCACCCAGCGGTCGATGCCAGGCATGAGGTTGTAGCGCTCGGCCGCGGGGATGAACTCGCTCGGCGCCACCAGCTTGCCTTCCTCATCACGCATACGGAGCATCAATTCGTAGTGCCCCCCGTCCTGGGCAACTGCCGCCTTGCTGATGGCAAGAATGCGCTGGAAATACAGTTCGAAACGTCCTTCATCGGAGGCGCGCTGTACGCGCGAGACCCACTGCATCTCGCGATGCCGCAGCGGCACTTCACCCGCCTGGTACAGATGGATGCGATCGCGACCGCCTTCCTTCGCGGAATAGCAGGCAACATCCACAGCGCTCATCACGGAGGCGGCGCTCTCGCTGCGTGAATTGATCTCCACCACGCCAATAGAAGCACCGATGTTCAGGGAATGGGTTCCGCTGACGAAGCGGAACTCGCGTATGCACTGCCGAACCGCCTCGGCGATGCGCATGGCCTGGTCGAGCGCGCAGTCCTCGAGCAGCAGACCGAATTCGTCACCGCCCAAGCGGGCCAACACGTCACGCGTGCGTACGCGGGTTTGCAACAGCAAGGTCACCTGCTTCAGCAACCGATCGCCCGCCGGGTGGCCACAGGTGTCATTCACTACCTTGAACTGGTCGAGATCCACATACACGAGTGCGTGTTGGCGAACCGGCGTAGCGCGCGTGCCTTCCAGCAGGAAGTGCAGCTTGGCCTCGAATTCGCGGCGATTAATGAGACCCGTCAAGGCGTCATGCGAGGCTTGGTAAGACAGCGCGCGGCGCAGGCGACGCTCGCGACTGACATCGCGGAACACCACCACGGCGCCGGCGATTTCTCCCTGACGATCACGAATGGGGCTGGCGGAACACTGCACGCCCAGCGACTGCCCGTCACGACAACGCAAGGCGACATGGTCGTGCGCCGTCCAGGGCACGCCATCTACCAACGGTAGACGCAGCAAGGTCGGCAGAGCTTCACCGGAAGTTTCGTGAACCAACGGGAACACTTGCACCAACGGCATGCCAGCGGCCTCTGCCACAGTCCAGCCCGTCAGCTGCTCGGCCGTGGGGTTCAGGTAGTCAATCTGGCCCAGCGCGTCAGTGCTGATGACCGCATCGCCAATGGACTGCAAGGTCACCTGCGCGCGGTCTTTTTCATCCAGTACGGCCAGTTCTGCCAAACGGCGGCTAGTGATGTCGTGCAGCGTGCCCTCGAAGCCACACACCCGCCCATCGCCGTCGCGCATCAGTCGAGCATTTTCGGCCACGGTCCGGCAGCCACCATCCACGGTCCGCAGTTCAAATTCATGGTCAAGCACTTCGCCTTCCAGCAGGAGGCGCTGGTGCAGTTCCTCGCGGGCCAGTGGCTCTTTCGCGAACTCCGCGAAGCGGCGCCCTTGGAGCGTCGCGAAATCCGTTACCCCCAACAAGCGAACCAATGCCGGATTTCCTACCAACAACCCACCGTCTAGCGTGCACTGGTAAACACCCTCGACCACATTCTCGAATAAACGTCGGAAGCGTTGTTCGCTGGCCCGCAGGGCTTCTGCATGACGGTGACGCTCAATGGCTTGCGCAGCCAAGCGACCGAGGCGCGCCAGCGTTTCCTGTTCATGCCGACCGGGCATGCGGGCGACACTTCCGTAAGCGGCCAAGGTACCGAGCGGTTCGTCGTCGAGGCTGCTTAAAGGCACGGACCAGGCACTGACGATACCCGCCAAGCGCGCTGCTTCAGCGCGGTGTTCCCAGCGTTCATCGCCAGTTACGTCCTCAACCCAGACCTCACCGCGGTGAGCGAGAGCCGAAGCGCAAGAGCCATAACCCGGTTCACCTACCGGCACGCCGTCCATGGCGGCGAGGAATTCCCGCGCCAGTTGCGGCCCTACGCCATGCTGCAGACGACCGGTAGACGCGTTGAAATACTGCACCGCGAACCGACAACCAACCATGGACGCCCCAGCAGCCAGCAACATGGCCTCGAGCGAACGTTCCAGCGGCGAATCCGCGGCGAGATGTTCCAGCAAGATACGTTCGGCGGTGGTGAGCGCGGCTTCCGCAGCGCGGCGGGATATGTCACGCAAGCAGACGATAAACACCCGCTGCCGCTCGAGGCGCGCCTCGCTGACGCCGAACTCCGCGTCGAATTCACGACCATCCTTGCGCCGCCCGCGGGTGGCATGAGCGGCCAGGTCCACGCGGGAGTCTTCCGCGCGGTTAGCCAAGCCCACCAACGCGGTGTCGAGATCTAGGCCATCCAACACCAGCCACGGCAACAGCAAGGACAAGGGTTTGCCCTGCACTTCCGCGGCGGTATAACCGAACACACGTTCGGCGGTGGGATTGAAGAGGTCCACTTGGCCCGCTTCATCCACCGTCAGGATGACGTCCTCGACGTGATCCAATACCGCCTGCAGTTGGCTATCGGTCTGTTCACGCAGTTCGCGGCTCAGGGCGTCAGTTTCGGCGGCCATGAGTTGCATGGAGCGAACCACGCCACGGCGTTCTTCGTCCGTTTGGTCGTAATGCGCACTGACCAAGCGCAGCAACTGCTCCCAGTCGGTCCCGGCCCCACCAATAGACTGGGTGATTTGGCGCTCGAGCAGGCGATTGAAACGACGGAAGCGGCCCGTGGCAATGGCCTGAGCAATGGGCGTAGCGGCCAACGGCAGCACGGCAGCAGGCTCCAACCCGAGACTGGCCAAAACGGCAGTGGGCAGGCCCTCTGCGGGGGCGCTTTGAGCGGGGCCTTGGGGGGCGCCCGCCGACCTGGGTGGCACAGACATAGACCCGATAACTCCCGGTGGAACGCCGTGAAACCGGCGAACCTTACGGGAGGGAGTCTAGGGCGCGCCCCGGCCGGGGCGCTGTGACGGGGTCGTCAGTCCTCGCTGGACTCGTTCGAACGACCCGAACGGCGGCGGTCCGCTTCCTTCAGTTCGCGCTTGCGCAGGCGGAGGTTCAGCGGCGTCACTTCCACCAGTTCGTCGTCGGCGATGAATTCCATGGCCTGCTCGAGCGAATAGCGGATGGGCGGCGACAGCATGACGTTTTCGTCCTTGCCGGCGGCGCGCACGTTGCTGAGCTTCTTCGCCTTCAGCGGGTTCACGGTCATGTCGTTGTCGCGGGCGCAGATGCCGACAAGCATGCCTTCGTAAACTTCATCGCCCGGGGCGACCATGAGGCGGCCACGCTCCTGCAGCGCGAACAAGGCGTAGGCGAGCACCTTGCCGGTACCGTTGGAAATCATCACGCCTTCAAGGCGCGAAGCGATGTCCTTGTCCACCACGGCACCGAAATGGTCGAACACGTGGTACATCAGGCCCGTGCCCGAAGTGAGCGTACGGAACAGCGTTTGGAAGCCGATGAGCCCGCGCGACGGCACGAGGTAGTCGAGGCGCACGCGCCCACGACCATCGGTCGTCATGTTCGTCAGCTGGCCGCCACGCTCGCCGAGAGCATTCATCACGGCGCCCTGGCTGGTTTCTTCTACGTCGGCAGTGACCTGTTCCCACGGTTCCAGCTTCTGGCCATTCTCTTCCTTCGTGACCACGCGCGGGCGCGACACGGCCAGTTCATAGCCTTCGCGGCGCATGTTCTCGATGAGCACGCCCAAGTGCATTTCACCGCGACCAAAAACGAGGAACTTGTCCGGGTCCGGCAGTTCTTCGACGCGCAATGCGACGTTCGTCAGCATTTCGCGCATCAGGCGTTCACGCACCTGACGACTGGTGACAAACTTGCCTTCACGACCGAAGAACGGCGAATTGTTGGTCTCGAAGGTCATGCTGATGGTGGGTTCGTCCACCACGAGTGGGGCGAGACCTTCCGGCGCTTCCGGGGAGCAAAGCGTATCGGAAATCTTCGGCTCGGGAATACCGGCGAAAGCGACGATGTCGCCGGCGGCGGCCTCGTCCACTTCTACCCGCTCTAAGCCGAGAAAGCCGAGCACCTGCGTGATGCGTTCCGTGCGCGGCTTACCATCGCGGTCCACCACGGTGAGCGACTGGCCCTTGCGGAGACGGCCACGCTTGATGCGGCCGATACCAATGGCACCCACATAAGGCGAGTAGTCGAGCTGGCTGATCTGCAGCTGTAGAGGCGCTTCCGGGTCCACGTCGGGCGCCGGGCAGTGCTTGACGATGGCTTCGAACAAGGCATCCATGTTGTCCGTCAGGACGGACGCATCTAGGGTGGCGAAGCCACGCAGCGCCGAGGCATAGACGATGGGGAAATCCAGCTGCGCGTCCGTGGCGCCCAAGCGATCGAACAAGTCGAAGGTCTGGTTGATGACCCAGTCCGGACGCGCCTCAGGGCGGTCAATCTTGTTGATGACCACGATAGGGCGCAGACCATGGCGAAACGCCTTCTGCGTCACGAAGCGTGTCTGCGGCATGGGGCCATCAACCGCGTCGACCAGCAGCAGCACGCAATCGACCATGGATAGCACACGTTCCACTTCACCGCCGAAGTCGGCGTGGCCCGGCGTGTCGACGATGTTGATGCGATAGTCGGACCAACGGATGGCCGTGTTCTTGGCCAGAATGGTGATACCACGCTCGCGTTCCTGGGCATTACTGTCCATGACGCGTTCCGTCGGCGCCTTGCGAGCATCGAGCGTGCCGGACTGCCGCAGCAACTGGTCGACCAGCGTGGTCTTGCCGTGGTCGACGTGGGCGATGATGGCGATGTTGCGCAGGTTCTGGATCACGATGGGGTACCCATAAAAAAACCCGGCCCGGGGAAAGTCCCCGGGCCGGTGATATCCGCACAAGTATAGCCCATCCAGCGAGCTGCTGCCCGCCAACTAGCTGCGCCGGTCTTCAGCGCGTGGTTTCTCTGCCTGCCAGTGGTACCACCGCTTCGGTAGCGTCGTTCACGCCTGACCCTGGGCCAGGGTTAGGGCTAGGGCTAGGCTTGGCACGCGAGACGGGCGCAGGCATCGCCGACCCGCCGACCAACACTGGGAAGGCCAGCACACGGGTTTGCTCACCCGCCGGGTCGTTGAGCGTTACCGCCACATTCAGCACGTAGCCACCCGCACCGGGCGCCTGAGCTGTCACCGTCACCTGATGGACCGTGCCAGCGCTCACCTTGTCCAACGTGACAGGAGCGATGGGGTCGAGCAACACCAAGCCTTCGCTAGCCGACACCTCGACGTCCATGGTGGGCACCGTGGCCCCCGGCAACAACACCACGCGCACCTTGAATGGCACGCCGGGCTGGGGCACTGACAGGAGACCGAACTTCACCTCCACGGGCGCCACAGGCTTACCCATCGGCACGCCCTCCACCAAGTCGCGAGTGATATGCGCTACCCGGGCGACATCCGCAGCAGTCTTGGCGGGCGCAGGCGGTTCGTTACTACCGCACCCTGCCAACCAAGGCAGCAAGCTACTGACCAGCAGGGCGCCACGCAGGGTGGCGGACAAGGAAACGGTGCAGTTGCTCATGGTGTCGCCGCTCACGGTTGGGTGACGGTTAGGGTAAGGGTGGTGTCGCCAAGCGTAGGGGCCGGCGTGGCCAAGTCGTCGATTCGGTTGAAGTCCATTACTTCCAGCACGTAGTCACCCGCAGACAAGTTCTTCGACCACGTTTCCACTTCGGTGGGCTTGTCGGCACAGCCGTCAGGCGAACTGGTGGAACCGGGGCAACCCCCGAACTCCACCATGCCACTGACACCCTTGTAAAGGTAGAAGTCGGCATCTGCGCCAACCGGGCCGGCCAAGCGAATGCTGATGGTTCCGGCGGTAGGTACCGTCAGCCGGAAAAACCTGCGGCTACCGAGCCCGTTGTAGAGCTTCAAAGTACCGTCCACGTTGTTGGTACTCACCGCCGTCACGGCACCACCATTAATAGCGAGCGCGCGATACACCGGCAGGTTGTCGGCGCGGCCACCATGGTTCGTTTCCGTACTGCCCCAAGCGTCGATGCCAGCCATGACGATGCCGGAGGCCTGCCCCAACGCATCGATGCCAGCAGCACTACCTGCGTTGGCGGCTTTCAGGGCTGCCAGAAACGGAAAGACGCCAACCAGTGCCGGCGTCTGCTTCAGCCCGCCCTTCATCACTTCGTGAATAGGACCAAAGCCCAGCGCCACTGTGTCGCCGCTTTCGCCAGCGCTATTGTCGAAGAGGTCCCAGAGAATTTCCTGAATGCTGCCTTCCGAGAACCAACCCGTGGCACCGGTGGTGTCGTCGAAATCGTTACGTTCGAGATCGAAGCCAAAGCCCTGCGTCGTACCAGGCTTGCCGCTGTCCTTGTAGGACGCACTACTGCGCATCATGCTCGAGAAGGCATTTCCCCAGCCTTCCGAAAAGGCCAGGCGCAAGTCCGTTTTTTCGCCAACGGAATGTTCGCCGCCCATAGATTCGTCGCGCGAGAACACGTCCTGATAGTAGTGACCGTATTCGTGTGCAATGACGGACTCGTCGTATTCGTCGGTGTCGGTAGACGCATCACCGAGCACATAAATGCCCGCTTCCACAGCGTCAGCACCGGTGCCCGCGGCCACCGCAGTAAAGAAGGTTGAATTGATGTTGCCACTAGACACCTGAAACGGCGTACTCACGGGCTTGTTGCGTGTGCTCCAGAACACCTTGAGTTCCCTGAAGCTCGCCGCGCTATCTGCCGCACGAATGGTGGTAATGGCCTTGTAAAGCGTATCGAGAATGGCGAACGGTGCGGCGGCGCGATCAACATCGACATAAGCGCTGGTGGCCGCATTCCAGCCGGAGGCGAAGTTCACGTTGCGGGTCGTGGTGCCCGCCGCGGCGGTAAAGGTCGTGCCGTCGAAGACATACGGCGCATTGGCCGAAGTGTTATCCACCACGGTAACCGTGTACGCCGGGGTCGTGGCAGCTTCCGTCAGCTTGGCGCGCACGCGCAACTGTACCGATGTGCCGGCATTCACGCTCATGCTGTAGCGGCCGGTAGAATCCGTCACTGTCGTGGCCAGCGCGGTGCCACCCCCACCCGGCAGCAGTTCCAGTACCACGCCACGCGCCGGTGCCTGCGTCACCGCCGCGAAATCGAGAGCATTCACGCCACCACTGGTACGGTAAGGCACGCGGTCAAAGGTAATCTGACCATTCACCGTGCCGACCCCCGGCGGTGTGGGGCCCGTACCGCCATTGCCGCCACCGCTGCTGGAACCACCGCCACCGCCACCGCAAGCGGCAAGCAAAGCGACGAGAGCCAAAGCCCCCCAGCGGCAGGAGCGAAGTAGCGAGCGATGGCGTGATGGCGTCATATCAGGTTTCCTACGCAGGGAGGTTCCTCCCCGAAACGGGGGGCCACTCCCCCCGGGGCAAAAATTACCACAGCGGCGGGGCCTCGAAGAGCCGCAGGCAGTCTTCCAACGACGACACGTGCCGCTCCCAGTGCCGGGGTTCGGCAAACCACGGAAAAGCCTTGGGGAAAGCAGGGTCACCCCAGCGCCGCGCCAGCCAAGCCTCGTAGTGCACCACGCGCAAGGCCCGCAGCGGTTCAATCAGGCGAACTTCGGCGGCATCGAACGGCGTAAACACTTCGTAGCCAGCCAGCAAATCCCGCAGTTGCCCGCGCATCTGCTCCGGTTCGCCGTCCAGCAACATCCACAGGTCCTGTATGGCCGGGCCGGTCATGCAGTCATCAAGGTCCACGAAATGCGGGCCAGCATCGGTCCACAGCACGTTGCCACGGTGGCAATCGCCGTGAATACGCAATTGCCCCGGCTGAATAGCTTCCAACGCGTCAGTAGCGCGGTCTACCAGTTCCCCGGCCAGCGCCTCGTAGCGGTCCACCAAATAATCCGGCAGCCAATCACCGTCCAGCACGAAGTCGATACTGTCGTCGCCGAGCCGCGCCGGCGACAGCTTCGGGCGCGAAGCGAAGCGCCCTGCCCGGCCCACCCGGTGCAAGCGCCCCACAAAGCGTCCCATCCATTCGCGTTCCTCCGCGGTCCCCAATTCGGGCCAGCGGCCCCCACGGCGGGGGTACACCGCCCACTGAAAGCCCGCCATTTCATGCAGTGTCCGGCCGGCGATGACCAACGGCGCCACCACGGGCACCTCGGCCGCCGCCAACTCCAGCGCGAAGGAATGCTCTTCTTCGAGCGCCACCCGCGTCCAGCGGCCCGGGCGGTACACCTTCACCACGACCGGCTCGGCATCCTCGATGCCCACTTGGTAAACCCGATTCTCGTAGCTGTTCAAGGCCAACAGGCGGCCATCGGTCAGAAATCCCAGTTCCGCCAAGCCTTCCTGCAGGACGTCGGGAGTCAGCCCTGAATACGGGGTTTCGTTCACATTCCGGGAGACTTCAGGGTCCATGGGGTGCAGTATGATGGGACGCATGAACGAACACACCATTCTCGTGACCGGCGGTGCCGGTTACATCGGCAGCCACGTGGTCCGTCAGCTCGGCGAAGCCGGCGAACGCGTGGTGGTTCTGGACAACCTTTCGACCGGGTTTCGCAGTGCAGTAACCCATGGCGAACTCGTGGTCGGCGACACCGCCGACAGCGCGCTGGTGGCCCGCGTGCTGCGCGAACACCAAGTGGACACCATCATGCATTTCGCGGCACATACCATCGTGCCGGAATCCGTCGCGGACCCGCTGAAGTACTACCGTAACAATACTGCCGCTACGCGCAACCTGCTGGAATGTGCGGCCGCCGCCGACGTGAAGCACTTTGTGTTCAGTTCCACGGCAGCCGTTTACGGCCTGCCACCGGGCGGCGTTGCCGCAGAAGATACGCCCAACGCCCCCATCAATCCGTACGGCACCTCGAAGCTGATGAGCGAATGGATGTTGCGCGATCTCTCCGCCGTCACGCCGCTGCGCCATGTCGTGCTGCGGTACTTCAACGTGGCAGGTTCGGACCCGGGCTGCCGCATTGGCCAAAGCACACCGAAGGCTACCCTGCTCACGAAGGTGGCGGTGGAGCATGTGGTGGGCAAGCGCCCGCACGTGGCCGTCTTCGGTACCGATTACCCCACACCCGACGGTACCGGCATACGCGACTACATCCACGTGGAAGACCTCGCTGCGGCGCACTTGAAGGCACTGGTCTACCTGCGCAAGGGCGGCGCTTCCCTCACCCTGAATTGCGGCTATGGCAAGGGCTTCAGCGTGCGCGAACTGCTGGATGCCGTCGCTCGTGTGTCGGGGCAGCCCCTGGTGATCCGCGAAGAACCGCGTCGCGCCGGTGACCCGCCCATGCTCATCGCCAAGGCAGACCGTATCCGCGAGGTACTGGGTTGGGTTCCTGCACACGATGACCTCGACCACATCGTGCGCACTTCACTCGCCTGGGAACGTCGTCTGCTCGACCAACCGGCCACCTGAACCGTGAGATTCGGCCGCCCCAGCTCGTTGCGCGGCATGCTTGTCGCCGGCTTCGTGCTGGTGACTTTGCCGCTGTTGCTGGCGGCCTCCAACGCGGCGCTGCAGATGAACCATCTGGCCAAGCGCAGCGCCAGCCTGGTGCACCAAGGCGTGGAATCCACGCGACATGTCCAAGCGCTGGCACCCATTTTGTCGGCCATGCAACGGCGGTCCGGCCTCTGGCTGCTAACCCAAGACCCATCCATGCAAGCCGCCGTGGCCGAACAGTACGCCGCGCTGGACGGCCACTTGGAAGCGCTCCTGGGCTTGCGAGGGGACCCTGTCTACCGCGGGCATCTCAAGCAGCTGCAAGTACACGCGAAAGCCATCGCGAATGCCGTCGCACTGCCCGCTGACGACTTCACTCAGGCCGCAGTCTTGACGGGTCTGCTGGGTAACTTCGAACCCATGCTTCTGGCCGCCAACGACTTGGCGACAGCCAACGCCCTGCAGACCAGCGAAGAACTTGCGGCACTACAAACGGCCACGGAAGAAACCCAGCAGCAACTGCTGCTGCAAGCCGCCGCCTTGGTCCCGGTCACTGCTCTCCTCGTCTTGCTGTTTGTCATGCTGCTGGTACGGCCGCTGAAGCAAATAGACCGGGCTATCGCCAAACTCGGCAGCGGTCAGTTCGATACGCCCATCGCCATCAGTGGCCCCACGGACCTGGAGCAACTTGGACAACAGCTGGAATGGCTGCGCACGCGTTTGGTGGAACTGGAAGAAGAGAAAAACCGGTTCCTGCGCCATATGTCACATGAACTGAAAACACCGTTGGCAAACCTGCGCGAAGGCACCGAATTGCTCATGGAAGGCGCCGTCGGCGACCTCGACCCAGCGCAACGCGAAGTCACCGCCATTCTTCGCGAAAACGGCATCCGCCTGCAGCGCATGATCGAGAACCTGCTCAGCTTCAGTGCCTGGGCCGCCAAAGGCGGGGCGCTGGAGCTTTCCGAGTTTCGGCTGCGGCCACTCGTGAAGAGCGTGATGGACTCGCAGCAACTCACACTGGTAGGGCAGAGGCTGCGGCTGGACCTGAAAGTCCCCGATGTGGACGTGACCGCCGACCGCGGCAAACTCCGCCTCATTCTCGACAACCTGCTCAGCAACGCCGTGAAGTACACCCCCAAGCTCGGCACCATCTACCTATGGTTCCGGCAGACGGATGGCGAACTGATCATCGATTGCGGCGACTCCGGCCCGGGTATTGCCGAAGCGGACCGCGCGCGCATCTTCGAGGCCTTCTACACCGGCGCCAAACCTCCAGGCGGCCACGTACCCGGCACGGGTATCGGCCTCTCGGTCGTCATGGACTTCGTGAAAGCGCATGGCGGTACTATCCATTTGGTGGACGGGGAGTTCACTGGCGCACACTTTCGGATTTCCCTACCTATGCGCAGCGAGCCTTCGCGTAAACTCGAACCAGATGAAAACCTTCGTGACCCGTCGTAAGCCTTCGTCGGCCTCAAGGTTGCCACTGCGCCTGTTCGCACCGTGGCTGGCG